>NC_014034.1:162500-462500 GCF_000021865.1 Rhodobacter capsulatus SB 1003
AAGTCATGGGGAGCTGAGAATGAGCTTTGATCCATGAATCTCCGAATGGGGAAACCCACCTGAATGTCGGTTATGATTGCCTGATGGCACTTCTTAATCGGCATAACCAGGTACTTTACTCCTGAATACATAGGGGGTTTAGAGCGAACCCGGGGAACTGAAACATCTAAGTACCCGGAGGAAAGGAAATCAACGATACTCCGTTAGTAGTGGCGAGCGAACGCGGACCAGCCGAGCCGTGAGAACGAGTGGAATGGTCTGGAAAGGCCAGCGATATGGGTGACAGCCCCGTACACGAAGTTTGATCGGACGCATTAAGTAGGGCGGGACACGTGTAATCCTGTCTGAAGATCGGGGGACCACCCTCGAAGGCTAAGTACTCCTTGCTGACCGATAGCGAACCAGTACCGTGAGGGAAAGGTGAAAAGCACCCCGACGAGGGGAGTGAAACAGTTTCTGAAACCGGACGCCTACAAGCAGTCGGAGCTTCCTTGAGAAGTGACGGCGTACCTTTTGTATAATGGGTCAACGACTTGGTCTTACGAGCAAGCTTAAGCCGATAGGTGTAGGCGCAGCGAAAGCGAGTCTTAAAAGGGCGACGAGTTCGTGGGATCAGACCCGAAACCAGATGATCTAGCCATGTCCAGGATGAAGGTTGGGTAACACCAACTGGAGGTCCGAACCGACACCCGTTGAAAAGGGTCCGGATGAGGTGTGGCTAGGGGTGAAAGGCCAATCAAATCTGGAGATAGCTGGTTCTCCGCGAAAGCTATTTAGGTAGCGCCTCGGACGAATACCTGCGGGGGTAGAGCACTACATGGATGATGGGGGCCCACAGCCTTACTGAGTCTAAGTAAACTCCGAATACCGCAGAGTACTATCCGGGAGACACACGGCGGGTGCTAACGTCCGTCGTGAAGAGGGAAACAACCCTGACCAACAGCTAAGGCCCCCAATTCGTGGCTAAGTGGGAAAGCATGTGGGATTTCCAAAACAACCAGGAGGTTGGCTTAGAAGCAGCCATCCTTTAAAGATAGCGTAACAGCTCACTGGTCTAGTTAAGAGATCCTGCGGCGAAGATGTAACGGGGCTCAAGCCACGAGCCGAAGCTTTGGATGTGCAGCAATGCACGTGGTAGCGGAGCGTTCTGTGATATAGCACCGCCCGACTTTAGCTCTCCTTCGGGAAAGCCTTGGTCGGACAGGTGCTGACTGTGAAGCCGGCCTGTGAGGGATCCGGTGGAGTGATCAGAAGCGAGAATGTTGACATGAGTAGCGACAAAGAGGGTGAGAGACCCTCTCGCCGAAAGTCCAAGGGTTCCTGCTTAAAGCTAATCTGAGCAGGGTAAGCCGGCCCCTAAGGCGAGGCCGAAAGGCGTAGTCGATGGGAACCAGGTTAATATTCCTGGGCCAGGAGGATGTGACGGATGCTTACTGTTGTCAGACCTTATCGGATTGGTCTGGCAGCTGCGGTGTCCCTGGAAATAGCCCTCCATATGACCGTACCCTAAACCGACACAGGTGGACAGGTAGAGTATACCAAGGCGCTTGAGAGAACCACGTTTAAGGAACTCGGCAAAATGCCTCCGTAAGTTCGCGAGAAGGAGGCCCCATTGATAGGCAACTATCGGTGGGGGGCACAAACTAGGGGGTGGCGACTGTTTACTTAAAACACAGGGCTCTGCGAAGCCGTAAGGCGACGTATAGGGTCTGACGCCTGCCCGGTGCTGGAAGGTTAAAAGGAGGGGTGCAAGCTCCGAATTGAAGCCCCAGTAAACGGCGGCCGTAACTATAACGGTCCTAAGGTAGCGAAATTCCTTGTCGGGTAAGTTCCGACCTGCACGAATGGCGTAACGATCTCCCCGCTGTCTCAAACGTGGACTCAGCGAAATTGAACTGTGTGTCAAGATGCACACTACCCGCGGTTAGACGGAAAGACCCCATGAACCTTTACTCCAGCTTTGCACTGGCATCAGGATTGTGATGTGCAGGATAGGTGGTAGCCTTTGAAGCCGTGACGCCAGTCGCGGTGGAGGCTCCCTTGAGATACCACCCTTCGCACTCTTGATGTCTAACCGCGGTCCGTCATCCGGATCCGGGACCCTGCATGGTGGGGAGTTTGACTGGGGCGGTCGCCTCCCAAATCGTAACGGAGGCGCGCGAAGGTAGGCTCAGACCGGTCGGAAATCGGTCGTTGAGTGCAATGGCAAAAGCCTGCCTGACTGCAAGACTGACAAGTCGAGCAGAGACGAAAGTCGGTCATAGTGATCCGGTGGTCCCAAGTGGGAGGGCCATCGCTCAACGGATAAAAGGTACTCTGGGGATAACAGGCTGATGATGCCCAAGAGTCCATATCGACGGCATCGTTTGGCACCTCGATGTCGGCTCATCTCATCCTGGGGCTGGAGCAGGTCCCAAGGGTATGGCTGTTCGCCATTTAAAGAGGTACGTGAGCTGGGTTTAGAACGTCGTGAGACAGTTCGGTCCCTATCTGCCGTGGGTGTAGGATACTTGAGAGGAGTTGCCCCTAGTACGAGAGGACCGGGGTGAACGTTCCACTGGTGGACCAGTTATCGTGCCAACGGTAGTGCTGGGTAGCTATGAACGGACAGGATAAACGCTGAAGGCATCTAAGCGTGAAGCCCCCCTCAAAACAAGGTATCCCTTGAGGGCCGTGGAAGACCACCACGTCGATAGGCCGGAGATGTAAGTGCAGCAATGCATTCAGTTGACCGGTACTAATTGCCCGATTGGCTTGATTTGATCCAGTAGCAGCAAGGCTCAGGACCAAAAGCAAGTATACACATTGGTTAGAAACAGAACGCTCCGCGCCGGCGCAATGCCGGTGGCCGCATCCGCGGCAGCAGCGCTTCTCAATGTACTCAGACTTGGACATGGCTTCTTCCTCGGTTTGGTGGTCATAGCGTTGGCTAAACACCCGATCCCATCCCGAACTCGGCCGTTAAGGGCCAACACGCCGATGGTACTGCGTCTCAAGACGTGGGAGAGTAGGTCACCGCCAAACCTAGAAAGAAACCAACGTTCTCTCATAACGATACCAATACCCCGATCGCAAATCAGCCCTCGGGACAAACGCGGGGTGGAGCAGCCCGGTAGCTCGTCAGGCTCATAACCTGAAGGCCGCAGGTTCAAATCCTGCCCCCGCAACCAAAGTCAATTGCCGACAGCCCGCGCTAAAACCGCGGGCCTTTTGCTTTTGCGTCTGACCTGCCCCGCGGAAGTTCTCTCGCTGTGATGGAGAGTCTGCCCAACCTGAAGGAGCAGACGATCGGAGCTTTGCCGTTTCATTGACGAGGAGGGGATCGTGACGCCGTGCGGCGGGCGATAAAGGGTCACGGCGGGTGATTGCTCATCCGGCGTCGCGCCGCGCAAACCGGGCTTCGTGGCAGGTGGGGGGCAGAGCCGGGGCCGATCGGTGGCGGTCGAGATGACGCAGGATCGTCGCCGCCAGGACCTCGGCATTGCCGGGCGTGAAATACTGCCCATGCGCCCCGGGGAGGATCTCGACGTGATGGCCCGCGGGATAGGCCTCGCGGAATACCTGCTCCGGTGCCGCCATCTGGCCATAGGGATTGAGATAGCTGCCCGCGCCGAACAGCAGCAAGGTGACGCCCGGGTAATGCAGGAAGCGGCCCTGCTCCATCAGGATGGTCAGGGCGACGTCCCGACCCCGACGCATCAGTTCCTGCCCGGCCTCGCGGATCACGAGGCCGCCCTGACAATTCCCGCCCAGATACAGCGGACCGGTCGGCGCGATCGCCGCGATCTCGTCCGCATAGAGCCGACCGAAGGCCGCCAGCGTCTCGGCACTGTAGTCGACGGCAAGATGCCCCGAGCGCAGCCCGTAAAGCGACACCGCCCCGTTCAGGCATTCGGTCAGCCGCGACAGTTCCTTGCCGGTCTGGAAGCACCAGAACAGCTGCGGAAGCGGCCCGGCGTCGCACAGGCTGCGCACCAGCCCGGCGCGGCCAAGCCGCCGACCGGGCCAGGTCGCCAGATAGGGCAGGATCCTGGCGGCCAGCGCGTTCTCGATCCCGGGGGCGGCGGCGGCAGGCGGTGCCTTGCGCCGTGCATCCACCATCAGCCCCAGGACTTCGACCGTATCAAGACCGGCCTCGAACCCGGCATCCAGCGTGATGCCGAAAGCCGCCTCGATCGCGAACAGCAGGTTCGCCATCGACAGGGAATCGAGCCCGGCCGCGTGCAGGCTGTCCCGCGTGCCGGTGACGATGCCGGTCCCGAATTCCCGGTCGATCAGCGCCATCAGCTGCGCCTCGGTCGCGGTGCCGGTGCTGCGGGCCGTTGCGGGCCGGGTCAGCTGCGGCGGCACCGGCAGGGCGCTGCGGTCGCGCTTGCCGTTGGAATTGCGCGGAATCTCGGGCACGGGCAGGAAGACCGAGGGCACCATCCAGGACGGCAGCTGTTGCGCCAGCCGCATGCGCAGCGCGACCGGATCGGGCGCGGGGGCGCCGGGGGCCATCACCAGATGGGCGATCAGACGGTCGGCGCCCTGAGGCGTGGCAAGGCGCGAGACGGCCGCATCGATCACGCCGGGCAGGCTGCAAAGCGCCGCCTCGACCTCGCCGGGCTCGAGGCGATGGCCGTTGACCTTCAGCTGGCTGTCCAGCCGACCGAGATAGACGAAGCCGCCATCGGCCCCCAGCCGTGCCCGGTCCCCGGTGCGATAGATCCGGGTCGGACCAAGACCGGGAAGATCGACCACCGGGAAGTGTTGTGCGCTCAGCCCGGGCTGGTGCCGGTATCCGGAGGCAAGGCCGGGCCCGAACAGGCACAGCTCGCCCTCCTCTCCCGGTGCGGCAAGCGTTAGGGACCTGGTCATCAGGCAGGCGCCCATGTTGTCGATGGGCCGGCCGATGCGGACGGGCTGGCCGGGCGTGCAGCGGGCGAACAGGGCCTCGACCGTGGCTTCCGTCGGCCCGTAGGCGTTGAGGAAGACCCGCCCCTTGCCCCAGCGCTCCACCAGCGCGGGCGGGCAGGCCTCTCCGGCGACGATCACATGGGTCAGCTGCGGATGCTCTGCGGGCGGGATGATCGCCAGCGCCGAGGGCGTCAGCGACAGATGCGTCAGCCGGGCCTCGGCGATGAAGCGGCCGACCGGCGGGCCGGGGATCGCCTGCAGATCCGAGGGGCAGACGAGACAGGCCCCGGCGGCCAGCGCCATCGCCATGTCCCCCACCGAGACATCGAAGCCGAAGCCGCTGAGCTGCGACACCCGCGCCTCGGCGGTGATCTCGAAATGCCGGACCGCCGCGGCCGCGTAATTGGCCAGCCCGCCGCGTGAAATCTCGACCGCCTTCGGTTCCCCGGTCGTGCCGGAGGTGAAGATCATGTAGGCGGGCGCCCCGGCCGCCGGGGGCTGCGGTTGCCACTGCGGCGCGGCGGCTTCGCCCCGTTCCGGCAGCGGACCGCAAGGGACGATGCGCAGGCCGATGTCCGGCAGGGCCGGGCTTGCGGCATTCACCACGACCGTCCGCACCGCCGCGGTGTCCAGCATCTGGCGCAGCCGCTCCTCCGGCAGGGCCGGGTCGAGCGGCACGAAGACGCCGCCAAGCTGCAGCGTGGCCAGAAAGGCGGTCACCCGGTCCACCGTCCGGCCAAGACAGACGCCGACGCTGTCGCCTGCCCCGACGCCCGCCGCGGCAAGGCTTGCGGCAAGGTCGTCGCTGCGCTGCACAAGATCGGCGTAGCTCAGACGGCGGTGCCCCATTTCGACGGCGGGCGCCCGGGGCCGCCGCCGCGCCTGCGCCGCGACAAGGGTCAGCAGATCCGGCGGCGGGGGCCGTCTTTCGCCGATCAGGATGTTCGGCGCGGCCGCGGCACGGGGCCCGGGCGGATGCGACAGCGCCTGCGCGATCCGCGGGGCGATCGCCGCGCCGCTGCCGCCCGCCATCACGACAAGCGTCTCGTCGCCTTGCAGGTCTGCCTGCAACCGCGCCAGCAGCTCTGACATGTCCGAAACATGGTCGCAGGAAAGCCCCCCGGCGCGGCAGGCTTCGGCCAGCGCGGCATCGCCGTTCCCGGCTTGGGCGGTTTCGCCCAGCGCGACCACCGGCAGCAGATAGCTGTGATCCGCCGCCCCAAGGGCCTGCGCGAAGCGCGCGGCCATGAGCGTGATCCGGCTGTGCAGCTGCGGCTCGAAGATCGCGATCAGCCGCCCCTCCGTCGTCTCGCGCAGGACGGCCAGCGCGGCCTCGATCTCGGCCGGGTGATGGGCGAAATCGTCAAAGAGGCGCAGCCGGTTTCCCGGGGCCACAGGTTGCAGCCGCCGCGCGAGTCCCGGGAAGTCTGCCAGCGCCCCGGCCGCGGTCGCAAACCCGATGCCAAGGGTCAGCGCCATTCCGAGGGCGGCCAGCGCATTGCGCAGGTTGTGGCGCCCCGGAACGATCAGCGAGAGCCGCCCCAGGTCGGTTCCGTTCAGAAAGACGGTGGCGCCCCCCGTCCCGTCGGGAACCGCCCGCAGGTCATTGTCCGCGCCGAGGCCATAGGTCAGCGCCGCACAGCGTGCCCGGCGCAGGAGGTCGAGAACCTGCGGATCGTCGCCGCAGGCCACCGCCCGCCCCTCTGGCGGCAGCCGCGACAGGAAGTCCGCGACCGCGCGTCTCAGCCCGGGCAGCCCGCCGTAGTGATCGGCGTGTTCGTCATCGAGATTGGTCAGGATCGCCAGCGAGGGCTGCCAGGCTGCCAAGGCGCCATGGGCTTCGCAGGCTTCGGTCACGAAAGGTGCATCGGGCGCCCCCAGCCGCGCGGGAAGACGGGCGGCATCGGCAAAGGCGGCCCCCAGCATGTAGCCGAAATCCTCCTGCCCCGCGGCGCTCAGGATGTGGATGAGCATCGCCGTCACCGTCGACTTGCCATGGCTGCCCGCCACGCAGATGGTCTGCCGGTCGGCGATCACCTCGGCCAGCGCCCGGGCGCGGCTCTTGACGGGCAGGCCCGCGCGCCGGGCCGCCCGTCGTTCCACATGGGTCTCGGGAATGGCCGGGCTGGCTATGACACAATCCGCGGCCCGCGCAAGCGCCGGATCCGCGCCGGACAGGACCGATATCCCCTGCGCGTGCAGCAGGTCCAGACGCGCCGGGGCGCAAAGATCGTCGCTGCCGGTCACCGGATGGCCCGCCTGCCGGAGCAGAAGCGCCAGTGGCAACATGCCGCTGCCGCCGACACCGATCAGGTGCAGCCGGGTCCGGTCAGACATCGCCCAGATCTCCCTTCAGCGCATATTCGCCGATCTTTCCCAGTTCGGTGAAGATGCGCTTGCGGCCCTGCGCCGTCTGCCACCAGGTTTCCGCGGACAGATCGCCGGGATCGTCGGGGGGCTGGGCAACCAGCCGCACCTCGGGCGGCACATGTCGGCGCAGGGTCATGAGGGCGCGGCGCATGTGAAAGGGCTTGGCACAAACGGCAAGGCTGCGGATCTTCGCCCAGCCCAGTTCCGTCCCGATCAGCGCCGCCCCGAAAGCGGCATTCTCGGCGGTATTGCGGGCGTTCTTTTCCAGCAGCAACGCGCTTTCCGCCACGCCCGCGCGCAGCGCATGATCGCGATAAAAGGACCATTCCGCCGATCCGTCGACGGCCGTGCCCGCGCCCGAGATCAGCAGGGTCCGGGTCAGCCCCGACCTGTAAAGCGCGATGGCCGGATGCAGGCTGCTGACCGACGGGCTGCAGAAGACAAAGGCCAGATCCACGGGCTCCGGCGGGCATTTCTTGAACAGGAAGGCGCTGATGGCGTTTCGGCTATCGTAGAGATCCACAGTGCGTCCTTTGCTTCGGCGCATTCGGCGCCGGACCATAGACGATATCGATCCCGGGACAACCGGAAACGGCAGCTGCCCGGCGGCGCTGACATCGGCGGTTGCGCGACCGACCCGCGCCGCGCCCGGTCAAAGCGCCGCTCAGGCCACCGCCGCGCAGAGCCGGCTTTCCAGCGCGTCAAAGGCGGCGATCTGCGCGGGGATCATCTGGCGGCTGGCATCGCGGCCCAGATAGACCTTGAACATGCAGCCGCCCGCGGTGTCGTAAAACTGCACCGAGCGGGTTTCGCTGCCAAAGAGCTTGCGCCTGACAAAGGCGACGCAGGCGCAGGCGTCGATTTTCAGATGGCCGCCGATCGGTTTGCCCTTGAAGTTGTACATCCCCTGCGCGACGGTGCCGCCCTGCAGCGGCGCCTTGGCCTCGAGGATCACCGGGCCGGTGTTGACGACAAGGGTGATCTCGCCCCAGCCCGCCATCGCGTCCAGAACCTCGACCATCAGCGTCCCGGGCAGGGCGGTCACCTCGCCCGCGGGCAGGGCGGCAAGCACCGCAAGCGGTGTGGTATCGGCCGCGCGGGCAATGTCTTCCAGCGCCGCATGGGGGGTGGCGGCCAGGGCTTCGGCAATCGTCTGGGGCATCTCTGTCTCCGTCAGTTTCGGGAAAGGTCGGGGTGGTGGGCAAGCCAGCCCAGAAGGCGGGTGGTCATCGGCACCTGCCAGAACCGTCCGGCGCGGCTCAGCCGGTAAAAGCGGTGCTCTGGCGCCCAAAGCCCGGCCGCCTGCCATTGCGCCAGCAGCGGCGCGAAATGATCGGTCAGGCTGAGGCCGGGGGCGGGGATCAGCGTTCTCAGCGCGGTTTCGGCACGGGCAAGATCGAGCATCCCGCGCTCCATCCCGGCCTTGATCGCCTGGGCGACGGGGGCGCTGGCCGCCTGCCGCATCATCCCCGCGACAAGCCCGGTGCCCGCGGCCGCCTGCCCGGAATAGCGCGCCAGATCGGGGGTCAGCCGAAAGCTCAGATCGCCCAGAAAGCCGCCCGCGCCCGCGCCGAAGGCAAGGCAATCCGCCCCGCTTTTGACCGCAAGATTATAGACCGAGCGTTCGCGCAGGCTGCCCTGCCAATGCGAAGTGGAGATCGGCCGCCAGCCCATTTCCTCGGCCGCGGCCTCGCCTGCGGCGAAGAAATGGCCCAGCCGGTCGGGGGCGGCCACCTGTTTCTTGCCCTTTTCGATCGCGGTCAGAAGCGGCGTTCCGGGGATCAGGTTCAGCGCGTAAAGGTCCAGCCCGTCGAGCCCCAGATCGGCGCAAAGCCGCACGTCGGCGGCGACATCCTCGGGGCTCTGACCGGGCAGGCCATAGATCAGATCGACGATCACCGCGCCCTGATCAAGCGTCACAAGCCCTTGCAGCGCCTGAAGGATTTCGGCACGACTGGCCTTGCGGCCCAGCGGGCGGCGGATCGCATCGGAGAAGCTTTGCACCCCAAGCGAGATCCGCGTCACCCCGGCGTCAAAGGCCGCCCGCGCCTTTTCAAGGCCGAAGGAATGGACCCGGCCTTCCAGCGTGATCTCGCAATCGGGCGCCAGCGGCAGATGGCTGCGCAGCGCGCGGACCAGCCGGGCGATGTCGGGGGCAGAAAGCGCCGTGGGCGTGCCGCCGCCCAGATAGACCGCCTGCAGCGGCGGCCCCTCCTGCGCGGGGTGCCGGGCAAAGCCCCTCAGCTGCGCGATCAGCGCATCGACATAGGAAGTGCCCAGATCGGGCCGCCAGGCGTTCTGGTAAAAGCCGCAAAACAGGCAGTGGTTTTCGCAAAACGGGATATGGACATAGGCGACGGCGCGGCGGCTGCGCGGGGTGGCCATCAGCCGGTCCCAGGTGGCGGCCAGCTGCGCCTCGGGCACCGGCGCCATCGGCCCGCCCGGATGCGCGCCGCCCTTGCGCGGGAAGGCGCAGGACAGCGGATCGGCGCCGATCGTGGCAAAGAAGCTCTCGACCGCAGGCGGGGCGGTCAGACGCGTCAGGGCCGCGGTCATGCCGGGCACCGGAAGGGGCGGGGGGAAAACGCGGGCATGTCGAACCTTTCACCTTGCGGCAATGACCTGGCGACATGCTGGGCAACACGACCCCAAGCCGGGGCCTGGGTGATAGAAAGGAATTCCGAGTAATTTTGTCAAGAGGCGGGCCGCCGCGCCGGGGCGATTGACAATCCCTTGCGGTTGTGGCCCTTGGGGGCGTCATCGGTCCCCCGCAGGCGGCGTCACGCACCAGGGGGGGAAAGAGGGAATACGGTGCGGTGTAGCCATCAGGCGCCAAATCCGTGGCTGCCCCCGCAACTGTGAGCGGCGAGCGATGCCGAAGATGCCACTGGGCCTGCCGGTCCGGGAAGGCCGGCAAAGCGAAGACCCGCAAGCCAGGAGACCTGCCTGTGATGCGCCCGGATCTGTCCGGGTGCCAGTCCGGACGCCGGGGTGTGCGTCTGGCCCGGGGCAGGCCGCGGTCTGCCGCGTGCCTCATCCCGTCCGTCCTTTCGGAATGCCGTGCCCGCACGGCCCAGAGAGGAACGACCCATGATCCTGCTGCGCGCCTTCGCCATCCCTCCGCCCCGGACCGTCCCGGTCGGGGCACCGTCTTGAGCTGACCGCCGCGCGCTGATCCTTGCCGATCCGGCCAGGGGGCCCCGCCTTCCTTGCGCTTTGCAGGGCAGGCGAATAATACGTAATTACATAACATACGGAGACCGCTCTTGCTTTCCCGCCTTTCCTTTGCCGCGCTGATCGCGGCCTTGCCCGCGCTGCCGGTTCTGGCCGATCCGGTGACGCTTGATATCGCCGCGCCCTTCGAGATCAAGGCGGCCGATCCGCTTCTGTCGGGGGACATCTTCCTCAAGCTCGACGTGATGGAAACGCTGGTGAACAGCGATGCGACCGGGGCGCTGTTGCCCGGGCTGTCGGATCGCTGGTCGGTGTCGGAGGACGGGCTGGTCTGGCGCTTTCACATCCGCCCCGGCGTGCGGTTCCATGACGGCAGCCCGCTGACCGCCGAGGCCGCCGCGCTGGCCCTGACCTGGTCGTGGAAAAAGGAAGGCATCCTGGCCAAGGCGCCGGTGGCCGCGATTGCCGCCGAAGCCGAGGAGGTGGTGATCACCCTCAAGACCCCGTTTGCCGCCCTGCCCGCCTTCCTTGCCGAATATCGCACCGGGATTCTGGCCCCTGCCGCCTATGCCGCGGATGGCACGGTGACGGCGCTGATCGGCACCGGGGCGTTCCGGGTGACCGTGCTGGAGCCGCCGCTGCGGCTGGAAGCCCTGCGGTTCGATGGCTATTGGGGCGGCCCCGCCAAGCTGGAGGCGATCCATTACGCAGGCGTCAGCCGGGCCGAGACCCGGGCCTTGATGGCGGAATCGGGCGATGCGGGACTGGTGGTGAACCTTGATCCCGCCTCGGTCACCCGGCTTGCCTCGGTCAAGACCGTCACCGTGCATTCCGTCTCGCTGCCGCGGGTGCTGTTGCTGAAACTGAATGCCGCCGCGCCCTTCTTTGACACGGTCGAAGAACGGCGGGCGCTGTCCTTGGCGATCGACCGGGCCGGGCTGGCGCAGGCGGTCCTGCGCTATCCGGCGGCGGCGACGCAGATGTTCCCGCCCGCGATGGCGGCCTGGCATGATCCGGCGCTGGCGCCGCTCGGTTACGACCCCGAAGCCGCCAAGGCCGCCTTTGCCGCGGCGGGCTGGCTGCCCGGGCCCGATGGCATCTTGCAACATGACGGCCAGCCCTTTGCGGTCGAGCTGCTGACCTATCCCGACCGGCCGGAACTGCCGCTGACGGCGGCGGTGCTGGAGCAGATGCTGCGCGAGGTCGGCATCGCGGTGACGATCAATGCCACCAACTCCTCGGAAATCCCGGCAAAACATGCGGCCGGAACGCTGCAGATGGCGCTCTTTGCCCGCAATTTCGCGCTGGTCCCCGATCCGGTCGGCACGCTGATGCAGGATTACGCCCCCACGGGCGATTGGGGGGCGATGGGCTGGGACAATCCCGCCTTCACCGCAGCGGTGCGCAAGATCGCGGCCGGGGGCGGCACGGCGGCCGAAAAAGCCGCGCTGTCCGCGACCTTGCAGGCCGAGCTGCCGGTCGTGCCGATCGCCTGGTATCAGCAGACGGCGGCGGTGTCGAACTCCGTCAAGGGGATCGTGATCGACCCCTATGAACGGACCTTCGGGCTGAAATCGGCGGAGATCGTGCAGTGACCTTCGCGCTTCGGACCCTTGCCTTCCGCCTGTTGCAGGCGGCGGGCGTCGCGCTGGTTGTCGGCGTGATGTCGTTTCTGATGATGCGGGCCATGCCCGGGGACATGGCCTTTCGCATCGCCGCGGCGCGGTATGGCTATGACCTTGCCTCGGCCGATCTGGCCGAGGCGGTGCGGACCGAGCTGAACCTGGGCGCCGGGCCGCTGGTGCTGTTCGCCCAGTGGATGGCCGATCTGGCGCGGCTGGATCTGGGCCGCTCGATGGTCTCGGGCCTGCCGGTCTGGCAGGAGATCGCGCATCAGCTGGGCGCCAGCCTGCAGCTGGCGGCGGTGGCGCTGGGGCTCTCGCTGCTGATCGGGCCGCCGCTGGGCATTTACGCCGGTCTGCGGGCCGGGGGGCGGTTTGACCGCGCGCTGCTGGTGGCGGCGGCGGCCTTTCGCGCGGTGCCGCAATTCCTGCTTGGCCTCGTGCTGATCGTGGTTCTTGCGGTGCAGCTGCAGCTGTTGCCCGCCGCGGGGCACGGGGACATCCGCCATCTGGTCCTGCCCGGGCTGACGCTGGCGCTGGGGCTGGCTGCGGCCTCGGCGCGGATTGCCCGCGATGCGATGGCGGCCTTTGCCGCAAGCCCCGCCCATGCCTTTGCCCGCACCAAGGGGCTGAGCGACGGACAGGTGCTGCTGCACCATGGGTTGCGGGCCATCGCCGCCCCGCTGCTGACCTATCTCGGCCTGCAATTCGTGCTGCTGGCCGAGGGCGTCGTGGTGGTCGAAACCATCTTCGGCTGGCCCGGCATCGGCCATGCGCTGATCCATGCGGTGTTTCACCGCGACGTGCCGATGGTGCAGGGAACGGCGCTGGTGATGGGGCTGTCCTTCGTCCTTCTCAACACGCTGATCGATCTGGCCCTGCGCCGCATCGACCCGCGGGAGGTCCGGGCATGAGGGCAAGACATCTCGGGCTTGGCCTGCTGGCCGTGCTGGTGGCTTTTGTGCTGATCGGGCCGCTGCTCGATCCGGTGGGGCCGTTCAAACAGGCGCTGCTGCGGGTGCTGGCCGGGCCGGATGCGCAGGCCTGGTTCGGCTATGATCATCTGGGCCGGTCGATGTTCGCGCGGCTGTCGCAGGCGCTGCGGCTGTCGCTGACGATCGCCTTTGCCGCCACCGCGACCGCCGCCGTTCTGGGCATCGCGCTTGGGGCGCTGGCCAGCTGGCGCGGCGGCTGGATCGACCGCGGCCTGTCGCTTCTGGCCGACAGCGTGCTGGCCCTGCCCGCGCTTCTGATGGTGCTGATGATGGGGGTGATCCTGCCTTCGACGCCGCTGGCCTTCTGGGCGGGTTTGGCGGCGGTGCAATGGATCGAGTTCTTCCGCCTGACCCGGTCCGTCGCGCGCAGCCAGCTTGCCAGCCCCGCGGTCGAGGCCGCCACGCTGCAGGGCTTCGGCCCGCTCTGGGTGTTTCGCCGCATCCTCTGGCCCGAGATCGGCCCGATGCTGCGCACCGCCACGGCCTTCGGCGTCGCCAATGCCATCGCCGCCATCGCCGCGCTGGGCTTTGTCAGCGTCGGCATGCGCGCGCCGACGCCGGAACTCGGCCTGATGATGGTCGAGCTGCTGCCGAGCTGGCGCGAGGCGCCCTTTGCGCTGCTGCAACCCGTCGCGGCCTGTTTCGCGCTGCTTCTCTCTCTCAACCTGATTGCCGGAGGCCGCGAATGACCCTGTTGCAGGCAAAAGACATCACCGTGACCGCCGGGGCCGAGCGGCTGCTGGACCCGGTTTCGCTCGATCTGCCCGCCGGTCGGGCGGTG
Source organism: Rhodobacter capsulatus SB 1003 (assembly GCF_000021865.1). Classification (NCBI taxonomy): domain Bacteria; kingdom Pseudomonadati; phylum Pseudomonadota; class Alphaproteobacteria; order Rhodobacterales; genus Rhodobacter; species Rhodobacter capsulatus. The sequence goes on from NC_014034.1 coordinate 176,342, forward strand.
ACGGTGCTGGGCGAAAGCGGCTCTGGCAAGAGCCTGCTGGCGCAGGCGCTTCTGGGCACCTTGCCGGGCGGACTTTTGGCGGGCGGCACGCTGACGGTGGGGGAGACGCGGCTTGACCCGGCCCGGCCGCAGGGCAGCCGGGCGCTTTGGGGGCGCGCGATCGCGGTTCTGCCGCAAGAGCCCTGGCTGGCGCTCGACCCGTTGATGCGCGGGCAACGTCAGGTCGCCGAGGTGCATGATCTGGTGGCGGGCGATCCCGCGCCGGACGACCGCGCCAGCGCCGATCTGGCGGCGCTGGGACTGGAGGGGGCGGGGGCGAAATACCCCTGGCAGCTTTCGGGCGGCATGGCGCAACGGCTGGCCTTTGCGGCGGCGCGGGCGTGCGGGGCGCGGATCACCGTGGCCGACGAGCCGACCAAGGGGCTCGACAGCGACCGGCGCGATGACGTGCTGGCGCTGTTGCGGCGCGGGCTTGAGGGCGGCGGCGGGCTTTTGACGATCACCCATGATCTGACGCTGGCGGCAGGCCTGGGCGGCGAGATCCTGGTGATGCAGGGCGGCACGGTGGTCGAACGCGGCTCGGCCGAACGGGTGCTGGCGGCGCCCGAACATCCCTATACGCAAGCGCTGATCGCCGCCGATCCGGCGCATTGGCCGCGCCCCGATCCGATGCCCGAGGCCGCGCCGCTGCTGCGGGCCGAGCGTTTCACGGTGGCGCGCGACGGGCGAACCCTGTTTGCGCCGCTCGATTTCACCCTTTCGCCCGGGCAGGTTCTGGGCGTGGCGGGGCCGTCGGGCTGCGGCAAGTCGAGCCTTGGCAATGCGCTTTTGGGGCTTTTGCCGCATCAGGGCAGGCTGTGGCGGGACCCGGCAGTGCCGAAACTTGCCTTTCAGAAGCTCTGGCAGGATCCGCCCGCCGCCTTTCCGGCGCGGATCACGCTGGCCGAGGGGCTGGACGACCTGCTGGCGCGGCATCGGATCGATCCGGCAAGGGTGGCCCCGCTGCTCGACCGGCTGAAGCTGGCGCCCGATCTTCTGGCGCGCCGACCTGCGGCGGTGTCGGGCGGCGAGTTGCAGCGCATCGCGCTTTTGCGGGCGTTGCTGCTGGATCTCGCGTTCCTGTTCGCCGACGAGCCCACCTCGCGGCTGGATCCGGTGACGCAGGCGCTGACGATCAGGCTGATGGTCGGGATCGGCCGCGAGACCGGCATGGCGATGGTGATCGTCAGCCATGACCTTGCCCTGCTCGAGGCGATCTGTGACCGGGTGATCCGGCTCATGCCGGGCTGACCCGGGTCCGCGGCCGGGCTCAGGCTGCGGCCGCGGCAAGACGGCGGGCGAAAATCGACGCCGGAGCGTCGAATCGCCGGGTTGATCTTCGATCCGATGCGACCGTAGGAGGGGGCCGCGAACAACAGCACAAGATCCCGGCAACGCGACGCGTCGCACACCTGCCGGTCTTCCCGGTGAAGACGGCGGTGCGAGGGACAAAGAGGAGACTGGCGTTTGGAACTGATTCATGACTTCTTCAACTGGCTGAACGGGATCGTCTGGGGCGTTCCGATGATCGTCCTGATCATCGGCACCGGCTTCTACCTTCAGCTGCGTCTTGGCTTCATGCCGATCCGCAAGCTGGTCTACGGCTTCCGCATGATCTGGAAAAGCCGCACGCCCGGCGCGGATTCGGAAGGGGAAATCACCCCCTACGCGGCGCTGATGACCGCGCTCTCCGCCACCATCGGCACCGGCAACATCGCGGGCGTCGCCACCGCCATCGCGGTCGGCGGCCCCGGGGCGCTGTTCTGGATGTGGGTCACCGCCTTTGTCGGCATGGCCACGAAATACGCCGAGGTGGTCGTCGCGGTGAAATATCGCGAAGTGGACGACAAGGGCGAACATGTCGGCGGCCCGATGTTCGCGATCAAGAACGGGCTGGGCAGGAACTGGGCCTGGCTGGCGACGGCCTTCGCCTTCTTCGGCGGCCTTGCGGGCTTTGGCATCGGCAACATGGTGCAGGCCAACGGCATCGCGAGCGCGGTGCAGAACGCCTTCGGCATCGAGACCTGGATCTCGGGCGTCGTGATGACGGTGCTCACCGGGCTCGTCGTTCTGGGCGGGATCCGGCGCATCGGCGCGGTGGCCGAACGGGTCGTGCCCTTCATGGCGGTTGTCTATCTGGTCAGCGTCACCTTCGTGCTGGCGGTCTTCGCCGAAAACATCCCGGCGGCCTTTGCCACGATCTTCACCGATGCCTTCACCGGCACCGCCGCGGCGGGGGGCTTCCTTGGGGCGACCATCCTGATGGCGATGCAGAAGGGCGTGGCCCGCGGGATCTTCTCGAACGAGGCGGGCCTTGGCACCGCCGGGATCGCCCAGGCCTCGGGCTCGACCTCGAACCCGGTGTTCTCGGGCGTGATCGGCATGATGGGGACCTTCATCGACACGATCATCATCTGCACGCTGACCGGCCTTGCGATCATGGTCACCGGCGTCTGGACCAGCGGCGAGACCGGGGCGATGCTCTCCTCCTCGGCCTTCGAGGCGGCGATGCCGGGCTATGGCAAATATGTGCTGACGATCTGTCTGGCGCTCTTTGCCTTTACCACCATCCTCGGCTGGGCCTATTATGCCGAAAAATGCTGGGAATTCCTGCTGGGCACGATCAGCGAAATTCCGTTCCGGGTGCTGTGGACCGTCGCGGTCTTCTTCGGCGCGACGCTGAGCCTCGATTTCGCCTGGCTGGTGGCGGATACGCTCAACGCGCTGATGGCGATCCCGAACCTGATTTCGCTGCTGCTGCTGTCGCCGATCATCGTCAAGCTGACGCGCGACTATTTCGCCCCGGGCGGCGAAGGCGGGAACTGAAGACAAAGGCCGGGGCGTCCTGACGGATGCCCCGGCGCTTCGCGCGGCCTGCCCCGGGCGGCCACCGGTCGAAGACGGCACCGGGCGGCGCGGTCAATCGGGGCTGACGCGGAAATCGTCCTTCGGCAGCCGGTTCACGAAACGCTCGGCGATTTCGGTGATCACGATATCGGGCTTCAGCGCCGCGATGAAATCCCAGTCCAGACTGGTCGACCAGACGAAATGCACGTCGCGGAAGGTTTCCGACAGCATCGCCGTCAGCAGATGCGGGCGGAACTCGCAAAAGGAATCGCCAAACAGCACAACCCTTTTGGCGATGGCCTGCGGCTGGTCGTTGTGGTTGTGCACCATGCAGCCGACGAAGCGCGGCGTGCCCTTGGCCAGCCCCTCGCTTTCGTTGTAGCGCACCATCTCGTTCTCGGCCTGCCGCTTCGAGTGCCGCAGCACCCGGCCGAACCGCGCATGTTCCAGCACCGGCGGCGACAGTTTCGCGCCCAGATCCAGCACCATCTCCTTGCCCGGGCCGGGGCGGGCCTTGCTCAGGTCGCAAGGCGTGACGCCCAGGCTTTCGCACAGCCGCAGATAGGCGACCTGACAGCCCTCGAAGGTCCAGTGGCTGTCGGTCTTGAAGAAGAACTTGTCCGATCCTTCGGCCTCGCCGCCGCCGGGCTCGACCCGGGCGGCAAAGTTGCCGCGCGTGCCGCGCAGGTCGGGCAGGATGTCGACGCAAAGCGTGTCGTCGGGAAAGGCCCGGGCGAACCGCGCCCCCGGGTGCTGATCGAAATAGCGCAGCGGCGCGGTCAGATGCTGCGGATAGACCGAGATCTTGTCGGGCACGACAAGGTGGCGATACTGCGCCCCGATCTGCGCGCACCGGGCTGCGCGGGCGCGCAGCAGCGTCACCCAGCCCGCAAGTTCCGGGGCCCCGAAATATCCCGGGTCGGTGTAGTAGCGGCTCACGTCGTTGGAGCCGTCCCACAGGAACAGCCAGCCATCGCGGCCGCGCAGGATGCCATTTTCGACGGACAGGCTGTCGGTGTCGCTTTTGCCGGGCGGAAAGGGGTCGATACTCATATGCAGGAGTCCTCTTGCGACTTTGGTTGCGGTCCGGCCGACCGGGGCGCGAAACCCCCGGGAGCTGGCGCGCAGCGCGGCCAGCCAGCGGATCGTGACGGGGGGGCGCTTCCTGAACAGCGCCGCAAACCCCCGCGCCGGGGGCACGGTCGCATCGATGCTGCGACTGGGTTCACGATCTGGCCACATGACTTGCTCTTTCGGGGGTCTCCGCCCACTGTCTTCACAATGTCATTTCCACCGCAGGCAGACAAGGCCGACAAAAAACGGCAGACGGGAAGCCCGTCTGCCGTCGCCGTGCATCCTGCCCCGAGGTCTCAGGCGACCACGAAGAAATCGGCGTTGGTCATCGCAAGGCCGGTGCCAAGCGTCGCCACAAGCACCCGGGCCGTCGCGCCCGTGCCGTCGGCGTCATACCAGAGCGCGCCGGAGTCGGTTTCGTAGATGATCCGGTCCAGTGCATCGGTCGCCAGACCCGTGATGTTCTTGGTGAAGGCATTGGCGGTCAGCGTGCCGGTGGCGGCGATGCCGGTGAAGAACGACCGGTCGAGCCGGATCGTGTCATCGACGACGCTGAAATCGGTGATGATGTCGGCATTGGCCGCGGTCACCGCGACGTTGAACAGGAACGTGTCCTTGCCCGCGCCGCCGATCAGCGTGTCCTGTCCGGTGCTGCCATCGATGAAGTCGTTGCCGGTGCCGCCGTCCAGCTTGTCGTTGCCGGCGCCGCCGCGCAACGTGTCATTGCCCCCGCGCGACATCAGCGTGTTGCTGGCGTTGTTGCCCATGATCAGGTCATTGCCGTTCCCGGTGACGCCGATCTCGATCACCGTGCCGCGGGCAATGCCGAGATTGCCCACCAGACCGGCCAGGTTCGAGAAACTGCCGGGGGCGAGATTGAGGGTCTGGTTGACGTTCGAGAAGCTGAAATCGATCGTGTCGCGGCCGCCGGCATCATAGATCGTCATCGTCACCGGATCGCCGCCATAGGTCGCGGAGGTGCCCGCCACGAGGCTGTCGAACAGCGTTTCCAGATAGCCGCCGACATTCGAATTCCGGCCGTAGACGGTGCTGCCCAAGGTGGTGGTCGAGGCGCCATACATCGACTGCATCGCGATGATGTCGGACATCATCGCCGACATGACCCAGGCAAAGGACGCGCCGCTGGTGGTGTTGTCGTCCTGGCTGAAATAGGACATCACCGACAGGTGCCAGCTGTCATTGGGGAAGGTCGCATCGTCGGGATAGGTCGCCGAGCCGTTGTAGGCGCCCTGATGGCCCAGCCCGAGCGCGTGCCCGATCTCGTGGATGTAGGTCTGCAGGCTGTAGCCGTCCATCGTGGTGCCATAATTGGCGATCCAGGCGGTGTCGATGTTCACGAAGGAGCTGTTGATTCGCGTGCCGGTGGTGTTCGAGGTCGAATAGGCGCCATCATCCGAATCGTCGAATTCGATGTCGGCGGTGCCGGTCGTTTCGACGAAGACAAGATTGGCCACGGCGGACCAGGCCTGCAGCGCCCAGCGCGCCAGCTGTTGCCCGTCGGCGGTCAGGTTGTGCAGATCGACGGTGATGACATTGTCCGAGGTGGTGTCGAAGCTGCGCGCCTGCCCCCCGTTGCTTTCCCAATAGCCGTTCACCAGATAATCGGCCAGATCGTCGATCGTCGGCGGCGCGACCGTGATCGCCGTCAGCGCATAGCTGCCGGTATAGGAGCTATATCCCGCCGCTTCGAGGAAATACGTCCCCGAGGTGGTCGCGGTGAAGGTGATCTGCGAATTGGTGCTGTTGGAATAATCGTCGTTGTAGGCAATCTGGTTGCCCGCGGCATCATAAAGCCTCAGATAGGTGTCGCCCAGCGTGCCGCCGTTCAGGTTGAACTGATAGGTCTGCCCCGCCACGAGGTTGATCCGCACGCCGTCCCGGTCGCCCGAAGCCGCGATCGTCCCGTTGAACGTGTCCCCGACGCTCATCGTGTAGGTCGTGGTAGTGCCTGCACCGGCATCGGCGATCTCGCCGATCGCCGCGTAAAGAGGCTCTGCCGTCGCACCGCGCAAAAATTCACTGATCTGTCGTGTCATTCGTGTCGTCCCTTCCCCAATTCTTCAGGCACGCCTATCGCGCAATCGGGCTTGCGTCCCACAAGCTCTGAAAGAACCTGCTGACCATGCCTGCGTTCAAATCGCGATCCATGACGCTGAGCGCCTGCGTCTCGCCCGTTTGCCAGTCCTCGCCGGGGTGCCGCCATTCCAGATGCGCGACAATCCCGTCTTTCCTCAGCCGCTCGACATGCAGCCGAATGGCGGTCGTCGTTTCCGGGGCCGTTTCGGGCCCGACCAGCTGGACCCTGCGGTCCGGCAGGCCGGTCGCGATCACCTCCCGCATCAAGCCGCACAGATCCGCCACTTCGGCGGTCTGCGGCAGGCAGCTCAGGGAAAGGCCCGGGTCGGCACTGACCTGGACGGGGGCAAGACCTGCGCCCATCATCACCAGAACCCTCCCGAATGCGATCAAATGTGTCCCCACCATGGCATCAGACTACCGTCGGCGGTGGCACCTGTCTATCCTGTTGACGGGTCAGGGGCTGAAGCAATCGGCGCGGCCGTCGGCCTTGATCGTGGCGGCGCCATCGGCGATCTGATTGGCCCGTTTCGAGACATAGCGCGAGGGCCGGGCGGCGTTGCGATCTTTCGGATCGGGCAGCACCGCGGCCAGGAGCGACGCCTGCCGCGGTGTCAGCTTCGCCGGGGTGGTGCGGAAATAATGGAAGGCGGCGGCATTGACGCCGAACACCCCCTCGCCGAATTCCGCAACGTTCAGATAGACTTCCAATATCCGCCGCTTGGTCCAGACCGCCTCGACCGCGGGCGTCAGAAGCGCCTCGAGCGCCTTGCGCAGCCAGCTGCGGCCCTGCCAGAGGAAGACGTTCTTCGTCACCTGTTGCGACAGCGTGGAGGCGCCGCGATTGGCGCCCTTGTCGATCGCCTGCCGGATCGCCCCCATGTCGAAGCCCCAGTGGGTGCAGAAATTCGCATCCTCGGCCGCCACGACCGAGCGCGCCATCACCGGGGCGATATCCTCGAAATCGGTCCATTCCTGATCGAGCTTGCCCAGCCGCTGCTTTTCGCTCCACATCGTGAAGGTCGTCGGCGGATCGAGCACGTCATAAAGCACGATCAGCGCCAGATAGGCCGCCAGAATGCCGAGGCTGATCCGCGCCGTCCAGGCCCCGGCAAAGCGCAGGGGCGCAAGCAGCAGGGCCCCGACCGAGCGGGCACGCCCCGGGGGAATCGTCGCTTTGATCGGGTTTTTCCTGCGTGCCGCCATTGCGCCATCTGTCACGCCACGGGGGAGCCGGTCAAGCCGCGCCCGAACGGGAAAGGGCGGGGTCACCCGACCCCGCCCCCTTGTCATGTGCGCCCGCTTACTCGGCCGGAACCGCCTTCGGTTCATCGGAAAGCGGATGCGGCAGATGCACCAGCATTTCCTTCGGGCAGACCTGCAGGAAGTTCTTCCGCTCGGCCTCCCAGTTCGAGAGGATCGCCTTCGCCTTGACCGAGCCGGTCTCGGCGGCGTGCCGCTCGATCAGGCCCTTGAGCTGCGCTTCCCAATGCGGATGGCCCAGCCCGCAGGTGACAAGGCTTTCAAGGTTCATGTAATCCTCGGCCAGGTTGTCCGGGTCGTAAAGATAGGCCATGCCGCCGGTCATGCCCGCGCCGAAGTTGGCGCCGATCCGGCCAAGGATCACCGCAACGCCGCCCGTCATGTATTCGCAGCCGTTCGAGCCGCAGCCCTCGACCACCACCTTGGCGCCCGAGTTGCGCACGGCAAAGCGTTCGCCCGCCCGGCCCGCCGCGAACAGATAGCCATCGGTCGCGCCGTAAAGCACGGTGTTGCCGATGATCGTGTTCTCGGCCGCGACCAGCGGCGAGGACATCGGCGGCCGCACGACGATGATGCCGCCCGAAAGCCCCTTGCCGACATAGTCGTTGGCGTCGCCCGAAACTTCCAGCTTCAGCCCCTGCGCCGCGAAGGCGCCCAGCGACTGCCCGCAAGACCCGGTCAGCTTCACCGTCAGATGATCGGGCTGCAGCGCGTTGCGCATCCCGAAGTTCTTGACGATATGGCTCGAGGCCCGCGTCCCGATCGTGCGCAAAGTGTTGCGCACGGCGTAGCTCAGCTGCATCTTCTCGCCGTCCTCGAAGAAGCGGTGACCATCCTTGATGATCTCGGCATCCAGCGTGTCGGGCACGAAGTTGCGCGGTTTCGAGCGGTCGTAGACGATCTTGTCCCAGCCATCGACGGTGATCAGAAGCGGGTTCAGGTCGAGGTCGTCCAGGTGCGCAGAGCCGCGGTTCATCTGCGTCAAGAGATCCGCCCGGCCGATGATTTCATCCATCGAACGCGCGCCGATCGAGGCCAGCAGTTCCCGCACTTCCTGCGCGTAGAAGGTGATCAGGTTCACCACCTTGTCCGCCGTGCCGGTGAATTTGGCGCGCAGTTTCGGGTCCTGCGTGCACACGCCCACCGGGCAGGTGTTCGACTGGCACTGACGCACCATGATGCAACCCATCGCGATCAGCGCGGCGGTGCCGATGCCGTATTCCTCGGCCCCCATCATCGCCGCCATCACGATATCGCGCCCGGTGCGCAGACCGCCATCGGTGCGCAGGGTCACCCGCTCGCGCAGGTTGTTCATCGCCAGAACCTGATGCGCCTCGGTCAGACCCATCTCCCAGGGCAGGCCGGCGTATTTGATCGAGGTCGCGGGGCTGGCCCCGGTGCCGCCATTGTGGCCCGAGATCAGGATGATGTCGGCCTTCGCCTTGGCCACCCCGGCCGCAATCGTGCCGACGCCGGACGAAGCCACCAGCTTCACCGTCACCTTGGCGCGCGGGTTGATCTGCTTGAGGTCATAGATCAGCTGCGCGAGGTCTTCGATCGAATAGATGTCATGATGCGGCGGCGGCGAGATCAGCGTCACGCCCTTGGTCGAATGCCGTAGCCGCGCGATCAGTTCGGTCACCTTCATGCCCGGAAGCTGGCCGCCCTCGCCGGGTTTGGCGCCCTGGGCCACCTTGATCTCAAGCTCTTCGCAGGCGTTCAGATATTCGGCGGTGACGCCAAAGCGCCCCGAAGCCACCTGCTTGATCTTGGCGGACGGGTTGTCGCCGTTCGGTTCGGGCACGAAATGCGCCGGATCCTCGCCGCCTTCGCCACTGTCGGACTTGGCGCCGATGCGGTTCATCGCGACGTTGAGAAGCTTGTGCGCCTCGGGCGAAAGCGCGCCGAGCGACATGCCCGGGGTGACAAAGCGTTTGCGGATCGCGGTGATGCTTTCGACTTCCTCGATCGGCACCGGACGGCCCAAAGGCTTGATGTCGAGCAGATCGCGGATGTGGATCGGCGGATTGGCCCGCATCATCGCGGAATATTGCTTCCACAGATCGAAGCTCGACCGGTCACAGGCCGCTTGCAGCATGTGCATGGTCTGCGCTTCCCAGGCGTGTTTCTCGCCGGTTTTGCGCGCCTTGTAGAAACCGCCGATCGGCAGCACGTCCTGACCGCCCAGCCAGCCCTTGCCATGCACCTGTTCCAGCTTGTGCTGGATGCCGTGCAGACCGATCCCCGAGATCCGGCTTTGCATGCCGGGGAAATATTCGGCGACCATGGCGCGGCTCAGCCCCACGGCTTCGAAGTTCAGACCGCCGCGGTAAGACGAGATGATCGAGATCCCCATCTTCGACATGATCTTCAAGAGGCCCGCGTCGATCGCATCGCGATAGCGGCGCAGCGCGTCTTCCAGCGTGCCATCGAGCAGCCCGCGTTCGATCCGGTCAGCAATCGAATCCTGCGCCAGATAGGGATTCACCGTCGTCGCCCCCGAGCCGATCAGCACGGCGAAGTAATGGCTGTCGATGCATTCGGCCGCGCGCACGTTGATCGAGGTGAAGGTCCGCAGCCCCTTGCGGGTCAGCCAGGAATGCACCGCCGAAGTGGCAAGGATCATCGGCATCGCGACCTTGGACGGGCTTTGATGCTCGTCGGTCAGCACAAGGTGCGACGCGCCCGAGCGCACGGCATCCTCGGCCTCGGCGCGAATGCGTTCGAGCCCTTCGCGCAGGGCTTCCTGATCGGCGCCCGCCGGGAAGGTGCAGTCGATCTGCGCCACTTTCGCGCCGAAGGTCTTCATCATCACGTTGAATTCGGTGTTCGCGATGAAGGGGCTTTCCAGGATCCAGATATCGGTCTGCGAACCGTCCTCATCCAGCACGTTCTTCAGGTTGCCAAAGCGCGTCTTCAGCGACATCACCCGGCTTTCGCGCAAGGAGTCGATCGGCGGGTTGGTCACCTGGCTGAAGTTCTGGCGGAAGAAATGGCTCAGCGGGCGGTATTGCTTCGAGAGCACCGCGGGCGGGGTGTCGTCGCCCATCGAGGCCACGGCTTCCTTGCCGTCCTCGGCCATCGGCGCCAGGATGTTTTCCAGCTCTTCGACCGAATAGCCCGCCGCGATCTGGCGCTTGCGCAGCTCGGCGCCGGTGTAGACGGCTTTTTCCGGCACATCGCGCAGGATCGCGTTCAGATCGACGACTTTCTCGACCCATTCGCCAAAGGGCTGGCTGTTTGCCAGTCGGTTCTTGATGTCCTTGTCGTGGTAGAGCTTGCCCTCGCGCATGTCGACGGCGATCATCTGCCCCGGCCCGAGCGCGCCTTTTTCGCGCACGTTCATCTCGTCCACCGGCACCATCCCGGCTTCCGACCCGGCAATCAGCATGCCGTCGCCCGTCACCACATAGCGCATCGGACGCAGGCCGTTGCGGTCAAGCCCGCCGCAGACCCAGCGGCCATCGGTCATGGCAAGTGCCGCCGGACCGTCCCAGGGCTCCATCACCGAGTTGCAATAGGCATACATGTGCTGCCAGGCCTTCGGCATGTCGGTCGTGGCTTTCGACCAGGCTTCCGGCACCAGCATGGTTTTCGTCATCGGCGCCGAGCGGCCCGAGCGCACCATCACCTCGAAGACCGCATCCAGCGCCCCCGAATCCGACACGCCCGCCGGGATGATCGGCTTGATATCCTCGGCCGCATCCCCGAACGCCGTCGAGGCCATGCGGATCTCGTGGCTTTTCATCCAGTTGATGTTGCCCTTGATCGTGTTGATCTCGCCGTTATGGGCGAGCATCCGGAAGGGCTGCGCCAGCCACCATTGCGGGAAGGTGTTGGTCGAATAGCGCTGGTGATAGATCGCGAAGGCCGATTCAAAGCGGTCGTCCTTCAGATCCGGATAGAATTCCGCCACCTGTTCGGCCAGCATCATCCCCTTGTAGATGATCGAGCGGCAGGACAGCGAACAGATGTAAAGCCCGGCGATCTGCGCGGCGATGGCGGCTTTTTCGATCCGGCGGCGGATCACGTAAAGCTCGCGTTCAAAGGTCTCGTCGTCGATGTCCTTTTCGCAGCGGATCAGGATCTGTTCGATCTCGGGCCGGGTCGCATTGGCCTTCTCGCCCAGAACGCCGGTGTTCACCGGCACATGGCGCCAGCCGTAGATGTAATGGCCCATCCGCAGCACTTCGCTTTCGACGATCGTGCGGCAGCGTTCCTGCGCGCCGAAATCGGTCCGCGGCAGGAAGATCTGCCCGACGGCGATGCGTTTTTCCATGTCGGGCTCGTGCCCGGTGCGGCGGATCTGGTCATAGAAGAAGGGGACCGGGATCTGCACATGGATGCCCGCGCCGTCGCCGGTCTTGCCATCGGCATCGACCGCGCCGCGGTGCCAGATCGCCTTCAGCGCGTCGATGCCAGAGGCCACGACCTTGCGGCTGGCCTTGCCATCCAGCGCCACCACAAGCCCCACGCCGCAGGACGAATGTTCATCCTCGGTCTTGTAGAGCGCGTTTTCGTCCATCCACTTGCGCTTGGCTTCCTCGGCGGCAACCCAGGCTTCGTCATATTTGGTCATCTCAAGGCCTCCTTCGAGGGATGGTCAAGCGACAGATCGGTCATCATCATGTCGCAGTCATATTGCGGTGTGGCGGCGGCGAAATCGGCGTCGCCGGGAAAGGCGAAGGTCACCGGCCCTTCGGTGGTGGTGACCCGGTCGCCGAAGCCGTTTTCGTAAGTCTCGGTCTGGGCAAAGAAGACGCGCATCTGCCGGCTGATCACCTGCATCCCCTTGCGGGTGGCGACCACGTTGCCGGCCGCGTCCTCGATCTCCATCTCGAAGGCGCAGCGTTCGAGGGGCACGCCGTCGATGCTGGTGCTTTCGCCGGTCAGTTGGTCGAAGCCCTTGAAGCGCTGCACCAGCCCGGTGTTCGTGCGGGTGATGAAGTCGTAATCATCGCGGCCCGTGGCCAGAAGCGTGCTGAACGAGGCATTGTCCCGTGAGCCCGCCGCATCCAGCTTTTCCACCGTGCCGTCCTTCAGGCTGACCGATTCCATCCAGCGGGTTTCCGCATCGGTGCGGCTGACGAAAAAGGCGCCCTCGCCATCGGCGATGGAGACCCATTGATCGCCCGGGGCATCGCCCGCGCAGGTGTAGTAATTGGCCACCTGACAGGCATGCAGCTGCACCGTGGTTTGCAGCGTGCAGCCCGGCGGCGGGGTGAATTTGGGCTCTGCCGCCGCGGGCAGGGCGGCGAAAAGCCCCCCGATCGCGGCCAGAATGCCCCCAAGACCTGCCCGATGCCGAAGCATGGCTTTGTCCTTTCGCGGATTGCGGATCACTCGGCGGCGACGCGACCGGCGCCGTCGAGGTATTTCACCATCTCTGCCCCGGCCTCGCGGCCATCGCGGATCGCCCAGACGACAAGCGAGGCCCCGCGCACGATGTCGCCCACGGCATAGACGCCGGGCAGGCTGGTCGCATGGGTGCCGAAGCTCGCCTTGACCGTGCCCCAGCGCGTGGTTTCCAGCGCCGAGACATTCCACAAGGCGGGCAGGTCCTCGGGTTCGAAGCCGAGCGCGGTGATCACCAGATCGGCCGGTTCTTCATAGAGGCCGCCCTCGATCGGTTCGGGGCTTTGACGGCCCGAGGCATCCGGGGCACCCAGCCGCATGCGCTGCACAGTGACGCTGTCGACCGGATTGCCCGCAAATGCCTTCGGCGCCGCAAGCCAGACGAATTCCGCGCCTTCTTCCTCGGCATTCGTCACTTCGCGCTGGCTGCCCGGCATGTTCGCCCGGTCACGCCGGTAAAGGCATTTGACCGAGGTCGCGCCCTGGCGAATCGCCGTGCGCACGCAGTCCATCGCGGTGTCGCCGCCGCCGATCACCAGCACGCGCTTGCCGGTGGCGTTCAGCGTGCCATCGTCGAATTCGGCCACGTCATCGCCGAAGCTCTTCTTGTTCGAGGCGGTCAGATAGTCGATGGCGCGCACGATCCCCTTGGCCTCCGCGCCCGGATCGGTCAGCGCGCGGGTCTTGTAGACGCCGGTGGCGATCAACACCGCATCATGCTTGCCGCGGATCGCGTCAAAGGAAATGTCGGTGCCGACATTGCAGTTCAGCACGAAGGCGACGCCGCCCTGTTCCAGCTGCCGCACGCGGTTCATCACCACGTCCTTTTCCAGCTTGAAGCCGGGGATGCCATAGGTCAGCAGCCCGCCCGCGCGGTCGTTGCGGTCATAGACCGTCACCTGCACCCCCGCCCGGCGCAGCACGTCGGCCGCGGCCAGACCGCCGGGGCCCGCGCCGATGATGCCGACCGATTCCGGGCGTTCGACCGCGGGGGCGATCGGTTTCACCCAGCCGCGGTCCCAGGCCGTGTCGGTGATGTATTTCTCGATCGCGCCGATGGTCACGGTGCCATGGCCCGAGTTTTCGATGACGCAATTGCCTTCGCACAGACGGTCCTGCGGGCAGATGCGGCCGCAGATTTCCGGGAAGCTGTTGGTGGTCTGGCTGACCTGATAGGCCTCTTCCAGACGGCCCTCGGCGGTCAGCCGCAGCCAGTCGGGGATGTTGTTGTGCAGCGGGCAATGCGCGTGGCAATAGGGCACGCCGCATTGGCTGCACCGGCCCGCCTGTTCCGCCGCCTTCGCATCGGCGAATTCGGCGTAGATCTCGTCGAAGTCATGGGTGCGCGCGGTGGCATCGCGTTTTTCCGGCGTCTCTTTCGCCGTCGTGACGAATTTGAGCATGCGTTGCTGAGCCATGGCTGCGCCTCCCACTGGGGTCAATTCGGGAGGCCTTGTTACACCCGGGCCGATCAAAATAAAAGTCAGCAGTTATGACCTTAAATGGGGATTTATCGTCGCAACTGCCCCTTGGCGGGGGCTGAGGGGGAAATAATGCGGCAGCAAGACTTACCTAGTGCGAAAATCCGATAACGATCTTGTGCGAAATCGGGGTGATTCGGTTCTTTTGGAAAGCTCAGACCAGAACGCCCGCGGCGCCCAGCGCCAGCAACACGCCGCCAAAGACGATGCGGTAGATCGCGAAGAAGGTGAAGCGATGCGACTGGATGTAGGTCAGCAGCCATTTCACCGCGACAAAGGCGGTCACGGTGGAGACGGCAAAGCCGATGCCGAGCGCGGTCCAGTCCTCGGCCGGGCCGCCGCCCCTGAGGGTCTTCAGAAGTTCGTAGCCGGTGGCGGCATACATCGTCGGGATGCCGACAAGAAAGGCGAATTCGGTGGCGGCGGCGCGGTTCGTCGTGCCCATCAGCATGGCGACGAAGATCGTCGCACCGGATCGCGAGGTGCCCGGAAACACCCCGGCGATGATCTGCGCCACCCCCACGGCGATGGCGACGCGCAGGGTGATCGTGGCGCAATCGGGTTTCTTGCCCGCCAGCCATTCGGCCACGATCATCCAGATCCCGCCCAGAACCAGCGCCCAGGCGATCGGCATCACCGTCTCGGGCAGCGCGAAGCCGAGCTTCTTCACCACCAGCCCCAGAACCGCGGTGATCCCGAAGGCCACGGCAAGCTTGATCAGGTAATCGCGGTTTTCCGACTGGCCAAGGCCGAGGAAAAGCCCGGTGATGCGGCGCCAGTAGATCAGCGTCACCGCGAGGATGGCGCCCGCCTGAATCGCGATGTTGTAGGTGTCCGACCGTGCCCCCAGCCAGGCCTCGGCCAGAAGCAGATGCCCCGTGGAGGAGATCGGCAGGAATTCCGTGATCCCTTCGATCACCCCCAGGACGACATCGGCCAGATAAGACAAGCTTGCACCTATTTCAGATTCTTGGCCGAAGCCTGGATCGCCTCATATTGCCCATGCGGGCGGAAACGCCAGAGGTAATCGGGCAGCACCGCCGCCATCGGCGTCGGCGTGATGCCCAGATCGGCAAAGGTCTTCGCGGATTTGCCCACGACATTGTGACGGCCGAGGTTCTTCAGCTGGTCGGTGGTCAGGATGCGGTTGGTGATCAGCCCGCCGGTCAGCCATTGCACGGTGTCGCCGATCGCCGCGGTGGTGCGGGCGACGACCTGCGGCAGGCCGATGACGATGTTCTTGCGCCCGATCACTTTCAGCATCAGCTTCATGATGTCTTCGAAGGTCTCGACATCGGGGCCGCCCAGCTCATAGGTGCCCTCGGCCTCGCCCAGGATGCCCTGCACCGCGGCGGCGGCGACGTCATCGACATAGACCGGCTGGAATTTCGTAAGCGGTGCGGTGATCGGCAGGAACGGGCCGAATTTCGCCATCGCGGCGAAGCGGTTGAAAAAGCCGTCCTCGGTCCCGAAGATCACCGAGGGACGCAGGATCACCGCCTTGGGGAAGGATTTCAGCACCGCAAGCTCGCCCCAGCCCTTGGTGCGGGAATAGGCGCTGTCCGATTCGTTGTCGGCGCCGATCGCGGAAATGTGAACCAGCTTCGAAACGCCCAGCTCGGCGGCGATGCGGGCGATCCGCCCGGCGCCATCGGCCTGCACGTCCATGAAGGTGTTGCGGCCTTCGTTGACCAGGATGCCGACGCAGTTCACCACCGCATCCGCGCCCTGCATGGCGGTCCGCACCGAGGCATCGTCGCGGATGTTGCAAAAGAACGGTTCGACCTGACCCACGGCGCCATAGGGTTTGACGAACAGGGCCTCGTTCGGGCGGCGCACGGCGACGCGGACGCGCCAGCCTTCCTTCGCCATGCGTCGGGCAATGTAACGCCCCACGAAACCCGAACCGCCATAGATGGTGACAAGCTTCGACATCGTTCCGTCCTCATTGCATACCGTCGTGCACTGATTTAGCCGCAGGACCCCGGTCAAACAAGTCCCGCGTGGCAGGAGGGTAGGGCATCTGACAGGTCGGTCAAATTTTTCTTGCGGACCCCTGTTGACACTCCCTGCTGGCCCGGCTAAACCCCGGCTCACGAAGACGCCCAGATGGCGGAATTGGTAGACGCGCTGGTTTCAGGTACCAGTGCCGCAAGGCGTGGAGGTTCGAGTCCTCTTCTGGGCACCATTCCAACGGCAAGCCGTGCAATCTCAATGAGATGCACGGCTTTCTGTTTTTAGGCCCCCCTCATCGTGAAAGGCAGGCCCGGTGCGATGGGTCATCGCGTGCGGGCTTGCTGGAAAGCCTGTCGGCCTGCCTGTTCCGGGGTGGATTTCAATGGGTTTGCGGCCTGCGGGACCGCGCCGCAGCCGCCCGGATCACGTCGGAGGGCCAAGCCGATCCGACATGATCCAAGGTTCCGCCCGGGTGCGTCACGCGGTGCGAGGGGCTTACTTGCCAAGCTCCGGCCAGACGCAATCGATGCCGAAGGCGGTGCAGAAGCGTTCGTAATCCGGCTGCATGATCTGAAACAGCCGGTCATAGGTCGCCTGAGAGATGTCCTTCAGGGTCGACTTGTTGCTGTGCTTGATTTCGACGAAGCTGTCGTCCCAGATCGGATCGACGCCGACATGTTCGAACATCCGCCGCACCGTGGCTTTCGGATCGTTGCGCAGCTGCGTGTTGTCGATCACCAGCAGCCGTTCGCCGAAAATGCCCGCGAATCTTTGCGCCTTCGCCATGTAGAGGCTGAAGCCGATGATATGCATGTAGTTGCTCTGGATCACGCCGATGCCCGGCAGCATCCTGGCCAGGTCGCGGTTGAAGAACATGTCCGGTGACATGTCCATCAGCGCGGGGATCTTGTTGACCACCTGCAGATGCCGGAAATGCGAGATCGCCCGCTCGATCGGGTTGCGGGTGATCAGGATCAGCTTGCCCTGCGGGTTGTAGCGGTCGATCAGCCGCGGCATCAGCGGCGTGTTGCAGGCGTCGAAATAGGTCGGGCTGGCGTCGACATAATGCTGCCCGGCGGGCAGGCCCGCGAAATGGCGGTGATACCAGTCGTCGCCTTCCGCATAGTTCAGCGAGAAATAGTGGATTTCCTTTTGCGTGCCCGAATGGATCTGCGGATGTTCGGTCAGGATGCGATGCAACGCGGTGGTCCCGCCCTTCATCGTGCCGATGATGAAGATGTCGGGCCGGTTGATGGTCTGGGTCATTCTTGTCTGCCTTGAACTGTCACAGCGATTTTGACGGACAGGGGGAGATTGCGCCCCCCGCGGCCGGAAGGCTGTGTTCCGGGAGAGGGGACGCAGGGGAAGATGCGCCGGGCGATGGCGGGAAAGCCGCGCAGGAGGTCATGCTTTCCCGGTTCCTGTCAGGCCGAACTGCACCGCAAGCTCGGCAATGTAGTCGGCGGCCTTTTGCTGTTGCACGGCGCCCAGCCCGTGCCGGGTCAGGATGTCGCGCTGCACCGCTTCGATCTCGGCCAGTTGCTTGGCGTCGAAATTCGAGATCGTGACGCTGTTCTGATGCCGCCGGTGAATGTTCTTCGAGGCGGTGTTGAAAGCGATCCCGCCGCGTTCCAGCAGCCACAGATAGACCAGCCAGTCGCCGACGAAGCGCACCGATTCCAACTCGGTGCGGTGCTCGGCCAGAACCGCGCGCAGCGCCCCGGCCGCCATCACCACCCCCGAGGCATTCGGGATCGTGTTCTTCAGATAAAGCACCTCGGAGATTTCCTCGGCGCCGTCGCGGCAGTAGTTCTGCGCCCAATGCGTCGGGCTGATCTTGTCGGTGTAATAGCGGTAGTTCGCCGCCAGCGGCGTGCCGTTCTCGTCGATCTGCGCCGAGTCGGTATAGGACAGCACCGTCCCCGGTTTCTCGAAGCCGCGCATCGCGGTCGACAGGAAATCGGGCTCGGCCAGATCGTCGGCCTCGGCGATCCAGACGTAATCGCCATGCGCCAGATCCAGCCCCTTGATCCATTGCCGGAACACATTGCCCGAGTTCACCTCGTTCGGGACGATGCGGATCGGCCGTTCGCAGCGCGCGGCAAAGGCGCGGATGCGCTCCAGGCTGTCGTCGGTCGAGCGGTCGTCAAGCACGATGATTTCGTAGATCGGGAAATCCTGCGCCAGAACCGAATTCAGCCGGTCCTCGATGTAGCGGCCATAGTTGTAGTTCGGCACGACCACCGACACCCGCGGCACATGCCGCCCCGACAGCCGCAGCAGATCCAGCGTGTATTTGGTGAAATCGGCCTCGGCCTCGATGTAGTCGCGCGCGGCGGCCACCATCTGCCCGCGCCGCTCGGGGTGGTCGATCAGGCTTTCCACCGCCTGCGCCATCCCGGCCGGGTCCTGACCGCCGACGGCCAGCGCCAGACCGCGTTCGGCCAGCACTTCGCAGCCGGTGGTGCCCGCGAACATCACGCAGGGCAGCCGGGCCGCCATCGCCTCCAGCACGACCGAGGGGAACGGATCCTCGCGCGAGGACAGCAGGAACACGTCCGAGGCGGCATAGAAGGGGACCGGATCCTGTTGCCGGCCGAGGAAGCGCATGTGCCCGGCCACGCCCAGATCGCGGGCCAGGGCCTCGATCTGCGGCAGGAAATGGATGTCGGCATGACCGATCCAGATCGCCTCGACCTTGCGGCCGAGCTCGCGCAGACGGGCCAGCGTGCGCACGAACAGATCGCCGCCCTTGCGGTGATCGACATAGCCCACGCCCAGAAGCAGCGTCGTGTCGGCATCCAGGCCCAGCTCGGCGCGCAGACGGGCGCGATGCTGCGCCAGCGCGTCCGAAGAGGCCAGCTCGTGCAGGTAAAGCCCCTGCGGCCGGATCTGCGCCCGCGGCAGCGACCGGCCCAGATAGGTCTCGAACTGCGCCTGCACCAGCGGCGCCGGGAAGACGACCTGATCGGCGTGATCGGCGACCAGCGTCATCTGCGGCCGCAGGTTCATCTGATCATAGACCGAGGCCATCTCGTGGATCAGCGACACGGTGCGATAGCCCGCCTCGCGCAGCATCGGCAGGATCTCGGCGCTGACGGTGGTGTTGACGATCGCCACCTGCGCATCTTCGGTGCGCAGCCGCCGCAGCAGGCGGGTGCAGTTCTCGCCCGCCAGCGCCGGATCGTCGAGCACGACCACCTGCGCATATTGCGCATATTGCGTCACCATCTGACCGCCCTGCAGCAGGATGATCGTCACCTTGAACCCGTTTTGCACATAGTTCCGCGCCAGGTTCAAAAGCAGGATCTGCGCCCCGTGCGGATGCGCGTCATGGCCGACCAGCGTCACCATCCGCGGCACTTCGACCGGGTTCAGCGCCGCCCGCGAGGCTTCCAGATAGGCGTAACCGTATTTCGTGTCGGGCTCGAGATGCGCGCCCTCGGCCCATTCGTTCCAGGCATTGACGAAGATCACCCGCTCGTCGGGGGTGCGGGCATCGGCCAGCGTCCGGGTGACGGCGTTTTCCAGCCAGACGCGGTATTCGGCCGGGTTCGAATTGGCAAAGATCGCGCCCTTGTTCTTGCGCCGCGCGGTGTTGTCCCAGGACGGGCAGACCGAACGGTAAAGCTTGTAGTCGGGCATCGGATAATTGCGCGAGCGTTCGACATAGGACCGCCAGTCATAGATGATGCCGTCAAACTCGGGCGAGAGCCCCGGCACGCGGTCGGTCAGATTGTCGGGCGAATAGTTGTTGGGCGGGAATTCCACCGCCGCATCAAAGCCGTATTCCGCCGGATCGACGGTTTCGAAGCTTTGCGGATAGGCCAGATAGATCTCGCCGACGCCGTTCTTGCGGCACCAGTCGCGCCAGCGCGCCGAGGTTTCGGCCACGTTCGGCATCAGGCTCGGGCGATAAAGCAGGATCAGCGGCTTGCCGTCGATGCGGATGTAACGCGGATCGCGCAGATAGGGCGCCAGTTCGGTGATGAAGTCGAGATCGTCTTCGGGGCTGTGGTTTTGCGAGATCAGCAGTTCCTGATCCAGCCCGTCCCAGCGCCGCGACCAGTTCTCGTTCGCCCAGCAGATGCAGAAGGGGAAATCGAGATCGGGCGTGTCCAGCCAGTTCCGCACCGGCTTTTCCAGAAGACGCTTGCCGCCGAACCAGTACCAGTAGAAGCAGAAGCCGCCGATGCCGTAAAGCTGCGCCAGCTCGATCTGCTTGCGCTGCACATTGGTATCCAGAAGGTTGTACTGGCCCAGTTCCGGAACCGGCTCGTGCGGCTGGTGATGGCCGGGGAACTGCGGTTGCGCCGGGCCGACATTCGTCCATTCGGTGAAACCCTTGCCCCACCAGGCGTCGTTTTCCGGGATGGCGTGGAACTGCGGCAGGTAAAAGGCGATCAGCCGCGCCTTCGGATTGCTCAGATCGGTGGTCTGGCGACGCGGCACGAAGGTGTTCGTCTCGGAGATCAGCACCGGCGGCATCGGTTCGGGCGCGGGCGCGACGGGGGCGGGTGCGACGGGCGCCGCCGGTTCCGGGGCAGGCGCGGCGACAGGCTGCGGTTGTTCGGCGACGGGGGCGGGTTCCGGGGCGGCGACGGGCATCGCAACGGGCGCCGCGACCGGGGCGGGGGCGGCGGCAACCGGCTGAAACTGCGCCTGTTGCCGCTGGATCGCCTGCAGCTGCGCCGCGACAGCCTCGCGTTCGCGTTTTGCTTCCTGCCAGGCCTGATAGAACTGCGTGCTGCCCAGAAGGAAGCCGGTCTTGCTCAGCACCTTGTCCTTGAAGCGCAGCTTGCGCGTCATCGGCACCGGCAGGTAATGCCAGATGAACCGCGCCGTCGCCGAGGCCGACCGTCGGCCGTTCCGCGTGATCCAGCGCGTGCCGGTCACCACCACCCGCATCGGCGCGGTGATCCGCCACGAGGTGCTGGACCGCAGCATCGCGATCGTTGTCTCGTGCTGGGCGATCACCCGGTCCAGATGCGCGATGTGGTGATAAAGCGCCTGCATCTGCACATGGTTCTGATCGCGTTCGCCGATCAGCTGCGTGTCGCGTTCATGCAACAGCGCCTGCACATGCGCCAGCTCTCCGGCACGGGCCTGCAGCTGCTGCAGGATGTCGGTGCGATCGGCCAGGGTCTGCTCCAGCCGCAGGCTGCGATCGGTCAGCTGGCCGCGGGTCTCGGTCAGCTGTCCCCGCGCCTCGGCCAGATGCTGACGGGTCTGCGACAGCTCGGTCAGCTGGCTGTTGGCCTCCGTCAGCTGGACCCGGGTCTGCGTCAGCTCTCCGCGGGTCTCGGTCAGCTGGTCGTGGGTTTCGGCCAGCTGGTCGAAGGCCTCGGACAGCTTCGCGCGGGTGCCGGTCAGCTCCTCGCGGGTGCCGGTCAGCTGCGCGACGGTCTCGCCAAGTTTCGCCCGGGTGCCGGTCAGCTCCTCGCGGGTTTCGGTCAGCAGGCCGCGGGTCTCGGTCAGCAGGCCGCGGGTGTCCAGCAGCTGCTCGCGGGTGTCGGTCAGCTGGTCGAAGGTCTCGGTGAACTTCCCGCGGGTTTCGATCAGCTCCTCGCGGGTGCCGGTCAGCGCGGCCCGGGTCTCGGTCAGCAGCTCATGCGCCCCGGCCAGCTGCTCGCGGGTTTCCGCCAGCTGCGCCGAGGTGTCGGACAGCTTGACCCGGGTTTCGGCCAGCCCGTCACGGGCTTCGATCAGCCGGTTCTGGGTCTCGGTCAGCTGTTCGCGGGTTTCGGTCAGCCGCCCGCGGGTTTCGGTCAGCTCCTCGCGGGTGCCGGTCAGCTGCTGATGCAGCTCGCCAAGGCGGGTTTCGACGGCGCGACGTTCGCCCCGTTCGGCTTCCAGCCCCTCGGACACCGCCGCCAGCTGCGCGGTCGTCTCGGCCTTTTCGATGCGTTCCTGCTCCAGCTCGGCGGCGGCGTCGGTCAGCGCCCGTTCGGCCGTGGCCAGCCGGGCGACCAGCTCGTCGCGCTCGGCCTGCAGATGCTCGATCTGGGTCTGGCTGGCCGTCAGCTTCGCCTCGAGATCGGCCAGACGCAGCATCAGATCCTGTTCCAGCTGCCACCGTTCGGTCTCGATCCGGCTGCGTTCCGCCAGACCGGCCTCCAGCTTCGCCCGGGCCTCCGAGAGCTGCTCTTCCATCTGGGCGATGCGGGCCTGTGTCGCCTCGTCGCGCTGGCCCTGTTCGGCCGCGCTGTCCTCAAGCCGCTTCGCGGCATCGTCAAGGCGCTGCTGCAGCATCTGGCCGGTGCTGCCAACTTCCGCCAGCCGCGCATTCAGCGCGTTGATCTCCTTGACCTTTTCGCTCAGCAGGCTTTGCGCCTGCATCAGCTCGTCGGTGCGCATCCGCACCGCATTCTCGCGTTCCGCCAGCCGCGCGCTCAGATCCGAGATGAAGGATTCGTTCTTGCGGTTCAGCTCGGCAACCGTGCTGTGAAGCTCCCAGATGCCGCCGACATTGCGGGTCATGTCCTCGTAGCGGGCCTGCAGGTCGAGATGCTCGTTTTCAAGCGTGCGCAGCGTCGTCTGCACCTGCGCCAGCATCCGGTCGGCGTCGCGCTGGGTCGGCAGCGTCAGCCGTTCCATCTCGTCAAGCTGCGCGCGCAGCCCGTCAAAGGCGGCCATCACCTCGGCCTTGTTCGGATCGGCGCACAGATCGGCCAGCGCGCGATAGATCTTCAGCGCCATCCCGGCGGTGTAATCGATCGCTTCCAGCGTGCCGGTATCGCCCGCGTGGTGGCGGTACTCCTCCGAGATGAAGGAATCCGCCTCTTCGGCGATCTCGTCGATCCGGCCCAGACGATCCAGCCCGAGATCGCGGCTGAGCCGTTCCGTCTCGGTCGCCCAATCCGCCATCAGGCCCGCGTAATCGACGAAGCTGCGCCGCAGGCCGCGGCTGAACATCTCGGCATCCAGCACATGGCGCATCCAGAGCAGCACGCCGCGCCGCAGCGGGATCCGGTCGCGGCTTTCCAGCGACCGGGCCACGTCCAGCGGGTTGCGATAGGGCAGGATCACCCGGGTCTCGAAGCCTTCCTCGGCCAGCGCCTCGATGACCGGCGGCGCCAGTCGGCAGACCCGCGGTTCCTTGAGCACCAGGCTGTAGCGGTTGCCCTTTTCCGTCCGCAGCCAGCTGCGCAGATTGCTGCGATAGGCGGCCGAGACCTCTTCGGGCAGGGCGTCGAAATCGATGTGCGACCAGTCGGACCAGGCGCTGCCGATCGTCTTCAGGAACTCCTCGTTGAGGGTGTTCAGGACGAGGGGCTCCCAATGGCCGGTCGGGTTGCTCTCGTTGGCGCCGATCAGCTCGGTCGGCAGGGCATAGCCCGCGATGTTCAGCAGGCGGCTGAGCATGCTGGTGCCGGAGCGGTGCATGCCCAGAACAAGAAGGCAGATCGGGGTCGTGTTCTGGGGCTTGCGGCGGCGCCCGGCGGGGGCGGGGGCGGCCTGCGCGGGCCGCCGCGACGACGTGGATTTGAGCGGAATTGCAGCGTTTCCGACGTTCTTTGGCCCAAGGTTTTTCATGCTTTGCCTTTGCTGTAATTCCGATTTTCGGGCGTGCGGCCACTGTGTCCGGCTGGAAATCGGGTGTAACGGGACCGGGCACGCCGTCAAGTCTGTTTGCGTCATCCCAGCGCCGTTCCGCGCTGCTTGCCCTGAGTTTCAGCGTTCCGAGAGGATTTTGCGGTGGTGGCGATGCAGCAGCAGCATTCCCAGCGCGCCGATCAGCAGCGACACCCCGTAAACATAGGCTTCGGACACGTAAACCGCGTCATAGGTGTCATAAATGCCCTTGCGCATCATCATCACGACATGGGTCGGCGGCACCAGCAGGCTGATGATCCGCACCGGCTCGGGCATCTGGTCGATCAGGAACAGCACCCCCGCCACAAGGAACATCGGCCGGTTCAGCACCGCCCAGACCATCTGCCAGGCCGGAAAGGTGCTCATCAGATAGCAGTTCAGCAGCCCGACCGCGGTGCCCAGTGCGATCAGCATCCCCCAGGCGCGGCCAAGCGCCGGGAAATTCAGGTTGATCTGGCTGTGCTGCGTCGCGATGGCGACGGCGATGACGATGGCGAAGACCTGCAGCTGCGTCAGCGTCGTCAGGATCAGCCGCGCCGCGATCGCGTCGATGTAGGTCACGCTCGGATAGGCCAGCAGCGCCTTGGAAAAGCGGATCGACATCGCGACGTTGATCGAAATCGCGTTATAGGCGGTCAGGGTCAGATATCCGCTGGCGTAGAACAGGATGAAGCTTTGCCCCAGCGGCGGCTTGTGCACGATCATCGAGAACACCACCGAAAGCAGCGCGATCGCCGCCACAGGTTCCGCGACGGTCCAGAAATAGCCGCCGATGGACTTGCCGTAGGTCGTCGTCATCTCGCGCAGGATCAGCGCGAAGACGGCGCGGGCGCCGATCAGCCTGCTCCGGTTGGTCCGGACGGAAACGGCGGCTTTTGCCATGGAAACGGGCCTCCGAGAGGGGGTTCAGCACGTGTTCCCTAGTGCTTTTTCGCTTGCAATGCGAGGGACAAATAACCATGAGTTGCCTCACCTCGATGGCGCGACGGGAGTAAGGGCGATTAACAAGCAGCTGTCGGAAGCGGCCGATGCCGCGGTCAAACGGGCACCGAAGCCGATCCCCAATCCTGCCGCGGCCCGGCCGCGGTTCCGGCACAAGGTGCTTTTTTCCAGCTTCGTGCTCGGGGTTGTCGCCCCGACCGTTCTGGCCGTCGTCTATCTGTATCTGATCGCCGCCGACCAATATGCCTCGAAGGTGGGCTTCACCGTCCATTCCGAAGACATGAGTTCCGCCGGCGCGCTGCTGGGCGGGCTGTCGATGCTGACGCAAAGCAGCTCCTCGGATGCCGAGGTGATCTACGAATTCATCCAGAGCCGCACCCTGGTCGAGCGGATCAACCGCAAGATCGATCTGGCGCAGGTGTTTTCGCGTCCCGCCTTCGATCCGGTCTTCACCTATGACACCGACGGCACGATCGAGGATCTGGTCGATTACTGGCAGCGGATGGTGCGGATTTCCTATGCCTCGAACAGCGGCCTGATCGAGGTCGAGACCCGCGCCTTCAGCCGCGAGGATGCGCTGGCGATCGCCCGCGAGATCGTCGCGGAATCGACCGCGGTGATCAACGAGATGTCGGCGATCGCCCGCGAGGATGCCACCCGCTACGCGCGCGAGGAACTGGCCGTGGCGATCGAGCGGCTGAAACAGGCCCGCGAGGAACGCACCCGGTTCCGCTCCAAGACCCGGCTGATCGATCCGGCGGCGGATGTGCAGGGGCAGATGGGGCTGATGACCTCGCTCGAGCAGCAGCTGGCACAGGCCTATATCGACCTGAACCTGACGCTGGAAACCTCGTCGGGCGACGATCCGCGGGTGTCGCAGTCGCGCCGCCGCATCGATGTGATCCAGACCCTGATCGAACAGGAAAAAAGCAAGTTCGGCATGGGGGATACGGAAAACCCCGATGTGGAATCGAGCGAGGATTACCCGACGCTGATGGCCGAATACGAACGGCTGAGCGTCGATGTCGAATATGCCAATTCGGCCTATCTGGCGGCGATGGCCTCGCTTGATTCGGCCAAGGCCGAGGCGCAGCGGCAAAGCCGCTATCTGGCCAGCTACACCACGCCCTCGATGGCCGAGGCCTCGACCTATCCGCAACGCGGTCTGATTGCCGGGCTGACGGCGGTGTTCCTGACGCTGGCCTGGTCGATCTGCGTGCTGATCTTCTACAGTCTGCGCGACAGGCGCTGAGCCGATGATCGAGCTGCGGAACCTGAACAAGACCTTCCGGCTGAACGGGGTGTCGAAGACAGTGGCGCGCGACATCAACTTCGTCTTTCCGACGGGCGAGGCGGTGGCGCTTTTGGGCGGCAACGGCGCGGGCAAATCCACCATGCTCAGCATGATCGCGGGCACGGTCGAGCCGGACAGCGGCGAAGTGCTTTCGGACGGGTCGGTGTCCTGGCCGATCGGCTTTGCGGGCAGCTTTCACGGCGATCTGACCGGGGCGCAGAACGTGCGCTTCATCGCCCGCGTCTATGGCATCGACACCGACGAGGCGATCCGGTTCTGCCGCGACTTCGCCGATCTGGGGCAGCATTTCCACCTGCCGACGCGGACCTATTCCTCGGGGATGCGGTCCCGGCTGGCCTTTGCCATGTCGATGGCCGTGCCCTTCGACACCTATCTGATCGACGAGGTGATGTCGGTCGGCGACAGCTCGTTCAAGGCGAAGTGCCAATCCTTCATGCAGGAACGGCTGAAGACCTCAAGCGCGATCATCGTCTCGCACCAGTTCGGGGAACTCAAGCGGCTTTGCGCCTCGGGGGTCTATCTGGAGGGCGGGCAGCTTTATTACTACCCCGAGGTCGGCCAGGCGATCGAGCATTACCAGAAGGCGATGCAGCGCAATGCCGCCCGCACGCCCGGCGGCGTCTGAGGGCCGTTGCGGATCCGCCCCCCCGGGCGTGCGCCGGTCTGCGGGCATCTTAACCCTCTCGCGGGAAATCTGGGGCGGTTCATCACCCGCGGAGATCACCCATGGCCGACCAAACCCCGCTGCTGGGGCTGCCCCTCATCCTGCCGTCGCAGGCGCAAAAGCACGTCACCCACAACGAGGCGCTGAGCCTGCTCGATGCGATCGTGCAGCTGGCCGTGCTGGACCGGGTGCGGACGGCGCCGCCCGCCTCGCCGCAGACCGGCGACCGCCACATCGTCGCCCCCGGCGGGGCGGCGGCCTGGACCGGGCAGGACGGGGCGGTGGCGCTTTGGACCGGCAGCGGCTGGCTGTTTGCGCAGCCGCAGCCGGGCTGGACGGCGCGGGATCTGTCGGACGGGGCGCTTTTGATTTTCGACGGCAGCCTCTGGGGGCCCGCTCCGGTCGCGACCGACAACCTGCCCGGGCTGGGCATCAACACCACGCATGACACCACGAACCGGCTTGCCGTCCAGGCCGCGGCGACGCTGCTCAGCCATGCGGGCGCGGGCCATCAGCTGAAGATCAACAAGGCCCTGCCCACCGATACCGCAAGCCTGCTGTTCCAGACCTCCTGGTCGGGCCGGGCCGAGATGGGCACGACGGGCAGCGACAGTTTCGCGATCAAGGTCAGCGCCGATGGCACGGCCTGGAAGACGGCGTTCAGCTTTGCCGGGGCGACGGGGCTTGCCTCGGGTCTCGCTGTGCAGCAATCGCGGACCGATGTCACGGCGGGGCGGTTGATGCGGGCGGATTGGGGCTACGGGCCGGGCAATCTGCTCGGCACGGTGGCACAAAGCGCGGGCGTGCCGACGGGGGCGGTGCTGGAACGCGGCACGACGGCGAACGGCGAATACATCCGCTTTGCCGACGGCACGCAGATCTGTTTCGCGCAGCGCCCGCTCGGGTCGATCATCGCGCAGGGCGCGGGGTCCTTTGCCGCGCCCTACCGGACCGCCGATGTCAGCTGGACCTATCCCAAGGTGTTTTCGGCCGCGCCGGTGGTGACCTGCCGCGGCGTGGCGCCGGTCGGGCTGACCCAGGACCGGCGTCTTTGCGCGGGCGGCGTCGGCGATCTGGACGCCACGGCGGCGACGGGCATTCATGTCGTGCGGCTGGGCGGCGCGGCCAATGCCGATGTGTTCAAGGCCGATCTGATCGCCATCGGCCCCTGGGTCTAAAGCCGCCGCAGCAGCGCCCCGGCATAAAGCGACAGCTGCCCGCGCAGGCCTTGCCGGTAAAATCCCGCGCGGCGGATCGCGGCCAGGCTTTGCAGCGGCGGCAGGCTGCGGGCGCGTTCAAAGGCCGCCAGAAGGGCGCGGTTTTCCGGCGTCAGCAGATCCTCGATCGCCCGCAGCGCGGCGATGTTGCGTTTGCACCAGTCGGAAAACCGCCCCGTCACCAGCATATGCGCCCGGACCAGCGTTGCCAGCGCGCCGCGGTTCGCGCCGATCACGTTGCTCTCGTGCTGACGATACAGCAGATGCGGCGTGTCGTCGAAGATCACCCGGCCGCCGATGCCGGTGATCACCTGATAGATCCACCAGTCATGGATCACCGTATCGGTGGTGCGCAGCGCGGCGGCGCGGATCGCCTCGGCCCCGGCGCGGTTGAGCACCATCGTATTGCCGCCCGCGATGTTCTGCACCAGCGCATGCGCAAAGGCGGCGGGTCGGGGCGCGCCGCGCGACAGCCGATGCCCGGTCAGATCCTCGTTCACCTCGAAGGACCGGCCGCAATACATCGCGGGCTGATCCGTCGGCCCCTGCGCCAGCGCCGCCGCCGCCACCTGCAGCTTTTCGGGCAGCCAGACATCGTCCTGATCGGAAATCGCCCGCAGATCGGTTTCGACCGGCAGCCGCAGCAGCGACAGGAAATTCTGCGCCGCCCCGGCCCGCGGCCCGGCCAGCAATGTCACGGCGATCCCGGGATGGGCGGCGGCCCAGCCCGACAGCACCTCCACCGTCGCATCGGTCGAGCCGTCGTCGCTGACGATCAGCCTTGCGGGCACAAGGCTTTGCGCGGCGAAACTGTCCAGCTGCGGCACCAGCCGCGCCGCGCCGTTCCAGGTCGCCATCAGGATCGTGACCGAGGCCACCGCCGCCTTACCCTTCCAGCAGCTTGCGCAGGTAATCGCCGTAATCGTTCTTGCCAAAGAGCTTCGCCCGGGCGCGCAGGCCCTCGGCATCGATCCAGCCACGTTCAAAGGCGATCTCGTCCGGGCTGCCGGTCTGCAGGCCCTGCCGTTTTTCCAGCGTGCGGACGAAATTGCCCGCATCCAGCAGGCTGCCATGCGTGCCGGTGTCCAGCCAGGCATAGCCGCGGCCCATCGGACAGACGCGCAGGCTGCCCTCGGCCAGATACATTTCCAGCAGCGTGACGATTTCCAGCTCGCCCCGTGCCGAGGGGGTGACCTTGCGGGCGCGTTCGGGGGCGCTGCCATCAAGGAAATAAAGCCCTGTCACCGCGAAATTCGACGGCGGCACCGGCGGTTTCTCGATGATCGCGCGGACCTTGCCCTCGGTGTCGAAATCCACCACGCCATAGCGCTCCGGATCGGCGACGCGATAGCCGAAGACGGTTCCGCCGGTCGCATGGGCATCGGCCTCGGCCAGCAGCGCCGAAAGCCCGTGGCCGAAAAAGATGTTGTCGCCCAGCACCATCGCCGAGGGGGCGCCGTCCAGAAACTCCTCGGCCAGAAGATAGGCCTGCGCCAGCCCGTCGGGCGAGGGCTGCGCGATATAGGTCAGGCTGAGACCCCATTGCGAGCCGTCGCCCAAGGTGCGCTTGAACTGCTCCTGATCGATCGGCGTGGTGATGATCGCGATCTCGCGGATGCCCGCGAGCATCAGCACCGAGAGCGGATAATAGACCATCGGCTTGTCATAGATCGGCAGAAGCTGCTTCGAGACGCCGATGGTGATCGGGTAAAGCCGCGTGCCCGAGCCCCCGGCCAGAATGATGCCCTTGCGTGTCGTCATGTCAAATCTCCAGTTCTTTCAAAACCTTGGAAAGACCCGCCTGCCAGTCGGGCGCGGCGATGCCGAAATCGCGGGCCAGCGCCGCGCAGTCCATCCGGCTGTTGAGCGGGCGCAGCGCGGGGGTCGGATAGGCCGCGGTCGGAATGCCCGTCACCGCCACCTTGCGCCCCGCAAGCGCAAAGATCTCGCGGGCGAAATCGGCCCAGCTGACCCAGGGGCTTGCCGCCGAAATGATAGGTGCCGCCGGGCTTGTCCGGCGGCCATCTTCCGCGCCATCAACGATCAGCGCCGCCGCGATATCGGCCGCGGGCGTCGGACCGCCGATCTGGTCCTCGACCACGTTCAGCGCGTCGCGGCTCTCGCT
Organism: Rhodobacter capsulatus SB 1003; assembly: GCF_000021865.1. Taxonomy (NCBI): domain Bacteria; kingdom Pseudomonadati; phylum Pseudomonadota; class Alphaproteobacteria; order Rhodobacterales; genus Rhodobacter; species Rhodobacter capsulatus. The sequence goes on from NC_014034.1 coordinate 206,313, forward strand.
CAGCCGCAGCATGGTTTTCACGAAATTCGCCCCATGCGCGGAAAACACCCAGGAGGTGCGCAGGATCGCCGCAGCGCCCCCCGCCGCCCGGACGCCCTGTTCCCCGGCCAGCTTGCTGCGGCCATAGGCATTTTGCGGCGCCACCGGATCGGTCTCGACCCAGGGCGCGCTGCCCGCGCCGGAAAAGACGTAATCGGTCGAGACATGCAGGAAGGGGATGCCCCGGGCGGCACAGGCCCGCGCCATCGCCGCGGGGGCCGCGCCGTTCACCACCGTCGCCGCGGCTTCCTCGGTCTCGGCCTTGTCCACCGCGGTCCAGGCGGCGGCATTGATCACCGCCTCGGCGTCGCTGTCCCGGATCGCGGCCGCGCAGGCTTCGGGATCGGCAAGATCGGCCTGCTCGCGTCCCAGAAACCGGGCCTGTGGCAGCTGGCGTTGCAATTCTGTCGCGACCTGACCCGTCCGACCAAACACGAGAACCTTCATTTTCAGCCCCTGACCCGAGTGTTGATACGCAAGTCGAGCCCGTCGAACAGGCCCGGTTGACCGATCGCCCGCGCGAAGGCGGGCAGGATGTCGCCCTCTTCGGCGCAGATCCGGTCGTAATCCAGCACCACCGGCGTGCCGATCCCCTGCCAGAAGGCCAGGATCGCCGCGGAGTCGTAATACCAGGCACCATCGGTGCTTTGATCGTCGGGCAGCGCCTTCTGGGCTTCCCAGCACCCGGTCTTGCGCAGCTGATCGGCGCGCGCGGCCCGCCAGTCGTCCGGATTGCGCAGCGTGATCAGCGGCACGATCCGCGCGAAGGTCGGGGCCAGCGCGGATTTCAGCGCAAAGGCTTCAAGCGGCGTGCGCAGCAGGCAGAATTCCTCGCTGCTGATGACCATCTCCGGGGCGGTTCCGCGCGCGGCCGCGATCTTTGCGGGAACCGCGGCAAGCCGGGCCAGATCGGGCAGCGGATCGCCATAGGACATCCGCGGCGTCGAGCGGATCTCGGGGCGCAGGAAGGTGTTGGCCAGGGTCCAGGCATTCGCTTCGGGAAAAACCGCAACCCCCGCCGCCCGCAGACGGGCGGCCGAAAGTTTCAGCGCCCGCTGGATCGATGTCGTCCCGGTCTTGTGGGTGCCGACATGCAGCCAGAGCGTGCCCGTTCCCGCCTGGTTCACCCCTTGACCCCCAGTCGCTGGCCGACGCCCTCGCGGTTCTGCAGCGCCCGCCACCAGCTTTCGTTGGCCAGATACCAGTCGACGGTGCGTTCCAGCCCCTCTTCGACGGTGACCGAGGGCCGCCAGCCCAGTTCGGTGCGGATCCGCGTCGGATCGATCGCATAACGGGCGTCATGGCCGGGGCGGTCGGTGACGAAGGTGATCTGATCGGCATAGCTGCCCGAGGCCTTCGGCCGCTTGCGGTCGAGGATCTCGCAGAGCGTACGGACCAGCTCAAGGTTGGTGCGCTCGTTCTCGCCGCCGATGTTGTAGCTGCGCCCGACCGCGCCCTTTTCGACCACGGTCAGAAGCGCATCGGCGTGATCCTCGACATAAAGCCAGTCGCGGATGTTCGAGCCGTCGCCATAGATCGGCAGCGCCTTGCCCGCCAGCGCGTTCAGGATGATCACCGGGATCAGCTTTTCCGGGAAATGGAACGGCCCGTAATTGTTCGAGCAATTGGTCAGCAGCACCGGCAGGCCATAGGTCTCGTGCCAGGCGCGGACCAGATGATCCGAGCCCGCCTTCGAGGCCGAATAGGGGCTGCGCGGATCATAGGGCGTGTCCTCGGTGAACTTGACCTGCGGATCATGCGGCAGGGACCCGAAGACCTCGTCGGTGGAGATGTGATGGAAGCGGAAGGTCCCGGGACGGCCGCGGCCTTCCCAATGCTGCCGGGCGGCCTGCAGCATCTGATAGGTGCCCATCACATTCGTCTCGATGAAGACGCCCGGCCCGTCGATCGAGCGGTCGACATGGCTTTCGGCGGCCAGATGCATCACCGCATCGGGCTGATGGCGGTCCAGAATGGCCAGGATGGCGGCGCCGTCGCGGATGTCGGCCTGCTCGAAGGCATAAAGCGGCGAGCCGGCGACCGAGGCCACGTTGTCCAGACAGGCGGCATAGGTCAGGGCATCGACATTGACCACCGCATGACCGCGCGCGATCGCCAGACGCACCACCGCGGAGCCGATGAACCCTGCCCCCCCGGTCACGAGAATCTTCATGGCAAATTCCATTTCTTCTGGTTTGAAACAGGCTTACTTGCGCAGATTGCAAAGGACAACCGGCCTTTGCAATCCTGTCGGTCTCGGCTCAGCCCTGCCAGCTGAAAGCGCTGTCGAAATCGGCGATCCGGCCCGCGACCGCATCCTTGGCCGACAGAACCGGCTCCAGATCGCCCATGCCCCAGTCGATGCCGATGTCGGGGTCGTTCCAGATCAGCGCGCCCTCGGTTTCCGGGTGATAATAGTCCGAGCATTTGTAGATGATCTCGGTTTCCGGCGCGCGGGTGACGAAGCCATGCGCGAAGCCCTTGGGCACCAGAAGCTGGCGGCCGTTTTCAAAGCTCAGCTCGGCGCCGAACCACTGCCCGTAGGTGGGCGAGCCCTTGCGGATGTCGACCGCGACATCAAAGAGGCAGCCCTTGCCGCAGCGCACCAGCTTGTCCTGGGCATGCGGCGGGTTCTGGAAATGCAGGCCGCGGATCGTGCCCACGGTCATCGACAGCGAATGGTTGTCCTGCACGAAAACGGTGTCGATCCCGTGCTCGGCCAAAGCCTTGGCCGAATAGCTTTCGGAAAAGAAGCCCCGGTGATCGCCGAAGCGGCGGGGGGTGATCAGCTTGACACCGGCAAGCGGCGTGTCTTCGACGAACATCGCGGTCCTCGTTGCAACAGGGGTTCCGCGTCTCCTTAACAATTGCTTGCGACAAAGTCACCCGGCCTGTCGCAAGCGCTGCCCTCAGACCAGCAGGTAATGCGTTTCGGCGCCGATCTGGATCGCCAGCCGCTGCAGGCTTTCGGCATCGACCACCGTCCAGACCGCGGCGCCGGTGGGGCGATAGATGATCTGCACGTCGCGCGCCTCGGCACTGCCGCCCAGATCGACCCAGCGCAGCCCGAAATCGCTGATCCGCGCCGAGCCATTGTTGAAGACCAGCCGGTCTTCGGCGGAATAATCCGAGATCCAGTCGGTGCCCGCGCCCAGGCTGCCGTCATGCAGGAAGGCATCCTTGCCCGCCCCGCCGGTCATCAGGTCGTTGCCGCCTTCGCCGAACAGCCAGTCGTCGCCGTCGCCGCCATCGAGCAGATCGGCCCCGCTGCCGCCGCGCAGCGTGTCGTTGTGGCTGCCGCCGCGCAGGGTGTCGGCCCCGGCCCCGCCCGAGAGCGCGTCATTGCCGCCGCCGCCTGACAGGCTGTCGGCCAGATCCTCGGGCGTGCCGGTTTCCGATCCGCCGTAAAGCGTGTCGTTGCCCGCGCCGCCCAGAAGCGTGTCGGCGCCTGCGCCGCCGCTCAGCACATTGAGACCGGCCCCGCCCTCGATCCGGTCGTTGCCCGCATCGCCGCGCAGCGTGTCGTTGCCCGCATCGCCCAAAAGCGTGTCATTGCCCGCGCCGCCGCCAAGGACATCCTCGCCCTCGCCGCCCGAAAGCAGATCGTCGTCGCCGCCGCTGTTCAGAACATCATTGCCCGCCCCGCCCAGCAGCGTGTCCCGGCCGATATCGCCCAAAAGCGTGTCGTTGCCGCCATTGCCGACCAGGGAATCGGCGCCCGCCGCGCCGTTGAGCACGTCGAAATCCTCGCCGCCGGTCAGCGTGTCATTGCCCGTGCCGCCGTTCATCCGGTTCGCGCCCTCGCCGCCGATCAGGGAATCGTCGCCGTCATTGCCGGCGATCGTGTCATTGCCGCGGTCGCCGAAGATCACGTCATTGCCGCCACCGCCCTGGATCATGTCGCTCGACTCGAGGCCGCGGATCGTGTCGGCCCGGTTGCTGCCGATCAGGGTATCGCGGCCGATCGTGCCCGAGAGCCCGCCGCCAAGACTGTCGGCCACGATCCGTTCGCCCCGCACCTCGCCCAGCACCAGCAGCCGGTCGGGCAGGCCGAAGCTCAGCCCGGACCAGAGGTCGCTCAGCGCCAGCGGCCGTCCGGTCGCCGAGACGATCTCGATCTCGGTGCCGCCAAAGGACAGCAGCAGGCCGCGGTCGGTGGGGGTCGCGATCAGCTGCGCGGTCGATCGCAGCATCGGCAGCCCGCCCAGATCGATGCGGTCGCCGGGGCTGTAATCCATCACGTAATGCCGGGTTTCGGAACTGCGGATCACGAAAGTGTCGTTGCCCGCGCCGCCGAACATCACCGTGCTGCCCGGGCCCGAGACCAGCACATCCTCGCCCGCGAGGCCCATCAGCGTGTCCCGGCCGGTGGTGTTCGCCACCAGCAGATCATCCAGCGCCGAACCGTCGCGGCGCAGGCTGCCGCTGGCGGCGCCGGTCACCGTCACGCCCAGCGCGGCCAGATCGATGCGCAACAGGCTCAGCCCGGGTTCGGCCCCCGAGGCGACGAAGATCCGCAACTCGGTGCCGACGACGGCCATCGCCACCGAAGTGACGTCCTGCAGGCCAAGCCCCGGGCCCTGTTCTAGCGTCTGCAGATGCACCAGCCGCCCGTCGGGCAACAGCGTGAACAGGGTCAGCCCGTCATCGCCGCCCCCGGCCAGCACGAAGACCCGGCCCTGCACGACGACCGCTTCCAGCGCGGTGATCGTGCCGAAGCGGCTGTCGAGCGTGTCGAGCAGGTGATCGGTCGGGCGCAGGCTGCCGGTCGCGGTCAGTTCCATCACCGAGATCGTGCCGCTGCCCGCGGCGCCCAGCAGCACGAAGGTCTTGCCGAAAGCGGTGACCGTGGTCATCACGGTGGGGTCGTTCACGCCGAGCCCGTTCGAGGCCCCCAGCACGCCGACCTGCACCAGCGCCCCGTTGGCGCCGACGCGATAGCTGGCCACGCCGTCAAAGCCGCAATCGGCGCGCAGCAGGAAGTCCTGTCCGGCCACCGAGACCATCTCGAGCAGCACCTGCCCGAGGATGAGGCCGCCCGCCGGGCTGGCGGTGGCCGAGACCCAGCGCGGGATGCCGTCGGCGTCGATCGCATAGCCGTTCAACGCGCCGCTGATCGCATCGGCGACATAGATCATGTCGGCCCCGCCGGCAAGTTCCGCGGTCAGCAGCCCGTTCTGCAGCCAGGGGCTGCGGGCATCGTCCAGCCGGATCGTCGTCTGCCGCCCCAGATCCCCGGCGGTCGCGCTGTTCGAGCTGAGCAGATCGCCGCCCTGGGTGACGCCGAAGATGACCCGCGTGTAGCCGTTGAAGGTCGCCCAGGACAGATCCAGTGTCGCCATCCCGGTCAGGCTGCCGGGGAAGTAGAAACTGTCGGCGACCGTCGGCACGGCCTGTGCCCCGATCTGCCAGGCCAGAATGCCGCCATTGCTGCCGGTCATGCTGTAAAGGAAGGTGCCCGAAGCCGTCGCGACGATTTCGAGCCGTTCGATATTCGTGTCGAGCAGGGCGAAGCCGGACTCGACTCGTCTGGTGAAAGCAATCCGCATCGCACACCCCCAAGATGAGCAGGGGCAGGCTCTGCCGTTCCGTCGTCCCGGCAGTGTCGCGGTTGCGGCGAAAATGTGACTCTTGGACGCAATTTTGCGCAAATCGCCAATCTGGAAACGGTTCGTTTCGGCGCCAGCCCTGGCCGGTCCGGGGGCAATCCTGTCGCTCGGCGCTTGCCAAAGCCCGAAGGACGGGTCTAATCGAACCATGACCCAATTTGCCCTTGCCGCCCTTGCCGCCACCCGCGCCCTGCGCACGCTCTTCGAGCCGACGCCTTTGCAGCGCAACGAGTTCCTGTCCAAACGCTACGAGGCCGAGATCTGGCTCAAGCGCGAGGATCTGACGCCGGTGCGCAGCTACAAGCTGCGCGGCGCCTTTACCGCGATGCGCAAGCTGCTGGAGCTGACCCCCGAGGCGCGGCAGTTCGTCTGTGCCAGCGCGGGCAACCATGCGCAGGGCGTGGCCTTTGCCTGCCGTCATTTCGGCGTGCGGGGGACGATCTTCATGCCGGTGACGACGCCGCAGCAAAAGATCGACAAGACCCGCACCTTTGGCGGCGACGCGGTCGAGATCGTGCTGACCGGCGATTATTTCGACCAGACGCTGGCGGCCTCGCAGAAATTCTGCGCCGAGGCGGGGGCGCATTTCCTCTCGCCCTTCGATGACGAGAACGTGATCGAGGGTCAGGCCTCGGTGGGGGTCGAGATCCTGGATCAGCTGGGCCGGGCGCCCGATCTGGTCATCCTGCCGGTGGGCGGCGGCGGTCTGGCGGCGGGGGTGACGGGCTATCTGCGCGCGACGGCGCCGCAGACCGGCTATCGCTTCGTCGAGCCCCTGGGCGGGGCCAGCCTGACCGCGGCGGTCAAGGCGGGGGCGCCGGTGACGCTCAAGCAGGTGAACAGTTTTGTCGATGGCGCGGCGGTGGCGCGGATCGGGGCCCTGCCGCTTGCGGCGCTGGACTGGGTGACCCCCGGAGAGATCCTGCTGGCGCCCGAGGACCGGATCTGTCTGACGATGCTGGAAATGCTGAACCACGAGGGGATCGTGCTGGAACCGGCCGGGGCGCTGTCGCTGAACGTGCTGCCGGAACTGGCCGAACAGATCCGCGGCAAGACCGTCGTCTGCGTGACCTCGGGCGGGAATTTCGATTTCGAGCGGCTGCCCGAGGTCAAGGAACGGGCGCAGCGCTATTCCGGGCTGAAGAAATACTTCATCCTGCGGATGCCGCAGCGGCCGGGGGCGCTGCGCGAATTCCTGTCGATGCTGGGCCCCGAGGATGACATCGCGCGGTTCGAATATCTGAAGAAATCCGCCCGCAACTTCGGCTCGGTGCTGATCGGCATCGAGACGAAGCAGGCGGGCGCTTTCGATGCGCTGACGCAGAAACTGGATGCCGCGGGCTTTGATTACCGCGACATCACCGACGATTCCGCGATCGCCGAATTCCTGATCTGAGCCTCAGGCGGCGGACAGGAATTCGTCGACCCGGCCCATGAAGATCTCCTTCGAGCGGCCGTAACAGTCGAGCACGGCGGGAATGTCCACCGTCGCTGCATTGCCCGCGGCGCAGCGGCGTTCGCCGTCCTGACAGATCGCGCCGAAGTCGCGAAAGCCCAGATTCCAGGCCGAGCCCTTGAGGAAATGCAGCTCGTCCCCCAGCTTGTCCGGCTTGCGGCCCAGATTCATCACCACGCTCTCGACCTCGTCGAGAAACAGTTCGAGCACTTCGGCGAACCCTTCGGCGCCGATTTCGGATCGCAACTCGGCGACCCGTTCCCAATCGATCATAGTTCCCTCCACAGAGCCCTTTTCTCACCACAGCCAAAGGCTACGGGCCATTTCTTGCGGAAGCTTTAACCTCCGATCAGGATTACGGCGATTCACCTGTTCTTAAGGTCGATCGCGCAGAGTGCGGGCTGCGCAGTTCCGGTGAGCCCGTGACAGATCCCATTTCAGACCGTTCAGATCCGACCTCAACTTCCGAGCCTGCCCCCGTGCCGCGCCGGGTTCTGGTCGTGGACGACAGCAAGATGCAGCGTCGCATCCTGTCCGCGCTGCTCTCGCGGTCGGGCTACGAGGTGCTGGAGGCGGGCACGGCGGAAGAGGCTTTGGACATCTGCGGCCGGATCGAGCCCGATTTCGTGCTCTCCGACTGGATGATGCCCGGCATGTCGGGGATCGAATTCTGCCAGCAGTTCCGCGCCATGCCGCGCGAGGGTTACGGCTATTTCATCCTTCTGACCTCGAAGACGGAAAAGCATGACGTGGCCGAGGGGCTGCAAAGCGGCGCCGATGATTTTCTGGCCAAGCCGGTGAATGGCGACGAGCTGCGGGCCCGGCTGATGGCGGGCGAGCGCATCCTCACCATGGAACATGCGATGAAGGAGAAGAACCGGCAGCTTTCCCTTGCGCTGGGCGAGTTGCAGTCGCTTTACGATTCGATCAACCGCGATCTGGTCGAGGCCTGCAAGCTGCAGCAATCTCTGGTCAAGGAACGCCACCGCAGCTTCGGCAATGCGCAGGTGTCGCTGACGCTGCGGCCCTCGGGCCATGTCGGCGGCGATCTGGTGGGCTTCTTTCCGATCAACATCCGCCGTGTCGGGCTTTATGGCATCGACGTCTCGGGGCATGGCATCACCTCGGCGCTGATGACGGCGCGGCTGGCGGGCTATCTGTCGGGCACCTCGCCCGAGCAGAACATCGCCCTGATCCAGACCGAATTCGGCTTTTACGACGGCCGTGATCCGGCCGATCTGGCCGCCTATCTGAACACGCTCGTGCTCGAGGAAATGCAGACCGACAGCTATTTCACCCTGATCTATGCCGATGTCGACCTGATTTCCGGCAAGGTCGCACTGGTGCAGGCGGGCCATCCGCATCCGGCGGTGCTGCGCGCCGATGGGTCGGTGGAATTTCTGGGCGACGGCGGCCTGCCCGTCGGGCTGATCGAGGGGGCGAGCTACGAAACCGTCACCACCCGGCTTGCGCCAGGGGACCGGCTGTTCCTTGGTTCCGACGGCATCACCGAGGCGGAACCGCCGCGTCGGCCGCAGATCGGCGAGGAGGGGCTTGCCATGCTGCTCAAGCGGCTGAACCTGCTGCGCGGCCCGGCCTTTCTGGATGCGCTTTACTGGGAATTGCAGCGCATGACCTCGGACAACCTGGCCGACGATGTCTCGGCGGTGCTCTTTGAATTCAACGGCGCCAAGGAAAACGTCGGTTAAGGCTCGCGCAGCGCCTCGCGCGATTTGTAAAGCGGCTTGAGCAGATATTGCAGCACGGTCTTTTCGCCGGTGTAAAGCTCCACCGTCGCCTGCATCCCCGGCCGGATTTCAAGACGGCGCTGCCGTTCGGTCAGCCGCGCCAGATCGACCCGCAGCGTGACCTTGTAATAGGGCTCGGCATCGGGCTTCTGTTCGTCCTTGAACGTGTCGGCCGAAACGAAATGCACCGCGCCCTGCAGGCTGCCGTAAATCGTGTAATCATAAGCCGACAGCTTGATCGTCGCCGCCTGACCCAGCTTCACGTTGGCGATGTCCTTTGGCGCGATCCGGGCGTCGATGAACAGTTCCTCGTCCAGCGGAATGATCTCCAGAATCTCCTCGCCCGGCCGCACGACGCCGCCGATCGTCGTCACCGACAGCTTGTTGACGATCCCGTGCATCGGCGAGGTCAGCGTGGTCCGCGTCAGCTGGTCTTCCGACAGTTTCAGCTGCTGGCGCAAGGTGCCCAGCTTTTCCAGCGTTTCGGAATAATCCGAGGCGCGGTCCAGCTCCGCCTTGGTGGTGATGTCGTTCAGCTGCGCCTCGGCATCGGAATAGGCCTTGCGCGCCTTGGTCACCTCGATCAGCGGCGCCACATCGCGTTCGAACATCTTTTCCAGCATGTCCCGTTCCGCCTTGGCCTGTTTCAGGATCGCCGCCGCCCCCTTCTTGCGCGAGGCATAATCGCTCAGCCGCGCCAGCAGCAGCGCGCTTTCCGATTTCACGATCTCGGGGACCAGCCGATCCTGTTCCTCGCTCGGCACGAATTCGTCCAGCCCGTTCATCTCGGCCTCGAGCCGCAGCTGCCGGATTTCCAGCGCCGCGATCTGCGCCTTCAGATCATCGACCTGGGTCCGGTACGAGGTCTCGTGCAGCCGCCCCAGCACCGTGCCGGGGGACACCTCGTCGCCCTCGGAGACATTCAGCTCCGCCAGAATCCCGCCTTCCAGGTTCTGGATGATCTGCGGCTTCGAGGAGGAGACGATCTCTCCGGGGCCGCGCACGATCTGGTCGATGCGGGCATAGGCGGACCAGACCAGAAAGGCCAGGATCGACAGGCCGATCAGCCAGATCGTCCAGCTCATCCGCCGCGCCGCCGTGGTCACCGCCGAAGGATCGACGGTGCTCATTTCGGCCCCCCCGCGGCCTTCGCCTTGGTCAGATGCGCCAGCACCGCATCGCGCGGGCCATCGACCGCCATCCGGCCGTTCTGCAAGATCAGCGTCCGCGCGGTCAGCGCCAGGATCGGCACCCGATGCGTCGCGATGATCGCCGTGCGCCCGTCCAGCCAGGTCTCCAGCCGGCTGACCAGCGTCGTTTCCAGCGTGGTGTCCAGCGCCGCGGTGGGTTCATCAAGGATCACCACCGTCGGATCCTGCAGCCAGAGCCGCGCCCAGCCGATCGACTGCCGCTGGCCCACCGAAAGCCCCTCGCCGCCGTCGCGGATCGGCAGATCAAGGCCCTTCGGATGGCCGCGCAGGAACGGCCCCAGCCCGGCAAAATCGAGCGCCCGGTAAAGCCTGTCCTCGTCGCGTTCCAGCTGCGTCAGGTTCAGGTTGTCGCGCAAGGTGCCGGAAAACAGCCGCACGTCCTGCGAAAGATACCCCACGGCCCGGCGCAGATCGCGCGGATGCAGCTGGCCCAGATCGACGCCATCCAGCAGGATCCGCCCGGCCGTCGGTTCGTAAACCCCCGCGAGCAGCTTCAGCAGCGTCGACTTGCCAGAGCCGTTCGAGCCCAGAATGGCGACCCTTTGTCCGGGCGGAATGCGCAGCGCAGCAATGTCCACCGTCGCCGAGGCCTCGGGGTCGTATTTGAACTCCAGCCCGCGCAGCTCGTATTCGCCCTCGATCCGTTCGGCGCGCAGATAGCTGCGGCTGGCGGCCTGCACCTGATCGGCCCCGGCGATTTCTTCAAGGCCCTGCAGCGCCGCCTTCACATTGGCCCAGCGCGCCATCGTTCCCGCCAGCTGCGTCAGCGGCGCCAGCGTGCGCGAGGTCAGAAGCCCGATGGCGATGATCGCGCCCACGGTGAATTCGCCCTCGAAGACCATGTAGGCGCCGACCATCACCGCGGTCACATAGGTCGCCTGCTGCATCATCTGCGCCCAGTAGGTCAGGGCCGAGGCGAGCTTGCGGCTTTCCGAGGATTTCACCGCCGAAAGCGTCGTCAGCTCTTCCCAGACCCGCTTGAACCGGTCGGCGCCGCGCTGGGTGGCGACGGTTTCATGTTCATAGATCGCCTCGTGCAGAAGCTTCGCCGCCCGGGCCGAGGCACCCTGCGTCGATTGCGTGATCTTCATCATCTTGCCCTGCAGCAGGAAGCCGGGCACCACCATCAGGATGGCGCCCGCCAGCAGCACCCAGACCAGATTGCCGCCGATCGAGGCGACAAGGGCCAGAAAGATGAAGATGAAGGGGATGTCGGCGATCGTGCCGATGGTCGAGGCGGTAAAGAACTCCCGCACCGAGGAAAATTCCCGCATCGCGGAAAACAGCTGGCTGGGCGAGCGCCGCCCGGGCGCCGCCTTCATCCCCAGAAGCCGGTCCATCAGCAGGCCCTGCACCGTCAGCTCGATCTTGCGACCGGCCAGATCCATCAGCCCCGAGCGCGCCAGTTTCAGCGCCATTTCCAGCACCAGCGCCAGCAGCGCGCCCAGCGCCAGCACCCAGAGCGTCGCCTCGGACTTGTGCGGAATGACGCGGTCATAGACCTGCATCGAGAACATCGAGACCGCGACGGCCAGGATATTGGCAAACAGCGAGCCCAGAGCCACTTCGACAAAGGCGCGGCGCTGCGCCTTGAAGGCACCCCAGAACCAGTGTTCGGGCGCGGTGTCGGGGGCGTGGCGGCTTTCCAGCTGGCGCAGCGAGGTGCGGGCGCGGATGATCCGGCCCGAAAAGAACGGCGCGAATTCGGCCAGAGCCACCTCGGCGCGCTGATCGGGGCAGGTCTTGTCATAAACGAACAGCAGCTCGGCTTCCTGCTTGATCACCAGCACGAGCTGCCCCGAGGTCATCTGCGCCAGCGCCGGCCATTGCCCGGGCGAGAGCCGGGCGATCTGCTCGACCGTGGCGGTCATCCCCGCCACCCGCAGCACCGCGGCGATATGTTCGGGCTGAACCTCATCCGCCTCGGCGCCGGTGACCGCGGCGGTGGCCTCGCCGACGGCCAGAAGCATCTGTTCCAGAATGTCGGCGGCGGGCACCTGCGCGCCCAGAAGCGCGGCATAGGCCGAGGCCAGTTCCGCCCGCGCCCGCGCCCGTCCGGGGGCCTTGGGCGCGCTGGGCGTGGCGGGCACGGCTTTGGGCAAGACGCCATCGGACGCCCCGCTGACACGGGCCGCATTCAGATCGAAGGCTATCACCCGGTCTGCCAAGCTTCCGCACCGTTTCAGATATTTCTGCCGTCCACCAATATCCCGTGTTTGCGCGCGATTTCCAGCTTTATCAGCGCGATGTCATACTTCAGCCCGGCCTGCGCATGGGCCATCTGCGCATGGCTTTCATACATGCTCACGAGATCCATCAGCGACCGCCGCCCCATCTTGTATTGCTCGGTGAACATCTCCAGCCCGGCGGCGGTCTCCGCCACCACCGCGCCGTCGCGGGCCTCGCGCGCTTCCAGCGCGGCGATCTTGGCGCGCAGCGCCGCCACGTCCTGCGCCTCGGTCTGTTCGGTCCGCGCCACCCGGGCCGCGGCGGCCTCGCGCGTGGCCTCGACCGCTTCCAGCTGCGCTTTCGTGCCGAAGCCCAGCATCTGGTCGATGCCGAGCGTCAGGCCGATGTCGCTGTCGCCGCTGCCGGTGCGGGCCTCGGCGCCCAGCTTCGGCAGATGACCGGCGCGGTTGATCCGCGCCTCGGCCTCGGCCCGTTCCGCCTCGGCGCGCGATTTCGTCACCGAAAGCGCCCCGGGCAGGGGCTCGGGCAGGGCCAGGTCGTTCATCCCGGCAAGCCCGTCGAGCGGCGCCGAGGTCATCGCGCGCAGCTGCGCCATCGCCGCCGCCGCCGTGTCGCGATCGGCCTGCGCCGTCGCCTGCATCTCGGAGAGCTTTTGCGCCAGCACCCGGGCCTCGGTGCCATCCGACAGCCCGCCTTCGACGCGGATCTGCATGATCTCGTTGAAATCGCCCAGTTTCGCCACCGAACGATCCGCCACCGCCGCCTGTTCGCGCGCCTTCAGCGCATTGACATAGGCCTTCAGCCCCTCGGCCACGGTGTCGTTCATCTCGGCCGAAAGCGAGACCGCCGCCACTTCGACATCGGCCGCCGCCGCCTCGCGCTCGGCCCGTTTCGCGCCATTGTCCCACAGGGTCTGGTTGATCAGCAGCTCGGCCGCCAGATCGCCCAGCCGCGTCAGGCTGAGGCTGGGCCCGATCCGCGGCAGCCAGTTCTTCGAGGTCGCCTGCGCCGTCAGCCGCGCCACCCGCAGCTCCGCCTTGGCAGAGCCCTTGGCATCGCGCAGCACCGCCTCGGCCACCTGCGCATAGGGGCCCGACCCGGGCAGCACCGACACCCGGCCCGCCAGCTCGGCGATGATCGCCGAGGTGTCGACCGTCGTTCCGGACTTGCCCGCGACCAGCGTGGCCGTCGCAGGAGAGAAGGCCGAGCGGCCGGTGGGGAAGGGGGTCCCCTCCATACAGCCGCTCGCCATCATCGCAATCAGTGCCGCCGCCGACATCCGGGCCACGGGGAGGGCCCGGAAAAGCGGCGCGAAGCTGCCGTTCCGGGTCATCGGGGCACCGTCAGATCGTGACGTTGGTGATCGAGTCGTCGATCAGGATGCGGTGTCCCTCGTCTCCCAGCGTGTAGATGCTGTAGCTGTGCCCGTCGATCGACGCCGTCGCGCCGGTGTCGGTGGCGCCCAGCGCGGTGACCCGGTCGTTGGCATCGCCGCGCACGATCAGGTCATTGTCGCCGCCGGTCAGCGATTGCAGCTGCTCGGCGGTGATCGTCAGATCGACCGAGGCGTGATGCAGGTCGATCGAGCCGAAGTCGAACCGGCTCAGCCCGCTGTTGTCCAGATCCATCGTCACGCTGCCGTTCGGGCTGACGACCAGCAGGGTCGACATCTCGTTTCCGGCGGTATCGCTGTCGGTGACGACAAGGAACTGCCCATCCGGCACCCGGTTGAACGAATAGTATTCGTCCTCGCTCGGCGTGCTCATCGGCTCGCTGTCGCGCATCAGGGTGACGGTGCCATCCGCCGCGACGGTTTCGATCACGTAGTGATCTCCCTCGCTGACATCGGCGTAAAGGCCGCGGGTGCCGTTGCCGTTATTGGTGACATCGCCGATCACCGGCGCATCCGGCGTCACCAGATCATAGCTGAAGCTGCCCGAGGTCGTCGCGGTGTTCTGCGCCGCATCGGTGGCCACGGCCGTGTAGCTCATCGCGCCCGAGCCGCCCGGCAGGTCGGCCGCGGTGAAAACCGCGGTCCAGGTCCCGTCGCCCTGGGCGGTGACGGTGCGGACGGCGCCGTTTTCCAGCGTCACCGCGACCGTCGCCCCGGGTTCGACCGTGCCCGAGATCGCAAAGCCCGTCTGCGCCTCGGACCGGTTCACCACGTTGTCGTTCGTCACCGTGCTGAAGGCATGGAAGTTGCGCACCAGCGGATCGACATCGATCAGACTGGTCTGGGTCGCGGTGTTGCCATAGGGATCGGTGGCGTTCACCGTCAGCTGCAGGTTGTTCGTCTCGGTCGTCGGCAGGTCCGAGGCCGGGATCTGCGCCGACCAGCTGCCGTCCGAATTCACCGAGGCGAGGACGATCCGGCCCGAGGCCAGCTGCACGGTGACGACCGATCCGGCCTCGACGGTGCCCTCGATCAGAAGTCCTCCCGCGGCCTCGGCGCCGTTCACCACGCCGTCGGTGCCGGGGGTGTCGGTCCAGTGCGACAGCGGCGAGACTTCGGTGTCGACATCGATCAGATGCGTCTGCGTCGCGGTATTGCCCGCAAGGTCGGTCGCGGTGACCGTGGCCTCGCCGGTATAGGTGCCCGCAGCATATTCGCCCGCGCTGAAGGCGGCGCTCCAGCGGCCCTGCGCATCGGCGGTCACGCTGCGCGAGCCGGTGCCGAACTGCACCAGCACCGTGGCCCCGGCCTCGGCCGTGCCGGTCAGCACCAGATCGCCCGCGGCGCGTTCGGCCTGGTTCACCAGATCATCCCCGCCCGCCAGATTGGCATCGAAGCGGACACTGGTTTCGGTATCCACCGCCAGCGTGTCGGTCAGGGTGGTGACGTTGCCGTGGATGTCGGTCGCGGTGACCAGCATGCCCTTGGTATAGGTGCCCTCCGGCAGGTCGGAGGTCGGGAAGGTCACGTTCCAGCCGCCGTCGCCGCCGACGGTGGTGGTCTGTTCATGGCCGTCGATGACGACACGGATCGTCGCCCCGGGCTCGCTGGTGCCGCGGATGGTGATGCCATCGGCATGTTCGCTGGCGTTTTCGATGTCGCCGGTCGATTGCGCGCCTTCGGTGATCGCCACCGGCGGACGGGTCATGTCGATCAGGTAATCGGGGCCGTCAAGATTGTAGACGGCGCCGCCGGGCGCGGTGACCACCACGCTCGAGGAATAATCGCCATCCGCCGGGAAGGTCGAGCCGGTGAAGGTCACCGACCAGGTGCCGCTGGCGCCGACGGTGGCCGTCATGGTTTCGCCGCCCAGCGTCACCACCACGGTCGAGCCGGTTTCGCCGGTGCCCGACACCGTCGCCGAGGCTTCGGTGTTGGTGGTCAGCGTCGCCGGATCGCGCTCATCGACGGTGGGCGTCGGATGCGTGGGCTCGGTCGGATCGGTCGGGTCCGTGGGATCGGTCGGGTCCGTGGGATCGGTCGGATCCGTGGGATCGGTCGGGTCCGTGGGATCGGTCGGATCCGTGGGATCGGTCGGGTCCGTAGGATCGGTCGGGTCCGTCGGGTCCGTGGGATCGGTCGGATCCGTGGGATCGGTCGGGTCCGTGGGGCTGGTGGGATCGGTCGGACCGCTGTCGCCGCCGCCGGACAGACCCAGGCCGGCCAGACCGGCCGCAGCCCAGCCCAGCGGGCCGAGTGCCAGCGCGGCCGGGGCAAAATTGGCCATGCCGGTGACATCATCCCCGGCCGGGCCCAGGACGTCATCGCCGTCCAGGAAGGCCAGCTGTTCGTTCGGGCTCCATTTCCCCATCACTTCGGGGGTGCCGTAATCGGCATAGATCACCCCGTTGCCGCCCTCTTCAAGCGCCACCGCGGTCAGTTCCCCGTCCGAAGAGATGTAAAGTTCGCCATGTGCGGGATAGAACCCGGACAAGGTGATGGTGCGCCCGTCGACCAGAATGATCTGGAGGTCGTCGCCGTCCCGCATATATTTCAGGATGCTGGTCTTGCTCAGGTTCAGCGAAATCTCGTCGCCAGCCCCAACCTGAACGAAATCGCTTGCGCCTTCTCCGGCGACAAAGCCACGGGAAATACCGCCCATAGTATCACGGACGGCAAAGTCGACAGACTTCACCATTATACTGCTCCGCCTCGAACATGACCCGGCTCTTTTGGCCGGCTTCTAACTGCTGTATTTCGAATACCTCAAAATTGACACAATGACTAGCGATAACTCAGACGGCCTGAACAGATTTGGCTTGCAGAAGCCCGTTATTGCTGTGTTTTCGCAACACTCAGCCCAGATTTCGCAGAACTTTCGCCATAAAGTGCCGGTCGCCGGAATTGCTCAGCGCGGCCAGCGCCTCGGCGCCCGACATCCAGAAGGCGGTATGGCCGGGTTCGCTCGGCGGGCCGCGGCGCAGCGCGGGCCGCGCCAGATAGATGTGGCAGACCTTTTCCGCCCAGCGGTCGTATTCCGGCATGTAGGTGAAGCGCCGATAGGCCCCCAGCCGCCGATGCCCGGTGATCGACCAGCCCGTCTCCTCGAACACCTCGCGGTTCAGCGCCGTCAGCGCGCCCTCGCCCGGATCGATGCCGCCGCCGGGCAGCTGGAATTCGGGCTTCGGCTCGGCCTGATGCGTCAGCAGGAAACGGTCGCCCCGCATCAGCACCGCATAGGCCCCCGGCCGCAGCCTGTAGCGCTGCCCCGCCACCACCTGTTCGCCAAACCGCCGCATTTTCGCACATCCTCTGTTGGGGGAACCGGTTGCCCCGCCTATATAGGCACGGTATGCCAGCCCAAGGGCTGCTCGAAAACCCCCGGGAACCAGATGACACCGCTTTCGCAAATCGCTTGGGACGATACCGTCCTGCCGTTCCAACTTGACCGCTCGGATGTGCGCGGCCGCATCGCCCGCCTGGATGGCGTGCTGGAAGACGTGCTGCGCCAGCACGATTACCCGGCCGTGGTCGAGGGGCTGGTGGCGGAGATCGCCCTGCTCACGGCGCTGATCGGGCAGACGATGAAACTGCGCTGGAAGCTCTCGCTGCAGGTGCGCGGCAAGGGGCCGATCCGGATTCTGGCCACCGATTATTACGCCCCCGAGACCGAGGGCGGCCCCGCCCGCATCCGCGCCTGGGCCAGTTTCGACCCGGCCCGGCTGGAGGAAGACGCCGATCCCTTCGGCCAGATCGGCGAGGGCTATCTGGCGGTGATGATCGATCAGGGCGAGGGGACGCTGCCCTATCAGGGCATGACGCCGCTCGCCGGTGGCGCGCTTTCGGCCTGTGCCGAGACCTATTTTGCCCAGTCCGAACAGCTGCCGACCCGGTTCCAGCTCGCCTATGGCCGCTCGACCGAGGCCGGTCAGGCCGAACGCTGGCGGGCCGGTGGCGTGATGCTGCAGATGATGCCCTCCTCGCCCATTGCCGCGCGCGAAGGCTCGGGCGAGGGCGGTCTGCTGCGCCATGCCGACATTCTGGCCGGGGCCGAGGACGAGAACTGGACCCGGGCCAATGTGCTGCTCGATACGGTCGAGACGATGGAGCTGATCGGCCCCTCGGTCGGGTTGACGAACCTGCTGGTGCGGCTCTTCAACGAGGAAGTGCCGCGGGTCTATGATCCGGTGCCGGTGCGGTTCGGCTGCACCTGCTCGGCCGATCGGGTGCGCACCAGCCTGTCGATCTATTCCGCCCGCGATCTGCGCCACATGACCACCGCCGAGGGCACGGTGACCGCCGATTGCCAGTTCTGCGGGGCGCATTACGTGTTCGATCCGCTGACGCTGGGCTTCGAGGCGGTGAAGAACCCCGATGGCAGCCCGAAAGAGGCGGCGGATGGCTGACGGCTTCGCGCCCCTCCTTGCCGCTCTGGCAAGGCCGGGGCGGCCGTCGTCGGATTTCGACCTGAACCCCGGGACGGTGCTGCCCGAGGGCCGCGTGCTGCGGCCTGCGGGGGTCCTGCTGGTCTTCGAAGAGACGCCCGCGGGGCTGCGGCTTTACCTGACCAAGCGCGCCTCGCATCTGCGCCACCATCCGGGGCAGATCGCCTTTCCGGGCGGCAAGGTCGAGCCGGGCGACGCGGGCCCGGTGGCGGCGGCGCTGCGCGAGGCCGAGGAGGAAATCGGCCTGCCGCGCGGCACTGTCGAGATCCTTGGCACGCTTGATCCGCATGAGACGGTGACGGGCTTTCTGGTCACCCCGGTTCTGGCGCGGCTGAGGGCGCCCTTCACCCCGCGCCCGGACCCGTCCGAGGTCGAGGCGGTCTTCACCATTCCCTTTTCGCATCTGGTTTCGGGCCGGTTCAGGGTCGAAAGCCGCCACTGGCGCGGCGGGATGCGGCGCTATTATGTGGCGCCCTTTGGCCCGCATTACATCTGGGGCGCCACCGCGCGGATGCTGCGGGCGCTGACCGACCGGATGGGCCGATGAAGATCACGGGCGACTGGCTGACGGCGGGCCATGTGCAAAAGGTGCTGGCGATGCTGTCGGACGGCGGGCATCAGGCGCTTCTGGTCGGCGGCTGCGTGCGCAATGCGGCTCTGTTCCAGCCGGTTTCCGATATCGACATCGCCACCGATGCGCCGCCCGAACGGGTGATGGCGCTGGCAAAAGCCGCCGGGCTGAAGCCGGTGCCGACGGGGATCGAGCATGGCACGGTGACGGTGGTCGCCGATCACGTCGGCCACGAGGTCACCACCTTTCGCCGCGATGTCGAGACCTTTGGCCGTCATGCCATCGTGGCCTTCTCGACCGATCTGCGCGAAGATGCGGCGCGGCGGGATTTCACCATGAACGCGCTTTATGCGCGGGCGGATGGCACCGTGATTGACCCGTTGGGTGAGGGGCTGGCCGATCTTTCCGCGCGGCGGCTGCGCTTTGTCGGCGATCCGGCGCAGCGTATCACCGAGGATTACCTGCGCATCCTGCGGTTCTTTCGCTTCACCGCCTGGTATGGCGACCCGGACCAGGGGATGGATGCCGAAGGTTTGGCCGCCTGCGCCGCGTTTTCAGCCGGAATAGAGACGCTTTCGCGCGAACGCATCGGCCATGAGATGCGCAAGCTGCTCTCTGCCCCCGATCCCGCCCCGGCCGTGGCGGCGATGGCGGCAAGCGGTGTGCTGGCGCAGGTTCTGCCCGGGGCCGAGGCGCGGTTTCTGGCGCCGCTCGTGCATCTGGAAGGCTCTGTTCCGGCCGATCCGCTGCGCCGTCTCGCCTGTCTGGGCGGCGAAGACCCTGCTGACCGGCTGCGGCTTTCGAAAGCCGAGGCCCGGCGGCTGGAGCGTCTGCGCGAGGCTTTGGGCGATCCGGGTTCCGACGCCGAACTGGGCTATCGTTACGGGGCCGAGACCGGCCGCGATGCGCTGCTGATCCGCTGCGCCTCTCTGGGGCAGGAAATTCCCGAATCCAGCCGGAACAGGGTCGCATTCGGTGCCGCGCAGCGCTTCCCCGTGACCGCCGCCGACCTGATGCCCAAGCATCAGGGACCGGCCCTTGGCGCGAAACTGAAGGAACTGGAACGCCGCTGGATCGCCTCTGGCTTCTCGCTTTCGCGTGAGGCGCTGCTGGGCACCGACGGCTGAGCTTTCCCTTTCGGGCGTGCCCGCTATATTCGAAGCCGAAAGGACTTCCGATGACTGACGCCTTCCTTCCTGCCGAGGGCCCGCCGCCCTCGCGACTGATCCCGTTTCTGCGCTGGTGCATCAACGGCGCCTGGCCCGCCGTGTGGATTGCCGGGGCCGCCTCGGCGCTGGCGGGCTCGATGGAGGTGGGGGCGGCCTGGCTTCTGGGCCTGGTCATCGACTCTGTCGTCGGCGCCGATCCCGCGACCCATGCCGGGCAGCATCTGTGGCTGCTTCTGGCCTTTGTCGTCTTTTATCTGCTGATCCGGCCCGGGGCCTTTGGCCTCTCGACCTGGACGATGAACATGCTGGTGGCGCCGAATGTGATGCCGCAGGTGCTGTCGCGGCTGCACCGCTGGACCATGGGCCATTCGGTCACCTTCTTCGACAACGACTTCGCCGGCCGCATCGCGCAAAAGCAGATGCAGACCGCCCGCGCCGTCACCGATGTCATCGCCGAAGTCATCGGCACGGTATTCTTCGCGCTGGCCTCGATCATCGGCTCGGTGGTGCTTTTGGCCGGAATAGACACCTGGGGGGCGCTGGCGCTGGCGCTGTGGCTGGTGTTCTACCTGCTTCTGATCCGGGCCTTCCTGCCGCATGTGCGGGGGCGGTCCAAGGCGCGGGCGTCCGCCCGGGCGATGGTGACGGGGCAGGTCGTCGACACGATCACCAACATCAAGACGGTGAAGCTTTTCGCCCATGACGATCACGAAGACCGCGTCGCCCTGGGCGCGATGGAAGGCTATCGCAGCGCCACGAAACGGTTCGGCGTCACCACCACCTGGTATCGGCTGAGCCAGATCACCTTTTCGGGCCTGTTGCCGATCCTTCTGGTCGGCGGCGCGATGCTGATGTGGCGCAAGGGCGCCGCGACGCCGGGCGACATCGCCGCCGCGGGGGCCGTTGCCATGCGCATCGCGCAGATGTCGGGCTGGGTGTCGCAATCGCTGATGGCGCTCTGGTCGAACATCGGCGAGGTCGAGGACGGCATGCGCACCCTGACCCCCGCCCATGCGATCACCGATGCCGAAGGCGCGCAGGTGCTGGGCCGGGTGCAGGGCGAGGTCCGCTTCGATCAGGTCAGCTTCGCCTATGGCCGCGAAAAGGGCGGCATCGACGGCGTGGATCTGACGATCAAACCGGGGGAACGCATCGGCATCGTCGGCGCCTCGGGGGCGGGGAAATCGACCCTCGTGGCGCTGCTTTTGCGGCTTTACGACACCGAAAAGGGCCGGGTGATGATCGACGGCACCGACCTGCGCGATGTCACGCAGGAAAGCCTGCGCCGCAATATCGGGATGGTCACGCAGGAAACCGCGATGTTCAACCGCTCCGCGCGGGAGAACATTCTTTACGGTCGCCCCGATGCCACGGAGGAGGAGATGATCGCCGCCGCAAAGGCCGCCGAGGCGCATGACTTCATCCTCGGGCTGGTCGATCACACCGGCAAGACCGGCTACGAGGCGGCCCTGGGCGAACGCGGGGTCAAGCTTTCGGGCGGGCAGCGGCAGCGCATCGCGCTGGCGCGGGCGTTTCTGAAGAACGCCCCCATCCTGGTGCTGGACGAGGCGACCTCGGCCTTGGACAGCGAGGTCGAGGCGGCGATTCAGAAGGCGCTTGGCCGGGTGATGGAGGGCAAGACCGTGCTGGCCATCGCGCATCGGCTGTCCACGATCGCGGAAATGGACCGCATCGTCGTGCTGGATCAGGGCCGGATCGTCGAAGAGGGCAGCCATGCCGAGCTTCTGGCGCAGAACGGGCTTTATGCGCGCTACTGGAACCGGCAGTCGGGCGGCTTCCTTGGCACCGAGGAGGAAGAGGCCGAAGAGCCGCTTCCGGGGATCGAGGCCGCGCAATAGGCTTGGCGGGCGCGGTCCCATCGGCTAAGCGGGCGCAAAGGAGCCCGCCCATGCCATTCACCATCGATCGTCTGTCCCTGCTTGCCGATGGCGTCGCCCATGGGCCTGAGGGCACCGTGCATGTGGCGATGGCGCTGCCGGGCGAGCTGGTCGAGGGGACGGTCGAAAATGGCCGCATCGCGGCGCCGTCGATCGTCACCCCCTCGCCCGACCGGGTGAAGGCGCCTTGCCCGCACTACCGCGCCTGTGGCGGCTGTCTGTTGCAGCATGCCTCGGACGCCTTCGTCGCGGGCTGGAAGGCGCAGGTGGTGGAAACCGCTTTGGCCGGGCGGGGGATTGCCGCGCGCGTTGCCCGGGTCGAAACCTCGCCCGAGTTTTCGCGCCGCCGCGCGACCTTTTCCGGGCGGCGGACGAAGAAAGGCACCTTGGTCGGCTTTCACGCCCGCGCCTCGGATACGGTGGTCGAGGTGCCGCAATGCCGGATCCTGCGGCCGGAACTTCTGGCCGTGCTGCCCGCGCTCAATGCGATGACGGCGGCGGGGGCCTCGCGCAAGGGCGAGGTCGCCTTTGCGGTGACGCTGTCGGAAGCCGGGCTGGAAATCGCGGCCAGGGGCGGCAAGGAGATGGACCCCGCGCTGTTTCAGACCCTTGCCGGGCTGGCCGAGGCGCATGATTTCGCCCGGCTGAGCTGGGAGGCCGAGACCGTCGCCGCCCGCCGTCCGGCGCTGCAGAGCTTTGGCGCCGCCCGGGTCAATCCGCCGCCCGGGGCGTTCTTGCAGGCCACCGCCGCGGGCGAGGCGGCGCTGGTCGATTTCGTGCGCAAAGCCACCGAGGGCGCGGCGCGGATCGCCGATCTGTTTGCCGGTTGCGGCACCTTTGCGCTGCCGCTGGCTGCGACGGCCGAGGTCCATGCCGTCGAAAGCGAGGCGGCGATGCTGGCCGCGCTCGACTGGGGCTGGCGGCAGGCGCAGGGCCTCAAGCGTCTGACCCACGAGGCCCGCGATCTGTTCCGCCGCCCGCTGCTTCCCGACGAGATCGACCGTTTCGACGCCGTGGTGATCGATCCGCCGCGGGCGGGCGCCGAGGCGCAGGTGGCCGAGATCGCGGCGTCAAGCCTGCGCGACCTGACCTATGTGTCCTGCAATCCGGTGACCTTCGCCCGCGATGCCGAGCGGCTGGTGCAGGCGGGCTTTGCGCTGGCTGACGTGATCGTGGTCGATCAGTTCCGCTACTCCGCGCATATCGAGCTTGCGGCACGCTTCCGGCGGACGTAAGGGCTTCGCGCCCGCCCTGCTTTCCGCTAGGATGGGCGCAACGATAACACCAGACTACCGGCAGCACACAGGCACGTCATGCACCGTCGCACGCTTCTTCTGGGGCTTTCCAGCCTCACCCTTCTGGCCGCTTGCGGCGGCGATTCCGCGAAATTCCGCAACTATTCCGGGCCCCGGGTCACGCAGATCCAGGTGTTCAAGCGCAAACGGAAGATGTTCCTGTTTGTCGGCGACGATGTGGTGCGCAAATACAAGATCGCGCTGGGCGGCAATCCGGTCGGCAAGAAGCGCTTCGAGGGCGATGGCAAGACCCCCGAGGGGCTTTACCACATCTCGATGCACAATCCGAATTCGGCCTATCACCTGTCGCTGCGGGTGTCCTATCCGAACGAGGCGGACACGGCCTATGCCGAGGCGCATGGCCGCAAGCCGGGCGGCGACATCATGATCCACGGGCAGGGGCGGAAATACCGCGGCACCCGCGGCGACTGGACGGCGGGCTGCATCGCGGTCAAGGATGACGAGATCGAGGAAATCTTCGCGATGGTGCCGAATGGCACGCCGATCTTCATCTTCCCCTGATCCGGCCCCCGGACAGGCAAAAGGCCCCCGCGGGGGCCTTTTTCGTGTCGGCTGATGCCGGAATTACTGGCCGGTGACCATCGTCCACCAGATCTTGCCCGAGGGCTCCTGATACCAGGAAAAGCCCATCTGCGTTGCCGCCGGGTTCAGGATCACGTCGCGGGTGTCGGCAAGACCCATCCAGGCCGAGAGGGTTTCGGTCTCGGTCTCGTAGGTCTCGGAGATGTTCTCGCCGAGGAACTGGCCCATGAAGCCCGCGCGCTGCACGCGCTGCAGCGGCGAGGACCCGTCCGACCCCCAGTGCCAGGGCCGGTTCTGATCGGCCATGTCGCGAGAATGCCGTTCGGCGGCGGCGGTCAGCGCCGGGTTCAGCGCCACCGGCGCGGTGCCGCGGGCGGCGCGCAGCGTGTTCACGGCCTCGACCACCCGCACCGGGATCTCCTTCGCATCGCCCTTGGTGATGCGATACATCTTCGGCAGCGGCTTGCCATCGGGCCCGATCTGCTCCCCGGAGGTGGTGCAGGCTGCCAGGGCAAGGCTGGCCGAAACAAGCAGGATGGTGGCGCGGATCATGGTTTCCCCTCGGATTTGAGCGGTCCCTTACACCGGCCCGCGCGGCGGCGCAAACCCACAGTTGCGTGAAACGTCACAATGACGCCGGTTTGATTTGCACCTGCGGCGCGGCAGCATTAAGGAAGCGCCCTGAATCGTTTACGCCCACGGAGTTCACCCCATGTCGGATGCGCGCAAGATGCTCGATCGCCGTTCCTTCCTCGGCACCGCCGCATTTGCCGGGGCCTCGCTGGCCGCGCCTGCGGTGCTTGCCCAGGCCCTGCCCGATACCGGCCTCGAGCAACGCGAGGAAACCGCAAACACCAACATGCGGCGCAACATCTCGAGCTTCCGCGAACTTGACTGGAAGCCCTATTTCTCGAACACGAAGAACGGCATCATCCTGGTCGACACGATTTCGCGGGCGCTGCATTTCTGGTCCGAGGACGAGTCGATCTACAAGCTTTACCCGACCTCGGTGCCGGTGTCGGAAGAGCTGACCCGCCGCGGCCGCACCGAGATCATCCGCAAGGTGAAGAACCCGACCTGGTCGCCCACGCCCTCGATGAAGCAGCGCAACCCGGAATGGCCGGATTTCGTCGAAGCCGGTCCGGACAATCCGCTGGGCACGCGCGCGATGTATCTGAGCTGGCAGTATTACCGCATCCACGGCACCCACGACACCCGCAAGATCGGCCGCAAGTCGTCGAACGGCTGCATCGGCCTGTTCAACCAGCATGTCGAGGAACTGTTCGAACTGGCGCAGGTCGGCACCCAGGTCGTGCTGATCTGAGACCCGGATCCTTGGCAAGCCAAAGGGGGCCCGCGGCCCCCTTTTTCATGTCCGGTCGCGGCCGGGCGGATCAGTCGATCCAGCCCGCCAGATTTTCCTCGACCACTTCCAGAAGCGCGGCGATGTGCAGGTCGTCGTCGTTCAGGCAGGGCACATAGGTGAAGCTTTCGCCGCCCGCATGTTCAAACGCCTCGCGGATCTCGCCGTTGATTTCCTCGAGCGTCTCGATGCAATCGGCGGAAAAGGCGGGGGAAATCACCGCGATGTTCTTCTTGCCCGCTTCCGCCAGCTGCACCACATGCTCGACCGTATAGGGGCGCAGCCATTCCTCGGTGCCGAAGACGGATTGAAAGGTGGTGTCGATCGAATCCGGCCCCCAGCCCAGCCGTTCGCGCAAAAGCCGCGAGGTTTTCTGGCATTGGCAATGATAGGGGTCGCCCTCGCGGTGATAGCGTTTGGGCATGCCGTGATAAGAGGCCACCAGCACGTCGGGCCGGGTGTCGAGCGTCGCATAGACCCGCTCGACCGAGCTGGCCAGCGCCTCGATATAGCTCGGCCTGGCGAAATATTCCGGCACGGTGCGGGCGGCGGGCTGGCGTTTCACCTGCATCAGCGCGCGGAAGAACTGGTCGTTCGCCGTGGCCGAGGTGGCGCCCGCATATTGCGGATAAAGCGGCAGGAACAGGATGCGTTCGCAGCCCTGCGCCAGCATGTCATCGAGCACGTCACGGGTGGAGGGGTTGCCGTAGCGCATGCAGAAATCGACCACCACATTGCCCGCGCCATAGCGGGTCTCGACCGCGGCGCGCAGCTTGCGCACCTGATCGCGGGTGATCGTCATCAAGGGGCTTTCGTCGCGCTCCTCGTTCCAGATCGAGCGATAGTTGTTGCCCGAGGTGAAGGGCCGCTTCGACAGGATGATCAGCTGCAACAGCGGCTGCCATTTCCAGATCGGATAGTCGATCACCCGCCGGTCGGACAGGAATTCGTTCAGATAGCGGCGCATCGACCAGTAGTCGGTGGCGTCGGGCGTGCCGAGATTGGCCAAAAGCACGCCGACACGCGGCACCGGCACCGGCGGATGGTCGGCGGGGGCGTGCGGAAGGATGCGGTTGGCAATCGTCATGACGTGTCCTGATGGCTGTCCGGTCCCGGAGGTATAGCTTTTTCATTTGGGGTCAATGAAAAGCTGAACAATATCCTTGCGCAAGGATTGCGCGCCCTTACCCCTGCGGCGTTTTGCCCAGAATTTCGGTCAAGGAACAGGCGGCCGAGCCCGGGCGCAGCGGTTTTTGCTGGCTTTCATGCGGTTTCCAGCCGGTCAGCCAGACCATGTCGAAACTGGCCCGCACGCGGCCCTCGGTGTCGGGGAAATGTTCTGCGTAACGCGCCAGCGCCTGCATCAGCACCGCGCGCGGGGTGAAACTGCGCCGCCGCGCGCTCAGCGCATTCGTCTCGCCCATCGCCCGCAGATCGCGCAACAGCCGCAGCGGATCGCCATAGCTGACCCGGCGCAGCACGCTGTCGGCCACCGGCAGCGCCAGCCCCGCGCGTTGCAACAGCGCCCCCAGATCGCGGATCTCGCCCATCGGCAGCACGCGCGGCGACAGACCGCCGGTCAGCGCCACCTCGGCCTCGGCCAGAACCGCGCGCAGCTCCGACAGGGTCTGGCCGCCGAACAGCACGGCGATGAACAGCCCGTCCGGCCGCAGCGCCCGGGCGCATTGCACGATCTGCCCCACCGGATCCTCGGCCCAGTGCAGGCACATCGCATGCACCACCAGATCATGCGCCCCGGGCGCCAGATCAAGCAGGTCGTCATCCGCCACGACTTTCGCCCCGGGCAGGATTTCCGCCCAGGGTTGTGAAAAATGCGTCACTACAGCCGGAGATGTAAAGGTTCTGTTAACCTCGTTCAGTCTCTCCTGCAGTTCGACGGCGGCGTCGTCGTGCAGGAACAGCTCGGGCCCGAGGGTTCGGGCGCGGGCACGGTGGCGCAAAAGGGCGGTGCGGTCGGTCAGGCGAGGGTCTTGGGTCATGGTCAGGGTGAAAGATAGGGCGGTTCGCCCGCAGATGCCAGACGCGCTGCGCGCGGCCTTGCGGGTGGCGTTGCACACGGTATTTCCGCCGCGCTGCATCTGTTGCGGGGCGGCGGTCGGCTCGGATGACGGGCTGTGCCCGGCTTGCTGGCGCGAGATGTCGTTTCTTGCCGGCACCGTCTGCGATTGCTGCGGCACGCCCCTGCCGGGCGAGGATGCCGGGCCGGTGCTTTGCGACGACTGCCTGACCCGACCGCGGCCCTGGGGGCGGGGGCGGGCGGCCTTTCTGTACGACGGGACCGGGCGGAAACTGGTGCTGCAGCTGAAACACGCCGACCGGCTGGATCTGGTGCCGCCGCTTGCCGCGATGCTGGCGCGGGCGGTGCAGCCGATCCTGCGGCCGAAGATGCTGGTGGCGCCGGTGCCGCTGCATCGGCTGCGGCTGTTGCGGCGCAAGTTCAACCAATCGGCGATGCTGGCGCAGGCCCTCGCGCGCGAGGGCGGGCTGGCCTGCCTGCCCGATCTGTTCCTGCGCACCCGGGCCACGGCGGCAATGGAGGGGATGACCCGCGCCGAACGGCGGAGCAATCTGGACGGCGCCATCGCGGTCAATCCGAAATATCGGGACCGGATCAGGGGCAGGCAGCTGCTGGTGATCGACGACGTGCTGACCTCGGGGGCGACGCTGGAAGCCACGGCCGCGGCGGCTTTGGCGGCCGGCGCCGCGGGGGTTTCGGTCGCGGTTCTGGCCCGCGTTGCGCGCGACGGCTGAACCCCTTACGTTGGGGACAACAAGGAGCCCCCATGAAACGCGTCGAAATCTACACCACCCGCACCTGTCCCTATTGCCTCGCCGCCAAGGAGCTGCTGACCACCAAGGGCGTCGCCTTCGAGGAAACCGATGTCGGCGCCGATCCGGCCTTGCGGGCGGCGATGCGCGACCGGGCGAACGGCCGCCATACCGTGCCGCAGATCTTCATCGGCGGCGTGCATGTCGGCGGCTGCGATGACATCCATGCGCTGGATGCCGCGGGCAAGCTTGATCCGATGCTGGCAGAGTGATGCGCGCCGCTCTGGTCCAGCTTTCGGTGACGGATGATCCGGCGGCGAACCTGCCGGTGACGGTCGATTTCATCCGGCAGGCTGCGGCAGGCGGGGCGGGCTTCGTGCTGACACCGGAATGCACCAATCTTCTGTCCTCGGACCGCGCCTTGCAGCGCGCGGTGCTGGCGCATGAAGACGAGGATGCGACGCTCTCCGCCCTGCGCGCCGAGGCGGAGCGTCTGGGCATCTGGTTGCTGATCGGCTCGCTGGGGCTGAAGACCCATGACCCGGACGGCCGCTTTGCCAACCGGTCGTTCCTGATCGGACCTGCCGGGCAGATCGTCGCCCGTTACGACAAGATCCACATGTTCGACGTCGATGTCAGCCCGACCGAGCGCTATCGCGAATCCGAGGCTTATCGCCCCGGGACGAAGGCGGTCCTGGCCGAGGCCGGTTTCGCGCGGATCGGCATGGCGATCTGTTATGACCTGCGCTTTCCGCAGCTTTTCCGCAGGCTCTCGCAGGCGGGGGCAGAGGTGCTGACCCTGCCCGCGGCCTTCAATGACACCACGGGCGCGGCGCATTGGGAAAGCCTGATCCGGGCGCGGGCGATCGAAAACACCTGTTTCGTGCTGGCCCCGGCGCAATGCGGCACCCATGCGGCGCACGCCGGAAAACCGCGCCGGACGCATGGCCACAGCCTCGCCGTCGCGCCCTGGGGCGAGGTGCTGGCCGATGGCGGCACGGAGCCCGGGGTGACGCTGGTCGATCTCGATCTTTCCCGCGTCGCCGAGGCCCGCGCCCGCGTGCCCTCGATCACCCATGACCGCGGGTTTGACGGCCCATGAGCGATCCGACCGACCCGCTTGCCGCCGCGCTCTTCGCCGAGGTCTTCATGGCCGATCAGCTGGCGCGCAACGTGGTCAGCCGGGCGCTGCCGAAGGGGATGGAGATTTCCCACTTCTCGGTCTTGAACCACCTGGCCCATATTGCCGAGGAACGCACGCCCGCGCAATTGGCCGCGACCTTCCACGTCACCCGCGGCGCGATGACCAACACGCTGTCGAAACTGGTCTGGGCGGGGCATGTGCATATCCGCCCCGATTGGGACGATGCGCGGCGCAAGTTCGTGGCGATCTCGCCCGCGGGGCGGCAGGCGCGGGATGCCGCGCTGGCCTCCTTCATGCCGGTGATTGCCGATGTGGTGCGCGACATCGGCGCCGACAAGGTCCGCGCCGCCTTGCCCGTGCTGCGCGAATTGCGGCTGCGGCTCGAGGAAAGCTGAAGCCGCGGAACGGGGGGCTTTCCGCCCCGCACCCCCCGGGCGTATTTGCACCAAGAAAAAGCGAACGGGTTTCTTCTTGGGAAAAATACGCCCCTTTTTCTTGGCTCAAATACGCAGTCTTCACATCAAAAAGGCCCCGCCGAACGAACGGCGGGGCAAGGTCGTGCCTTGGACGCATCGTCCAGACACCGGCGGTAACCGTTTGATCTTTCAGTTCATCTCGGCGCGGATCTGTTGGCGCAGAAGGTCGATCGGCACCATCTTGCCGTCGCGCTTGAAGTGCCAGTAGGTCCAGCCGTTGCAGCTGGGCGCACCTTCGAGATGGGCGCCGACCTGATGGATCGAGCCCTTCACGTCATTGCCGACCAGCGTGCCATCGGCGCGGACCTTCGCCTTGAAGCGATTGCCGATGGAATACAGTTCCTCGCCCGGGCGCAGCATGCCGCGTTCGACCAGCTGGCCAAAGGGCACGCGCGGCTCGGCGCGTTTCGAGCCGGTGATCTCCAGCGCCTCGCGGTCGAATTTGCGCACCTTGTCGATGCGCTTGCGGGCGGCCTCGCGATAGGCTTCCTCGCGTTCGATGCCGATGAAGTCGCGGCCGAGCATCTTCGCCACCGCGCCCGTCGTGCCGGTGCCGAAGAACGGATCGAGCACCACATCGCCCGCATTGGTCGTGCCCAGGATGATCCGGTGCAGCAGGCTTTCCGGTTTCTGCGTCGGATGCGCCTTGTCGCCCGCGTCGTCCTTGAGCCGCTCGTTGCCGGTGCAAATCGGCAGCACCCAGTCCGAGCGCATCTGGATGCCCTCGTTCAGCGCTTTCAGCGCCTCGTAGTTGAAGGTGTATTTCGCGCCTTCGGATTTCGACGCCCAGATCAGTGTCTCATGCGCATTGGTCAGCCGCTTGCCGCGGAAATTCGGCATCGGGTTCGACTTGCGCCACACAACATCGTTCAGGATCCAGAAGCCCTGGTTCTGCAGCTCGGCGCCCAGACGGAAGACGTTGTGGTAAGACCCGATCACCCAGATCGCGCCGTTCGGCTTCAGGATGCGTTTCGCCGCCGCCAGCCAGTCGCGGGTGAAAGTGTCGTAGTGATCGAAGCTGCCGAACTGGTCCCAGGCGTCATCCACCGCATCGACCTTGGAATTGTCCGGCCGGTGCAGATCGCCGCGCAATTGCAGGTTGTAGGGCGGGTCGGCAAAGATCAGATCGACGCTTGCCTCGGGCAGGCGGTTCATCACGTCGATGCAGTCGCCCGCAAGTATTTCATTGAGCGGAAGCGCCGCCTGCGGCTTCCGCGTCTCGGATTTGCTCATGTCTGCCTCATTCTGCCCGTTCGGGTCTTGCCCTTGGGTCGCCAGCTTGTGCCGGTCTGTGCCTGCAAAAATGAGTCAAAGATGAATCGTCGTCAATTTCTTTTTTGAATCAACGGGTTACAGAAATGTCTTGGCACAAGATGTTGTGCACGGGCTTGAAGGAACGCCTATGAACGGGGGTGACCCCAAGATCTAGAAGCGCCTGCAGATGGTCCCGGGTCGGGTAGCCCGCGTTCCTCTCCCAGCCATAGCCCGGGTATTGTTGCGCCAAATCCACCATCAGCGCATCGCGGATTTCCTTGGCCAGGATCGAGGCGGCGGCGATCGAGACCGACCTCGCATCGCCCTTCACGATCGCCTCGGCCGAGATCGTCAGCGCCTTCGGCAGCCGGTTGCCGTCGATCAGCACGTGATCGGGCGGGGTTTTCAGCCCTTCGATGGCGCGGATCATCGCCAGATGGCTGGCCTGCAGGATGTTGAGCGCGTCGATTTCCGCGACCGAGGCATGGGCAACGGACACGTCGGCCGTGGCGGTGATCTGCGCCACCAGCGCGGCGCGGCGTTTCGCGGAAAGCTTCTTCGAATCATTCAGCCCCTCGGGGAGGCAGGAAAGATCCAGCACGACGGCGGCGGCGGTGACCGGGCCGCAGAGGGGGCCGCGGCCGACCTCGTCGACGCCGGCGATTCGGGTGAAGCCGCGGGCCAGTGCGGCCTGTTCAAAACGGGTGTCGGGGGCGGTGCTCATGGCCCCGGTGTGGCGCCTGATGGCGCGGATGGCAACGAAAAAGGCGCGAGGTTTCCCCCGCGCCAGATCGTCCGGTTCAACGGTTGTGGTAGTAGCGCCAGTCATCCGGGCCCCAGACCTGCGGCGGCGGACGGCGGTCACGGCGATGCCCGCGCCGGTCATCGCAGCCGGGGGAATGTTCCTCGATCCGGCGGCCATGGCGGTCGTACCAGATCTCGACCCGGCAATCGTCGGCGCGGCGATAGTCGCGGTCATCACGCCTCGGCGGCTGCGGCGGCGGGCGGTGGTCGCGGCGGGATTCGCTGCCATCGGCGATGGCGGCCAGCACGCCCAGACCGACAATCAGGCCCAGCGCCGCCCGGTCGCGGTCGTTCATGGCGCTGGCGGGCGTGGCCGAGATTCCCGTCAGCGCGACGGCACCGGCAAGCACGGCGGCGGTCAGGCGCGGGAAGGCGAAGGCAGTCATGGCAGGGATCCTTTGAAGGCGGGCCGGGTTCGCAACGGCCTGCGGTTTGCCTGGTCCAACCATGGGGGCCGCCCCCGCCGCAGCGCAATATCAGCCCCGTGTTATCCGATATCCGCGGCGAAAATCCCTTTGGTTCTTGCATGTCACGGCCCGCCCGGGCAGCCTGCACCCATGATGAGACCCCTGTTCCTTGCCCTTCTGCTTCTGGCCGCCGCCCCGGCGCAGGCGCAATGTTTCGCCTCGTGGAAGGCGAAGCAGGATGCGCCCCTGCGGCTAATCTATGGCGTGTCCGAAGTGCCCGATGCCGCCTGTTCGAAGAAAGCCGCCAAGGCGGAGCTGGCGCCGCGTCTGGCGGCGGCGGGCTGGACGCTGCTGACCGTCGTTTCGGTCTTCGGCCCCGAGGGGCTCGCGCAAAGAAAGGACAGTTCCGGTGCATTCTTCCTCCGTTACTGAGGGGCTGAAGACCGGCTCGCGGGCGCTGATCTGGGGGGTGGTGGCGATCGGTCTGGCCCTGGCTTCGGCGGCGGCCTTCCTGTTCCTGTCGCTGCCCGACAGCAATGCCTTCGATGCCCGGGTCGAGCAGATCTTCGTGCAAAACGACGTGCTGACGAACCCGACGCAGCTGCGGCTCTTGGAGGTGCTGGCGCAATCGTCGAACACATTCGCCGACATGCTGCATTCCTATCGGGTGATCATCTTCATCCTCTTGGTCTTTGCCATGGTGCTGATGGTGGCGGCGCTGGTGCTTCTGGTCGTCATCCTGGGTCTGAACCGGCGGATGAGTGCCATTCAGCGCGCCGGGATCGAGGTGCAGAGCCTGCGCATCCTGCGCGCGGAAAATGCTGTGATGCTGAATGACATGGTTTTCACCCTGACCCCCGCGGCGATCGAGACGCTCGCCGTTCTGGCCGAGGCGCGGATGGACGACGAATGGCTGACCGGCGCACGGATCGAATCGGTGATTTCAGGCCGTCCCGAGGGCGATTGCGAGGAAGCCGCCGGGGCCACCCGGATCAAGCGGCTGCGCGATGCCTTGGGCAATGCGCTGGTGTCGGAACTGCTGGTGAGAAATGTTTCACGAAAGGGTTACACGCTCGGCGTAGCGAAGGAGCGGCTGCGGGTGGACTGACCCCTTGGCCCCGGATCCGCGAATCCTGTTGCGCGGGGGGGGAGGGGGTCCTATATCGCGGCTTCACTTTCGCGCGGGGGGGAGCCCATGATTCCGACGCCCTTCTATCTGATCGACGAGACGGCGCTTTTGCAGAACCTGCAAAAGATCGACCTGTTGCGCGAAGCCTCGGGGGCCAAGGCGCTGCTGGCGCTGAAATGTTTCGCCACCTGGTCGGCCTTTGACATCATGCGCCCGCATATGGATGGCACCACCTCCAGCTCGCTTTACGAGCTGCGTCTGGGGCGCGAGAAATTCGGCAAGGAGACGCACGCCTATTCGGTGGCCTGGTCGGATCGCGAGATCGACGAGGCCTGTGCCTATGCCGACAAGATCATCTTCAATTCGGTGGGCCAGCTGACCCGTTTTGCCGAGCCGTCGCAGGGCATCCAGCGCGGCGTGCGGCTCAACCCGCGGTTCTCGACCTCTGGTTTTGACCTTGCCGATCCGGCGCGGCCGTTTTCGCGGCTGGGCGAATGGGATGTGACGAAGCTTCTGGGCGTTGCCGATCTGATTTCCGGCGTGATGATCCATTACAACTGCGAGAACCGCGATTTCGCGCTGTTTGATGACCAGCTGGGCCGGATCGAACGGGAATTTGCGCCGCTTCTGGAAAAGCTCGACTGGGTCAGCCTGGGCGGCGGCATCCATTTCACCGGCGAGGGCTATCCGCTGGAAGAGCTTGCCAAGCGGCTGAAAACCTTCTCGGATCGCTTCGGCGTGCAGGTCTATCTGGAACCCGGCGAAGCCTCGATCACCAAATCGACGACGCTTGAGGTCACGGTTCTCGACCTGCTCGACAATGGCAAGCAACTGGCCATCGTCGACAGCTCGATCGAAGCGCATATGCTTGATCTGCTGATCTACCGCGAAAGCGCGAAGCTGCCGCAGGAGGGCGATCACGCCTATCAGATCTGCGGCAAGTCCTGCCTTGCGGGCGACATCTTCGGGGAAGCGCGGTTCCCCGCGCCGCTGAAGGTCGGTGACCGCATCTCGGTTGCGGATGCGGCAGGCTACACCATGGTGAAGAAGAACTGGTTCAACGGCGTCAACATGCCGTCGATCGCGATCAAACGCGCTTCGGGCCAGATCGATCTGATCCGCGAGTTCACCTACGAGGATTACCTCTCATCCCTGTCCTGAGGGGCTGATCGCCCCCTTCCCTGTCTCGTGAAAGGAGCCAGAAGAAGTGAAGAAGAACGTGCTTATCATCGGTGCCGGTGGCGTCGCGCAGGTGGTTGCCCACAAATGCGCGCAACACAACGACATTCTGGGTGACCTGCACATCGCATCGCGCACGGCCGCGAAATGCGACGCCATCATCGCCTCGGTGCACGAGAAGAACGCGATGAAGGTGCAAGGCACGTTCACGGCGCATGCCGTCGATGCGATGGACACGGCGGCGGTGGCCGCGCTGATCCGTCAGACCGGGGCGCAGATCGTCATCAACGTCGGCTCCTCCTTCGTCAACATGACGGTGCTTGAGGCCTGCATCGAGACCGGCGTCGCCTATATGGACACGGCGATTCACGAAGACCCGAAGAAGATCTGCGAAGCGCCGCCGTGGTATGGCAACTACGAATGGCAGCGGCGCGAGGCCTGCAAGGCCGCGGGCGTGACCGCGATTCTGGGGGTGGGCTTCGATCCGGGCGTGGTGAATGCCTATGTGCGGCTGGCCGAGGAAGAATTCCTCGACACGATCGAGAGCATCGACATCGTCGATATCAACGCCGGATCGCATGGCCGCTGGTTCGCGACGAATTTCGACCCCGAGATCAACTTCCGCGAATTCACCGGCACGGTCTATTCCTGGCAAAAGGGCGCCTGGCAGACGAACAAAATGTTCGAAGTGGGCAAGGAATGGGATCTGCCCGTCGTCGGCACGCAGAAAGCTTACCTCACCGGCCATGACGAGGTGCATTCGCTGTCCGCCCGGTATCCGGGGGCAGACGTGCGCTTCTGGATGGGCTTTGGCGATCACTACATCAACGTCTTCACCGTGCTGAAAAACCTTGGGCTGCTCTCGGAAAAGCCGGTGAAAACCGCCGAGGGGCAGGAGGTGATCCCGCTCAAGGTGGTGAAGGCCGTGCTGCCCGATCCGGCCAGCCTTGCGCCCGATTATGTGGGCAAGACCTGCATCGGCGACGTGATCCGCGGCACGAAAGACGGCAAACCGGCCGAGGTCTTCCTCTATAACGTCGCCGATCACAAGGAAGCCTATGAAGAGGTGGGAAGCCAGGGCATTTCCTACACCGCGGGCGTGCCGCCGGTCGCCGCCGCGATCCTGATTGCCAAGGGCATCTGGGACGTCGGTCACATGGCCAACGTCGAAGAGCTGCCGCCGCGGCCCTTCCTGGAACTTCTGGGCGAGATGGGCCTGCCGAACCGGGTCATCGACGCCAGCGGGCAAGATCGCCCGATCTGAACCCCCCGACCAGACCGAAGACACCCCGGGCCGCATCGGTCCGGGGTTCTGCTTTCCCCCCTTGGCCCCTTGAGATACGGGCGAAAACGCACTAGACCCGCGCGAAACCGCAGTTCCGGAGGCTCCTCATGTCTGCTCCCAAGAAAGTCGTGCTTGCCTATTCGGGCGGCCTTGACACCTCGATCATCCTGAAATGGCTGCAGACCGAATACGGCTGCGAGGTCATCACCTTCACCGCCGATCTGGGGCAGGGCGAGGAGCTGGAACCGGCCCGCGCCAAGGCCGAGCTGATGGGGATCAAAAAGGAAAACATCCACATCGTCGACGTGCGCGAGGAATTCGTGCGCGACTTCGTCTTCCCGATGTTCCGGGCGAATGCGCTGTACGAGGGGCTTTATCTGCTCGGCACCTCGATTGCGCGGCCGCTGATCTCGAAACATCTGGTCGAGATCGCGCAGAAGCACGGCGCCGATGCGGTGGCGCATGGCGCGACCGGCAAGGGCAACGATCAGGTGCGGTTCGAGCTGTCGGCGGCGGCGCTCGACCCGTCGATCCGGGTGATCGCGCCGTGGCGGCTGTGGGATCTGACCTCGCGCACGAAGCTTCTGGAATTCGCCGAGGCGAACCAGATCCCGATCGCCAAGGACAAGCGCGGCGAGGCGCCCTTCTCGGTCGATGCGAACCTTTTGCACACCTCGTCCGAAGGCCGCGTGCTGGAAGACCCGGCGCAGGAATTCCCGAACTACGTGCTGCAGCGCGTCGTGCCGGTCGAAGAGGCCCCCGACACGCCCGAGATGGTCGAGATCACCTTCGAGCGCGGCGATGCCGTCGCGATCAATGGCGAGGCGATGTCGCCCGCGACGATCCTTGCGAAACTGAACGAGATCGGCGGCAAGCATGGCGTCGGCGTGCTCGATCTGGTGGAAAACCGCTTCGTCGGCATGAAATCGCGCGGCGTCTATGAGACCCCCGGCGGCACGATCCTTCTGGAAGCCCACCGCGGCATCGAGCAGATCACGCTCGACGCGGGCGCCGGTCACCTGAAGGACAGCATCATGCCGCGCTATGCGGAGCTGATCTACAACGGCTTCTGGTTCAGCCCCGAACGCGAGGCGCTGCAGGCGCTGATCGACAAGACGCAGGAACATGTCTCGGGCACGGTGCGGGTCAAGCTTTACAAGGGCAAGGCCTCGACCGTCGCGCGCTGGTCCGATCACAGCCTCTATTCCGAAAAGCACGTCACCTTCGAGGAAGACGCGGGCGCCTACGATCAAAAGGACGCGGCGGGCTTCATTCGTCTGAACGCGCTGCGGCTGCGCCTCATTGCCACCCGCAACGCGCGCGTGGCGCAAAAATGACGGCACGGGTTGCCATCGTCACCGTCTCCGACCGCGCCTCGCGCGGGGAGTATGAGGACAAGGGCGGGCCGGGCTGCGAAGACTGGCTGAGGGGTGTCGTCACGACACCCCTTTCCATTTCCCGGGTGATCATCCCCGACGGCCGCGACAGCGTCGCCGACTGCCTGCGCGGCTTCGTGACCGAGGGGGTCGATCTGATCCTGGTCACCGGCGGCACCGGCCCGGCACCGCGGGACGAAACGCCCGAAGGCGCGGCGCAGGTGATCGAAAAGGAACTGGCCGGTTTCGGCGAGGAAATGCGGCGGGCATCGCTGCGGGAAGTGCCGACCGCGATCCTCTCGCGCCAGTCGGCGGGGATTGCGGGCAAAAGCCTGATCCTCACCCTGCCCGGCAATCCGCGCGCGATCGCGACCTGTCTGAATGCGGTCTTTGCCGCCGTGCCCTATTGCCTTGATCTGATCGGGGCCGGGCATATCGACACCGATCCGGCGAAAATCGCGGCGTTTCGCCCGAAGACGAAGTAAAAGGGGGCGCTGCCCCCTCTGGCTTCGCCATTCACCCCCGGGATATTTGAGGCAAGATAAAGGAGCCTGTTTTATCTTGCCTCAAATGTCCCGGGGGCCTGGGGGCAGCGCCCCCAGCCTTAGCGTTTCACGCAGGCGGCGGCGTAGTTCACGCTGAGATCGCGCGACGACAGTGACCAGCTCCAGCCCAAGGGATTGAACACCATCCCCTTGCGGTCGATCGGATCAAGCCCCGCCTTGCGCATCAGCTCGTAAAGCTCGTCCGGTGTCACGAATTTCGACCAGTCATGCGTGCCGACGGGCAGCCAGCGCATCACCCGTTCCGCGCCGAAAATCGCCATGACATAGCTTTTCGGATTGCGGTTCAGCGTCGACATGATCATCAGCCCGCCCGATTTCAGCAGGGCCGCGCAGGTGTCGGTGAAGCCCTGCGTATCCGAGACATGTTCGATGATCTCCATCGCCAGCACGACGTCGAACCGCTCGCCCGCCGCGGCCAGATCCTCGGCGGCGCAGTTGCGGTAATCGATCGTCAGGCCGGATTGTTCGGCGTGAAGCTTCGCCACCGGAATGTTCTTCGGCGCGGCATCGGCGCCGACCACGGTCGCGCCCAGCCGCGCCATCGGTTCGGCCAGAAGCCCGCCGCCGCAGCCGATATCCAGAAGCCGCAGCCCCTCGAAGGGCCTCGGGGCGCGCAGATCGCGACCGAACTGCGCCGCGATCTGGGTGGTGATATAATCCAGACGGCAGGGGTTCAGCATGTGCAGCGGCTTGAACTTGCCGTTCGGGTCCCACCACTCGGCCGCCATCGCCTCGAATTTCGCCACCTCGGCGGGGTCGATTGTCTTCGTTGCGGTTTCCATGCCATCCTCCGGTCAACTTTTGGGTTGCGCCCCATGGCGGGGGCGGTCGAGCCGTTATATAGTGCAGTCATGGACAAGAACGCAGGGCAAAAGCGCACGGCAAGCGCCTTTCTCTATCCGCCGGTCGAGCCTTTCGACCAGCGGATGATCGACGTCGGTTTCGGCCATCAGATCTATGTCGAGCAATCGGGCAATCCGCGCGGCCGGCCGGTCGTGGTCTGTCACGGCGGACCGGGGGGCGGCTGCAGCCCGGCGATGCGGCGCTATTTCGACCCCGCGCATTATCGCATCGTGCTGTTCGACCAGCGCGGCTGCGGGCTGTCCAAACCCCATGCCTCGGTCGGTCACAACACCACCTGGGATCTGATCGCCGACATGGAGCGGATCCGCACCGAGCTGGGCATTTCCGACTGGATCGTCTTTGGCGGCAGCTGGGGGGCGACGCTCAGCCTGCTTTACGCCCAGACCTATCCCGACCGGGTGCAGGCGCTGGTGCTGCGCGGCGTGTTCCTGGCGCTGAAATCCGAGCTTGACTGGTTCTATGGCGGCGGCGCCGGGCAGTTCTTCCCCGATCTGTGGACGCAGTTCATCGCCCCCATCCCCGAGGGTGAGCGCGGCGATCTGATTGCCGCCTATCACAAGCGGCTGTTTTCCGGCGACTACCTGCAGGAGGCCCGCTTTGCCCGCCATTGGGCGATGTGGGAAAACGCGCTCGCCTCGGTCGATTACGACGGTTTCCCGGGGGAATCGCCGCCCGATTACGCCCATGCCTTCGCGCGGCTGGAAAACCACTTCTTCATGAACCGCGCCTTCCTTGAGGAAGACGGCCAGATCCTGCGCGACCGGCCGCGGATCGAACATATCCCGACGGTGATCGTGCAGGGGCGGATGGACATGATCTGCCCGCCGATCTCGGCCTGGCGGCTGGCGCATGGCTGGAAGAAATGCGAACTGCGCATCGTGCCCGCCGCGGGTCACGCCCTGAGCGAGCCGGGGATCACCGCCGGGCTTGTCGCGGTGATGGACCGGATGCGGGGGTGAGCCCAGAGAAAGCTTGCAACATGAGGGCGATTCGCCTATATGCAATGCAACAGCGGCGTTTCGGGGTCCAAACCTGAAGCCCACCGGATCCATGTCACGGGCCGCTCGGGCCCGTTTTTTGTTTTCAGGGATCGGAATGACCGACCTCATCGCCAAGACCGGCATCGACCGGCGTCTCGCCGACATCATCGGCCCCACCATCGAAGGTCTCGGCTTCGAGCTGGTCCGCATCCGCATGCAGGGCGGACGGCATCCGCTGCTGCAGATCATGGCCGACCGCCCCGAGGGCGGCATCGACGTCGACGATTGCGGCGCGATCTCGACCGCGGTTTCCGCCGTGCTTGATGTCGAAGACCCGATCGAGGAAAAATACACGCTGGAAGTGTCCTCCCCCGGGATCGACCGTCCGCTGACCCGGTTGAAGGATTTCGACGTCTGGGAGGGCTACGAGGCCCGGATCGAGACCGAGGAACAGATCGACGGGCGCAAGCGCTTCAAGGGCATCCTGCGCGGCACCGAAGACGACGAAGTGCTGATCGAGATCGAAAATCAGGGCGAACAGGTCACCATCGGCCTGAAGTTCGACTGGCTTTCGGATGCGAAACTGATCCTGACCGACGAGCTGATCGCCGAGATGCTGCGCCAGCGCAAGGCCGCGGGCATCATCGACGAAGACCAGTTCGACGAGATCCAAACCGAAGACGACGACCAGACTTCCCCCGACGAGGAGACCTGACAGATGGCAATCACCTCTGCCAACCAGCTCGAGCTTTTGCAGACCGCCGAGGCGGTGGCCCGCGAGAAGATGATCGACCCCGATCTGGTGATCCAGGCGATGGAAGACAGTCTCGCCCGGGCGGCGAAGTCGCGCTATGGCTCGGAAATGGACATCCGCGTGAAGATCGACCGCAAGACCGGTCGTGCCAGCTTCACCCGGGTTCGCACCGTCGTCGAAGATGAGGCCGTCGAGAATTACCAGGCGCAGCTGACCGTTGCCCAGGCGAAGCAATACAAGACCAATCCGCAGCTCGGCGACGAGATCGTCGACGAAGTGCCGCCGGTCGATCTGGGCCGGATCGCGGCGCAATCGGCGAAACAGGTGATCTTGCAAAAGGTCCGCGAGGCCGAGCGCGATCGTCAGTTCGACGAATTCAAGGATCGCAAGGGCACGATCATCAACGGCGTCGTCAAGCGCGAGGAATACGGCAACATCATCGTCGACATCGGTCGCGGCGAGGCCATCCTGCGCCGCAACGAAAAGATCGGCCGCGAAAGCTATCGTCCGAACGACCGCATCCGCGCCTATGTGAAGGACGTCCGCCGCGAGACCCGGGGCCCGCAAGTGTTCCTGAGCCGCACCGATCCGCAGTTCATGGCGGAACTCTTCAAGATGGAAGTGCCGGAGATCTATGACGGCATCATCGAGATCAAGGCCGTGGCCCGCGACCCGGGCTCGCGCGCGAAGATCGCGGTGATCTCGAACGACAATTCGATCGACCCGGTCGGCGCCTGCGTCGGTATGCGCGGGAGCCGCGTGCAGGCCGTGGTGGGCGAGCTGCAGGGCGAAAAGATCGACATCATTCCGTGGAACGCCGATGCGGCCACCTTCCTGGTGAACGCGCTGCAACCGGCCGAAGTGGCCAAGGTGGTGATCGACGAGGAAGCGGGCAAGATCGAAGTGGTGGTGCCCGATGAGCAGCTGTCGCTGGCCATCGGCCGTCGCGGGCAGAACGTGCGTCTGGCCAGCCAGCTGACCGGGCTCGACATCGACATCCTGACCGAGGCCGAGGAATCGTCGCGCCGTCAGGCCGAATTCGCCGAGCGCACGAAACTGTTCGTCGATGCGCTGGATCTGGACGAATTCTTCGCCCAGCTGCTGGTCGCCGAAGGCTTCACCAATCTGGAAGAAGTCGCCTATGTCGATCTGGATGAACTCCTGTCGATCGAAGGCGTCGATGACGGCACCGCCGAGGAGTTGCAGGCCCGCGCCCGCGATTACATCGAGGCGCAGAACGCCAAGGCGATCGCCGCCGCGAAAGAGCTGGGGGTCGAGGACTCGCTGTTCAACTTCGAGGGCCTGACGCCGCAGATGATCGAGGCGCTGGCCAAGGACGACGTCAAGACGCTGGAAGATTTCGCCACCTGCGCCGACTGGGAACTGGCTGGCGGCTGGACCACGGTGAACGGCGCCCGCGTCAAGGACGAGGGCATCCTCGAGAAATTCGGGATGAGCCTGGAAGATGCGCAAAAGCTGATCATGACGGCGCGGATCCAGCTGGGCTGGGTCGACATTTCGGAGCTTGAAGCCGAAGACGCGACCGAAACCGACGAAGACGAAACCGAGGAATGAGATGAGCCGCGGCGGCAAGGACAAGGACAACGAGGATCCGGAACGGCGCTGCATCGTCACGGGCGATGTCGGGCCGAAGCTCGGCCTTGTGCGCTTTGTCCTTGGCCCCGATGGCATGATCTACCCGGATCTGGCCGAAAAGCTTCCCGGCCGGGGCATCTGGGTGACGTCGGACCGCGCCGTGCTGGAAAAGGCGGTCGCCAAGGGGCTGTTCGCCCGCGCCGCAAGGTCGCAGGTGAAGCTGCCCGAGAACCTGTGTCAGCTGGTCGAAGACGGGCTGGCGCAGCGGGTGGTGGAGCTGGTATCCTTGAGCCGGAAGACCGGCCATGCGGTCTGCGGCTTCGAAAAGGTCAAGGGCTGGCTGGCGGATGGCAAGGCCAAGGT
The DNA here is from genome assembly GCF_000021865.1 of Rhodobacter capsulatus SB 1003. Taxonomy (NCBI): domain Bacteria; kingdom Pseudomonadati; phylum Pseudomonadota; class Alphaproteobacteria; order Rhodobacterales; genus Rhodobacter; species Rhodobacter capsulatus. The sequence goes on from NC_014034.1 coordinate 248,210, forward strand.
GCTGTTTCAGGCCTCGGACGGATCGGAACGCGGCAAGGGCAAGCTTTGGACACCGCCCGGCGGGCGCTGGTTCGGCTGCCTGACGGCCTCGGAATTGGGTTTGGCTTTTGGCCGCGACCATGCCATACACGGCGCGCTTGCGGCTGGGGGACTCACCCCGCGTGTAATCAGAGAAGCGGCAAGGCTTGCAGGTTTGCGCAAGCAGGACGGCGGCGATACCGCCATGAAGGATACGAAGACGGCATGAGCGATACGGACGGCAAAAAACCCCTCGGTCTTGGCGGCGCCCGCCCCGGTTCGGTGAAGCAGAGCTTCAGCCACGGACGCACGAAAAATGTGGTGGTCGAAACCAAGCGCAAGAAGGTGGTGGTGCCGAAACCCGGTTCGGCCCCTGCCAAACCGGCCGGCTCGCCCGCGCTGGGCGATCCTTCGCGGCGTCCTGCGGGCATCTCGGATGCCGAGATGGAACGCCGTCTGAGGGCGCTGCAGGCCGCGAAGATCCGCGAGGTCGAAGAGGCCGCGCAACGTGTCGCCGAGGAAAAGGCGCGCGAGGAAGAACGCGAACGCCGCCGCGCCGAGGCCGAGGCCAAGGAACGCGAAGAGCGCGAACGCGAGGAAGCGCTGCGGCTGAAGGCCGAGGAAGAGGAACGCAAGGCCCGCGAGGCCGAACTGCGGGCCCAGCGCAAGGAAGAGGTCCGGGCGAAGCCGGTCGCCAAGCCCGCTCCGGCCGATCCGGCCGCGGCCGAGGCTGCCGCCGCGCGTGCCGCGACCAAGGGCGTGTCGAACACCGGCCCGCGCAAGACCGACCGCGACCGTGACGACCGCAATGCCACCCCCGACCGCAACAGCAAGGCGGCCAAGGGCGGCGACGAGGGCCGTCGTGCCGGCAAGCTGAGCCTGTCGGACATCGAGGGCGAAGGCGGGCGGCAGCGCTCGCTCGCCGCGATGAAGCGCAAGCAGGAAAAGGCCCGGCAAAAGGCGATGGGCTTCGGCCAGAAAGCCGAAAAGATGGTCCGCGACGTGCAGTTGCCGGAAACCATCGTGGTGTCCGAGCTGGCGATCCGGATGGCCGAACGCGCGGCCGACGTGATCAAGGCGCTGATGAAGATGGGCATGATGGTCACCGCGAACCAGGCCATCGACGCCGACACGGCCGAGCTGATCATCGAGGAATTCGGCCACCGCGCCGTCCGCGTCTCGGATGCGGATGTCGAACAGGTGATCGACACCGTCGAGGACAAGGCCGAAGACCTGCAATCGCGCCCGCCGATCATCACGATCATGGGCCACGTCGACCACGGCAAGACCTCGCTTCTGGATGCCATCCGTCACGCCAATGTGGTGTCGGGCGAAGCGGGCGGGATCACCCAGCACATCGGCGCCTATCAGGTGACGACGGATTCGGGCGCGGTTCTGACCTTCCTTGACACCCCCGGCCACGCCGCCTTCACCTCGATGCGGGCCCGTGGCGCGCAGGTGACGGATATCGTCGTGCTGGTGGTGGCCGCCGATGACGCGGTGATGCCGCAGACGGTCGAGGCGATCAACCACGCCAAGGCCGCCAAGGTGCCGATGATCGTGGCGATCAACAAGATCGACAAGCATGCGGCCAATCCGCAAAAGGTGCGGACCGACCTGCTGCAGCACGAAGTCGTCGTCGAAGAGATGGGCGGCGAGGTGCAGACGGTCGAAGTTTCGGCGAAGACCGGCTTCGGGCTCGACAAGCTGCTGGAAGCGATCGCGCTGCAGGCCGAGATCCTCGAGCTGCGCGCCAACCCCGGCCGTGCGGCGCAGGGTGCGGTGATCGAAGCGAAACTCGACGTCGGCCGTGGTCCGGTGGCGACGGTTCTGGTGCAGCACGGCACGCTGAAACGCGGCGACATCTTTGTGGTCGGCGAGCAGTGGGGCAAGGTGCGGGCGCTGGTCAACGACAAGGGCGAACGCGTCGACGAGGCCGGTCCGTCGGTTCCGGTCGAGGTTCTGGGCCTGAACGGCACCCCGGAAGCGGGCGATGTGCTGAACGTGGTCGAGACCGAGGCGCAGGCGCGCGAGATCGCGGATTACCGCGAGAAAGCCGCCAAGGACAAGCGTGCCGCCGCGGGTGCTGCAACGACGCTGGAACAGCTGATGGCCAAGGCCAAGGCGGACGAGAATGTCTCGGAACTGCCGGTGCTGGTGAAGGCCGACGTGCAGGGCTCGGCCGAGGCGATCGCCCAGGCGCTGGAGAAGATCGGCAACGACGAGGTCCGCGTGCGGGTGCTGCATTCGGGCGTCGGCGCGATCACCGAAAGCGACGTCGGTCTGGCCGAGGCTTCGGGGGCGCCGGTGATCGGCTTCAACGTCCGGGCCAATGCGCCCGCGCGGGCGAGCGCGAACCAGAAGGGTGTCGAGATCCGCTATTACTCGATCATCTATGATCTGGTGGATGACATCAAAGCCGCCGCCTCGGGCCTGCTGAAAAACGAAGTGCGCGAGAACTTCATCGGCTACGCCTCGATCAAGGAGGTCTTCAAGGTCTCCGGCGTCGGCAAGGTCGCCGGCTGTCTTGTCACCGAAGGCGTGGCCCGCCGGTCGGCTGGCGTGCGCCTGCTGCGCGACAACGTGGTGATCCACGAAGGCACGCTGAAGACGCTCAAGCGCTTCAAGGACGAGGTCAAGGAAGTGCAATCCGGTCAGGAATGCGGCATGGCCTTTGAGAACTACGACGACGTCCGCGCGGGCGATGTCATCGAAATCTTCGAGCGCGAGGAGGTCGAGCGCAAGCTCTGACCTTTGTCGCCGAAGCGTGAACATTGAAAAGGGGGGCGAAAGCCCCCCTTTTGCATGCCGTGAGTGGTTTGTGACCGGTGGATCAGGCGTTGTTGCGCATCACGGGCTTGCCCGCGAACAGCCTATCCCCAACCCGGACAACGATTTTTCCGTTTTCGAGCTGCGACTCGAACGTTCCCTGCACGGAGACGCAGCTGCCGACGACGATGGTGCGAAGCATGAGACATCCTCCCTAGAAATCTCGATTACAGCTTCAGCTTAGTCACGATTACTTAACAAAGTGCAAACGAAAAAGTGCGTCAGAGGTATCTTTTGGGTAGTTTTGTTGCCGCAGGGGCCAAATTGACGCAGGAAAATTTCTGCCGCGCAGAAATCTCGCTGCGTCTGCTTGGTCAAAGCCAGTCCTGCAACACCGGGATCAGCGGCTCGTCGGCGGGCGGCATCGGGTAGTCGCGCAGCCGTGCCGGGCTGACCCAGGCAAGCCGTTGTCCCTCGCGCGGTTGCGGCGTGCCGGACCAGCGGCGGCAGGCGAAAAGCGGCATCAGCAGATGGAAGCTCTCGTAGCTGTGGCTGGCAAAGGTCAGCGGCGCCAGACAGCTGCCCCAGGTGTCGATGCCCAGTTCTTCGTGCAATTCGCGGATCAGCGCGGCCTCGGGCGTTTCCCCGGGCTCGACCTTGCCGCCCGGAAATTCCCAAAGCCCGGCCAGCGACTTGCCCTCGGGGCGCTGCGCCAGCAGCACCCGGCCATCGGCATCGATCAGCGCCACCGCACTGACCAGAACCACCCGCGCCGTCGTCGGCGCGGGCGAGGGACCGCAGGGCGAGGTCACGAGCGGTAATCCGCGTTGATATCGATGTAGCGATGCGTCAGGTCGCAGGTGAAGACGGATTTCGCCGCCTTGCCCAGCCCCAGATCGATGCCGATCACCAGCTCCTGCCCCTTCATATAGGCAGAGGCCGCTTCCTCGGAATAATCCGGCACGCGCCAACCATTCTCGGCCAGAACCATGTCGCCAAAGGAAATCCGCAGCTTGTCACGGTCGGCCTTGGCGCCCGACTTGCCGACGGCGGCGACGACCCGGCCCCAGTTCGCATCCTCGCCGGCGATCGCGGTTTTCACCAGCGGCGAATTCGCCACCGCCATCGCGACCTTGTGCGCATCATCGGCACTCGCCGCGCCGCTGACCCGGATTTCCACGAATTTCGTCGCGCCCTCGCCGTCTCGGACCACCTGCTGCGCCAGATCCAGCATCACCCCGCGCAGCGCCGCTTCGAAATCCTTTGCCGCGCGCGAGCGCAGATCGGTGATTTCCGCCGCGGCCGAGCGCCCGGTGGCGGCCAGGATCAACGCATCCGAGGTCGAGGTGTCGCTGTCCACGGTGATCGCGTTGAACGTGTCATCGACATGCCGCGACAGCATTTTCTGCAGCAGTTTCGCGGGGATCTTCGCATCGGTGAAAAGATAGACCAGCATCGTCGCCATGTTCGGCGCGATCATCCCCGAGCCCTTGGCGATGCCCGCGATGCGGATCAGCCCGCCGTCGCCCTGCACCTCGGCACAGGCGCCCTTGGGGAAAGTGTCGGTGGTCATGATCGCCCGCGCGGCGGCCTCCATGCCCGCCGGGTCCAGCGCGGCGACAAGGCCGGGCACGGCGGCGACGATGCGGTCATGCGGCAGCGGCTCGCCGATCACCCCGGTCGAGGAGGAGAAGACCCGGTTGATCGGCAGATCCAGCGCCTCGGCCACGGCGCCGGTCACCGCATCGACCGAAGCCTGACCGGCGGCGCCGGTAAAGGCATTGGCATTGCCCGAGTTCACCACGATCGCGGCGCCAGTGCTTTCATCGGCGGCGCCCGCCAGTTTCGCCTGGCAATCGAGCACGCAGGCGGCCCGGGTGGTGGAGGTGGTGAAGACGCCCGCGAGCGTCGCCCCCGGCGCGATCTGCGCCAGCATCACATCGGTCCGGCCCGCATAGCGCACCCCCGCGGCGGCGGCGGCAAAGGACACGCCCGCGATCACCGGCAGGGCGGGGAAGGCGGCGGGGGCCAGCGGCGAAACCGGCGCCTTGGGCTTTGCCGCGGCCGCGGTTTCGGCTGCGGCGGTGGCCGCGGCAGAGGCGGCCGCCGTCGCGGCTTCGGCCACGCCCTCGCGCAGCGCCGAGGCGACCTCGGTCACCTCTTCGCGCAGCATCGCCACCGCATCCTCGGTGATCTCGCCCAGCTGCGAGCGCAGGTCCTTCACCTTCGACTTCAGCTTGGCGATCTTGTCTTCGAGTTCGCGTTTCTTCGCCATCGTCTTCTCCCCCTCCATCCGCGGACCTTACTTGGCGCCGAAGAAATTCGGCGTCTTCAGCACCGCGGGATCGATCCCCTCGACACGCTTTTCGACCTTGGCCTTGGCCACGGTGTCAGTCACCCGGTCCTGCACCGCCTGCTGCCGCAGATCGCCCGAAAGCTCCTCGGTCGCTTCCTCGAGCGTCGGCGCGGCGCCCAGACGGCTTTCCATCAGCTTGATCACATGCCAGCCATATTCGGTCTGCACCGGGCCCTTGATCTCGCCCGCCTTCATCGCGGCCACGGCCTCGGCAAAGGGCGGCACCATCGCGGTCAGATCGAACCAGCCCAGATCGCCGCCATTCGCCGCCGCGCCGTCTTGCGATTTCGCCTTGGCCACGGTGGCGAAATCGGCGCCGCCGTCGATCTCGGCCTTGATCGCCTTGGCTTCGGCTTCGGAGGCCACGATGATATGGGCGGCATGATATTCGCGGCTCGGTTCGGCCTTGGCGAATTTCGTGTCATAGGCCGCTTTCAGCTTGTCGGGCGTCACCGCGCGCTCGGCGGTGTAATCCAGCAGCATCCCCGCCAGATAGGCGCGGCGTTCGACCTCGAGCGCGATCTCGTCGCGGCGGGTCATCATGCCTTCGCCCACCTTCGCCAGCGCGGTCTGCTGGATCAGCTGATCCAGCACGCCGTTGAACAGCACCTGATCGGGCAGCTGCTGATATTCCGCGGGCAGGCTGTTGCGGACGGACACCATCATGCCCAGCGTGATCTCGGTGCCGTCGACCGTGGCGACGACGGTTTCCGGACCGGGGGTCTTGCCCCCTTTCGCGGCCTCCTCGGCCAGCGCCGGACCGGCCAGAAGCGCCATCACGGCGACAGACCCCAGAACGCGTGTGAAAATCGGCATCAAAGCCTCTCCCGCAGGGCCGCGGCACCCCGCGGCGTTGACACTCGGACGGCAGCCCCTTACATCGCCAAGGGTCCTGTGAAGGCCGTTTCGCCCTTATCCGCTTGCCGTTCTACGGGTGCGCGGCGGGTGCGACAAGACCGCATTTCACACGATTTGGTCAGACGAACCCGCGGAGAAAAAATGCTGGGCCTCGGTTACATTGGAAGAAAGCTCTTCGGCACGCCCAACGACCGCAAGGTCAAGCGGACGCGTCCGCTGGTGGCGAAGATCAACGCGCTGGAACCGGCCTTCGAAAAGCTCTCCGATGCCGAGATCGTGGCGAAAACCCGCGAGCTGCAGGCCCGCGCGCAGGCGGGCGAAAGCCTGGATGCGCTGCTGCCCGAAGCCTTTGCCAACTGCCGCGAAGCCGCCCGCCGGGCGCTTGGCCTGCGCGCCTTCGACACCCAGCTGATGGGCGGGATCTTCCTGCATCAGGGCAATATTTCCGAGATGAAGACGGGCGAGGGCAAGACCCTTGTCGCCACCTTCCCGGCCTATCTGAACGCGCTGGCGGGCAAGGGCGTGCATATCGTCACGGTGAACGATTATCTGGCCAAACGCGACTCGGAATGGATGGGCAAGGTCTATCGCCATCTGGGGCTGACCTGCGGCGTCGTCTATCCGTTCCAGCCCGATGATGAGAAACGCGCCGCCTATGCGGCCGACATCACCTATGCGACGAACAACGAGCTGGGCTTCGATTATCTGCGCGACAACATGAAGGCCTCGGTCGCGGAAATGTATCAGCGCGATCACTTCTTCGCCATCGTCGACGAGGTGGACAGCATCCTGATCGACGAGGCGCGGACGCCCCTGATCATCTCCGGCCCGTCGCAGGACCGGTCCGACATGTATCGCACGCTCGATGCCTATATCCCGTTCCTGACCGAAGAGCATTACAAGCTCGACGAGAAACAGCGCAACGCCACCTTCACCGAAGAGGGCAACGAGTTTCTGGAACAGAAGCTGCAGGCCGACGGCCTTCTGCCCGAGGGCCAGTCGCTTTACGACCCGGAAAGCACGACGATCGTGCACCACATCGGCCAGGCGCTTCGGGCGCACAAGCTGTTCTTCAAGGATCAGAACTATGTCGTCGCCGATGACGAGATCGTGCTGATCGACGAATTCACCGGCCGGATGATGAAGGGCCGCCGCCTGTCGGACGGTCTGCATCAGGCGATCGAGGCGAAGGAACGGGTGACGATCCAGCCCGAGAACGTCACGCTGGCCTCGGTGACCTTCCAGAACTACTTCCGGCTTTACGAGAAACTGGCGGGGATGACCGGGACCGCGGTGACCGAGGCCGAGGAATTCGGCGACATCTATCACCTTGGCGTCGTCGAAGTGCCGACGAACCGGCCGGTGGCGCGCAAGGACGAGCACGACCGCGTCTATCGCACCGCCAAGGAAAAATACGCCGCGGTGATCGAGGCGATCAAGACCGCGCATGCGATCGGCCAGCCGACGCTGGTCGGCACCACCTCGATCGAGAAATCCGAGATGCTCTCGGAGATGCTCAAGGCCGAGGGGCTGCCGCATAACGTGCTGAACGCGCGTCAGCACGAACAGGAGGCGCAGATCGTCGCCGATGCCGGGCGTCTGGGCGCGATCACCATCGCGACGAACATGGCCGGTCGCGGCACCGACATTCAGCTGGGCGGCAACGTCGAGATGAAGGTGCAAGAACAGATCGCCGCCAATCCCGACGCCGCCCCCGAAGAGATCCGCGCCCGGATCGAGGCGGAACATGCCGAGGAAAAGCAGAAGGTGATCGAGGCCGGGGGCCTGTTCGTTCTGGCCACCGAACGCCACGAAAGCCGCCGGATCGACAACCAGCTGCGCGGCCGCTCGGGCCGTCAGGGCGACCCGGGGCGGTCCTTGTTCTTCCTGTCGCTCGAAGACGATCTGATGCGCATCTTCGGCTCGGACCGGCTGGAAGGCGTGCTCTCGAAACTGGGCATGAAGGAAGGCGAGGCGATCGTGCACCCTTGGGTGAACAAGTCGCTGGAACGCGCCCAGGCCAAGGTCGAGGGCCGCAACTTCGACTGGCGCAAGCAGCTGCTGAAATTCGACGACGTGATGAACGACCAGCGCAAGGCGGTCTTTGGCCAGCGCCGCGAGATCATGGAAACCGACGAGATTTCCGAGATCGTCGCCGACATGCGCCAGCAGGTGATCGACGATCTGATCGACGAATTCGCGCCGCCGAAAAGCTATGTCGATCAATGGGATATCGAGGGGATGCGGGCAGCGTTCATCGATCATGCCGGGGTTGATCTGCCGCTGGCGGACTGGGCCGCCGAAGAGGGCGTCGACCAGGACGTTCTGCGCGAACGGGTGACGGCGGCGCTGGATGCGGTGATGGCGCAAAAGACCGAGGCCTTCGGCGCCGAGACGATGCGGGTGATCGAAAAGCAGATCCTGCTGCAGACGATCGACACGAAATGGCGCGAGCATCTGGTGACGCTCGAACATCTGCGCTCGGTCGTGGGCTTCCGCGGCTATGCGCAGCGTGATCCGCTGTCGGAATACAAGACCGAGTCGTTCCAGCTGTTCGAAAGCATGCTCGACAGTCTGCGCTACGAGGTGACGAAACGGCTGGGCCAGATCCGTCCGATGAGCGACGAGGAACGCGCCGAGATGCTGCGCCAGCAGGCCGCCGCCCTTGCCGCGGCCGAAGGCGCCGCCGATCCGGCCGCGGGCGCCGCACCGCAACCGGCGGCGCCTGTGGCGTTGGCCGCCGCGCCGGGATTTGTCGAATCGGATCCTTCGACCTGGGGCGAGCCCTCGCGCAATGACCCCTGCCCCTGCGGCTCGGGCGAGAAGTTCAAGCACTGCCACGGCCGTCTGGCCTGAAACAAAGGCGCTGAAATATGGCGCCGGTCCGGGGTGAACCCGGGCCGCCGTTTTTCATTATCCTGTTGATCTGGATATGTTTTTGTGGAAATTTCCGGCCGGGCGAAGGTTTCCGTTTCGGAAACTCTGCCGCAGTCCGGCCCAAGCTTTGCCGAGATCTGGCGTTAACCTTTTGGCAAGAAGCAGGAGGATCCGGGCATGAGACCGATTCACAAGATTGCCATGGTCTGCACCACCTTCGTTCTGGCGGCGGCCACCGGGCATGTCATGCAGACGGCTGCGCCCGAGGGCCCGCGCGCTGACCCCTCGCAGCCGGTGACGGCGGCGGTGATGCCGGGTGCCCGCGGACATCTGGCGGCGCCCGCGCTGTCCCTGCCGCGGCTGACGGTGCCGGTGATGCGCCGCCCGGCCGCCGAAGCCGCCCTTGGCCCGCTGCCGCAGGACATCGAAACCGCGCCGGGCGCCTGTGCCGCGCCACAGCTGCAGGCCGCGCTTGCCCCCGGCGCCTCGGTCCGGCTGACCGTCCTTGCGCCCTGCCACCCCGGCGCGCTGGCCGAGATCCGCCACGCGGGGCTGCGCCTGCCGGTCCGGCTTTCGGAGGACGGCGGCTGGAGCGGTCTGGTTCCGGCCTTTGCGGAACAGGCGCTGTTCCAGCTCGGCCTGCCGGGGGCCACGGCCACGGCGACGGTGACGCTTGCCGTGCCGACGCTGCCGACGGTCAACCGCATTGCGGTGATCCTGCCGCCCGCAAGCGGGGCAGAGCTGCATGGCTATGAATATGGCGCCGCGCCCGGCTCGATCGGTGATGTCTCGGCGGCGGCGCCGCGCGATGCCGAAACGCGCCTTGGCGGCTGGATCACCAGCTTCGGCCAGCCCGGCGCCGCGCAGGCGGTGCAGATCTATTCCGCCCCGGCCGCGATGGCGGACCTGAGTCTGGTGCTGGAGGCGCCGGTGACGCCGGAAAGCTGCGGCAAGGATCTGCAGGGCGCTGTCCTGCGCCCGGTTGGCACCCGCACCGAGCAGGTGCCGCTGTCGCTGGCCATGCCCGATTGCGGCGATGGCGAGGGCGCGGTGATGATGCCGCTGCCCGGCTTCCCGCTGGCCGTGGCGGCGAATTAAAGCAGCCCTTCGGCGCGAAAGCTGAGTTCCCGGCCCTTGCCGATCACCAGATGGTCATGCAGCACAAGCCCCAAGGCCTCGGCGGCATGGCGGATCTGGTCTGTCATCGCGATGTCGGCCTGCGACGGCGTCGGATCGCCCGAGGGGTGGTTGTGCACCAGAATCAGCGCCGAGGCATCCAGCTCCAGCGCCCGTTTCACCACCTCGCGCGGATAGACGGGCACATGGTCGACCGTGCCGCGGGCCTGTTCCTCGTCGGCAATCAGCAGGTTCTTGCGGTCCAGAAACAGCACCCGGAATTGCTCGGTCGGCCGATGCGCCATCGCGGTGTGGCAATAATCCAGCAAAGCCTGCCACGAGGACAGCACCGGCCGTTGCAAGACGCGTGACCGGGCCAGCCGTTGCGCCGCCGCTTCGACGATCTTCAATTCCTGCACCACGGCCTCGCCCACACCGGTCACCTCGGTCAGCCGCGCGGGGGGCGCCGCCAGCACATGGCCGAAACTGCCGAAGACATCGAGCAGCCGCCGCGCCAGGGGCTTCACATCCTGCCGCGGCAGGGCGCGAAACAGGATCAGTTCCAGAAGCTCGTAATCGGGCATGGCCTCGGCGCCGCCCGTGAGGAAGCGTTCCCGCAACCGCTTGCGGTGATCGGTGATGTAAGAGGGCAGCCGGTCGGAAGAGACGGCAACCGGCTGCGCCTCGTCAAGATCTCCGAAAAGCGTCGGCCCTTCGGCAAAGCTGGAGGTTCGGGGCTTCATCCCCCCAGCTTGCGCCGTCACGGTAAATAAATGGTTAACGTTTCTTCTTGGCTCAAAGACGCAAAAGGGCGCCCGCAGGCGCCCCCTTCTTCGTTTTCAGGCACTCAGCCCTTCATCCCGTCCCAGAAGCTTTTCACCTTCTGGAAGAAAGACGCCCCTTCCGGGTTGTTCTCGGCCTGGATGCGCTGGAATTCATCCAGCAGCTCCTTTTGCCGCGCGGTCAGGTTCACCGGGGTTTCGACGGCCAGTTCGATCACCATGTCGCCGATGCCGCCACCGCGCAGGGCAGGCATGCCCTTGCCGCGCAGACGCATCTGCCGACCGGATTGGCTGCCCACCGGCACCTTGACCTTGGACCGGCCGCCATCGATCGTCGGCACCTCGACCTCGCCACCAAGGGCCGCCGAGACCATGCTGACCGGCACCCGGCAGAACAGGTTCACCCCGTCGCGCTGGAAGATCGCATGTTCGCGGACCTCGATGAAGATATAAAGGTCGCCCGAAGGCCCGCCGCGCATCCCGGCCTCGCCCTCGCCCGCCAGACGGATCCGGGTGCCGGTCTCCACCCCCGCGGGGATGTTCACCGACAGCGTCCGTTCCTTCTCGATCCGGCCCGAACCATGACAGACGCGGCAGGGGTTTTTCACCACCTGACCCTGCCCGCCACAGGTGGGGCAGGTGCGTTCGACGGTGAAAAAGCCGTTCTGCGCCCGCACCTTGCCCAGACCCGAACAGGTCGGACAGGTTTGCGGTTCCGCGCCGCCCTCGGCCCCGGTGCCGTTGCACGAGCCGCAAGCGGCCGAGCCGGGAACGGTGATCGTCTTTTGCGCGCCCTTGAACGCCTCTTCCAGCGTCACCCGCATGTTGTAGCGCAGGTCCGAGCCGCGCGTCGCCCGCGAGCGGCCACCGCCGCCCGGACCGCCGCGCCCGCCCATGAAATCGCCGAACAGATCCTCGAACACATCCGAGAAAGCCGAGGAGAAATCCGCGCCCTGACCATAGGGTCCGCGCGGACCGCCGCCGCCCATGCCGCCCTCGAAAGCCGCGTGACCGTAGCGGTCATAGGCGGCCTTCTTGTCGCCATCCTTCAGCACGTCATAGGCTTCGTTCACTTCCTTGAACTGGGCCTCGGCCTGCGGATTGTCCTGATTGCGGTCGGGGTGCAGTTCCTTCGCCTTGCTGCGATAGGCCTTCTTGATCTCCTCGGCCGAGGCGCCCTTGGACACCCCCAGAACCTCGTAGAAATCACGCTTCGCCATTGGAAAGCCCCACTGCGAGAACACGGAAGCGAGCCCCATGACGGGGCCCGCTCCTCAGGTTCCGGCGCTTACTTGCGCTTGTTTTCACCCATGTCCTCGAAGTCGGCGTCGACGATGTCATCATCGACCGACCGCGGGCCGTCTTCGTCATCCGAGGCCGGGCCGGCTTCGGAGGCTTGCGCCTTGTAGATCGCCTCACCCAGCTTCATCGCGGCATCGGTCAGGTTCTGCACCGCGCCCTTGATCTTGCCCGGGTCTTCCGACTTCAGCGATTCTTCCAGCGCGTTGCAGGCCAGTTCGATCATCTCGACGGTCGAGCCATCGACCTTGTCGCCATGCTCTTCCAGCGATTTGCGGGTCGAATGCAGCAGGCTTTCGCCGGTGTTCTTCGCCTCGACCAGCTCCTTGCGCTTCTTGTCGGCTTCGGCATTGGCTTCGGCGTCCTTGATCATCTTTTCGATGTCGTCGTCCGACAGACCGCCCGAGGCTTGGATGGTGATCTGCTGTTCCTTGCCGGTGCCCTTGTCCTTGGCCTTGACCGAAACGATGCCGTTCGCGTCGATGTCGAAGGTGACTTCGATCTGCGGCACGCCGCGCGGCGCCGGGGGGATGTTCTCGAGGTTGAACATGCCCAGCATCTTGTTGTCGGCGGCCATTTCCCGCTCGCCCTGGAAGACGCGGATCGTCACCGCGTTCTGATTGTCCTCGGCGGTCGAGAAGATCTGGCTCTTCTTCGTCGGGATCGTGGTGTTGCGATCGATCAGACGGGTGAAGACACCGCCCAGCGTCTCGATGCCGAGGCTGAGGGGGGTGACGTCGAGCAGCACCACGTCCTTCACGTCGCCCTGCAGCACGCCCGCCTGAATCGCGGCGCCAAGGGCCACGACTTCATCCGGGTTCACGCCCTTGTGCGGTTCCTTTCCGAAGAACTTCGTCACTTCCTCGACGACGCGCGGCATCCGGGTCATGCCGCCCACCAGAACGACCTCGTCGATCTCGTCCTTGCTGACGCCCGCATCTTTCAGCGCCGCGGCGCAGGGCTTCAGCGAGGCCTTGATCAGGTCATCGACCAGGCTTTCCAGCTTCGCGCGGGTCAGCTTCATCACCATGTGCAGCGGCACGCCGGTCGCCGCGTTCATCGAGATGAACGGCTGGTTGATTTCGGTCTGGCTGGCCGAGGACAGTTCGATCTTCGCCTTTTCAGCCGCTTCCTTCAGCCGCTGCAGCGCCATCTTGTCCTTGGTCAGATCGACGCCGTGTTCTTTCTTGAACTCGTCGGCAAGGTAATTGACGATCCGCATGTCGAAGTCTTCGCCGCCCAGGAACGTGTCCCCGTTGGTCGATTTCACCTCGAACAGACCGTCGTCGATTTCCAGGATCGTGATGTCGAAGGTGCCGCCGCCAAGGTCATAGACGGCAATCGTCTTGCTGTCCTTCTTGTCGAGGCCGTAAGCCAGCGCCGCCGCCGTCGGTTCGTTGATGATGCGCAGCACTTCAAGGCCCGCGATCTTGCCCGCGTCCTTGGTGGCCTGACGCTGGGCGTCGTTGAAATAGGCCGGAACGGTGATCACGGCCTGGGTCACGGTCTCGCCCAGATAGCTCTCGGCGGTTTCCTTCATCTTTTGCAGGATCACGGCCGAAACCTGCGCCGGGCTGAATTTCTCGCCGCGCACTTCCACCCAGGCGTCACCGTTGCCGCCGTCGACGATGTTGTAGGGAACCAGTTTCTTGTCCTTTTCCACCTCGGCATCGGTGGTGCGGCGGCCGATCAGGCGCTTGACCGCAAAGACGGTGTTCGTGGGGTTGGTCACGGCTTGCCGCTTGGCGGGCTGGCCGACCAGACGCTCGTTGTCGGTGTAGGCGACGATCGAGGGGGTGGTGCGCGCCCCTTCCGAATTCTCGATCACGCGGGGTTGCGAGCCGTCCATGATGGCGACGCAGGAGTTGGTCGTCCCAAGGTCGATCCCGATGACTTTGGCCATTTCAATACCTCTTCTTTCGGCGACAGGTGGGGGCGGGTCCCATCAGGCCCCCGGCCCCTATCCCAAGGTTTCCAGACGGTCCGGCGCAGGTGGCCTGCTCCGGCTTCCCGGCGTATATAAGGAGGGGAAAATAGCCCTGCAAGAACTGACGCGCGGGAGTTTGCGACAAATGCCACAATCCGCCAAATCGGTGCAAAAACGCCCGGATCCGCAGGAAATCCGCGGCTTCCGGCATTACCCCGGCTGGCTGGTGTCCACCGAACAGGCGGCGCTGGTCGAGGACCTGCGCGCGGTGGTCGCCGCCGCGCCGCTCTTCTCGCCGATGACGCCCTACGGGCGGCCGATGTCGGTGCGGATGACCTCGGCCGGGCGGTTCGGCTGGGTGAGTGATCGGCGCGGCTATCGCTACAGCGAAACGCACCCCTCGGGCGGGGCCTGGCCGCCGATTCCGGAAAGCGTTCTGGGCATCTGGCGGGCTGTGTCGGGGTCTGATCGCAGCCCGGAATGCTGTCTGGTGAATTTCTATGCCGAAAAGGCGCGGATGGGCCTGCATCAGGACCGCGACGAGGCGGATTTTGCCCAGCCCGTGGTGTCGATTTCGCTCGGCGATGACGGGCTGTTCCGCATCGGCAATGAAACGCGGGGCGGGGCGACGCAAAGCCTCTGGCTGCGCTCGGGCGATGTGCTGGTGATGGGCGGTGCCGCGCGGCTGCTCTACCACGGCATCGACCGGATCGCGCCCGGGACATCGACGCTCTTGCCGCAGGGCGGGCGGATCAATCTGACCTTGCGCGTGGTGACATAGGCGGCAAGGGCGTATTTGCGCCAAGAAGAAATCTGCATCCCTTTATCTTGCTTCAAATATCCCGGGGGGCCGGGGCATCGCCCCGGCGGGGCAGAGCCCCCGCTTCTGCCAGATCCCAGACCTTGCGCATCACCGTGGGCAGGGCGGCGGGGGAAAATTCGGATTTCGGCGTGAAGCCCTCTCCCTCGGTCTGGGCGACGAAGACCCGCAGCCGCAGGTGGAAATGGGTGAAGGTGTGGCGGACCTCATGCGAAAGCGGGGTCCAGTCGGCGGCAAGGGGCGGGCAGGGGGCGGGGGCGGTTTCGGCCCAGTCCGAGCCGGGAAAGCCCAGCATCCCGCCCAGAAGCCCCTTGTCCGGGCGGCGTTCCAGCAGCACCCCGCCATCGGGGGCGAACGCAACATAGGCCAGACCGAACCGGGTCGGTTTCTCGGGCTTCGGCGTCTTGCGCGGCAGCTCTGCGGCGATGCCCTGCGCCTTTGCGGCGCAGAAATCACTGACCGGGCAGAGCGCGCAGGCCGGATTGCGCGGGGTGCAGATCGTGGCGCCCAGATCCATCATCGCCTGCGCATGATCGCCCGGACGCCGCCGGGGCGTCAGCCGCCCGGCCCTGTCGATCAGCGCGGGTTTCGCCGCGGGCATCGGGGTTTCGACGGCCCAAAGCCGCGCCACCACCCGTTCGACATTGCCATCGACCACCACGGCCGGTTCGTCAAAGGCGATCGCCGCCACCGCCGCCGCCGTATAGGGGCCGATGCCGGGCAGGGCGCGCAGACCCTCGGCGGTTTCGGGAAACCGCCCGCCCGCCGCCGCCACGGCCCGGGCGCATTTCAGCAAGTTGCGGGCGCGGGCGTAATAGCCAAGCCCCGCCCATTCCGCCATCACCGCGCCATCCTCCGCCGCCGCCAGATCGGCCACGCCGGGCCAGCGCGCGGTGAAACGGCGGAAGTAATCCCTCACCGCGGCGACCGTCGTCTGCTGCAGCATCACCTCGGAAAGCCAGACGTGATAGGGATCGGGCCGCACCCCTGCCGCGCGGTCGGCGGGACCCACCCGCCAGGGCATCACCCGCGCCTGGGCATCATACCAGGAAAGCAGCGCCGCCCCCGCCGCCGCCTCGTTTCCGTCACGCAATCTTTATGGCCCCCCGCCCCATTCCTCTGGCTTTGCCCCGTCGCCTGCCTAGAATAGGGCTAGGTTCCGGGAAGGACAGGGATGAACGACGATCACCACCACGCGCCGAACGAGCGCCCCGCGGCGCCGAACAAGCTGCGCCGGATGCGCGGCTTTGAAGCGGCGGCCGGTCTGGTCAAGGAGCGCATCCGCACCGCGGGCGAATCGCGCGGTTTCGCCATTGCCCGGCTGGTCACGCATTGGGCCGAGGTCGTCGGCCCCGAGATCGCCGCCCATGCCCGCCCGGTCAAGATCGGCTACGGCCGCGAGGGGATCGGCGCCAGCCTGACGCTTCTGGTCGAGGGGCCGATGGCGCCGATGATCGACATGAGCCGCGAAAAGATCCGCGCCAGGGTCAATGCCTGCTACGGCTACAACGCGATTTCCCGCATCCTGATCACCCAGACCGCCGCCACCGGCTTTGCCGAGGGGCAGGCGGCCTTTGCCCCGGCACCGAAAAAGGCGCCCGCGGCCCCCACCCCCGAGGTCTGCGCCCGCGCGCAGGCGGCGACCGAGGGCCTGGCCGATGCCGGGCTGCGGGCGGCGCTGGAAGACCTTGCCCGCAACATCCTGATGAAACCCGCCAGACGGCGGGACGAGCTGAGAAAGGCTGACCCATGAACCGACGTTCCCTTTTGCTTGGCCTCGCCGGTGGCGCCGTGGTGGCGGCTGCGGGCGGCGGCTATGCCGTGCTGCGGCAGGCCCCGGCCGAGACGCTGATCGCCACCCCGGCCGAGGCGGCCCCGGGGGGCACCATCCTGCCCGACGTGGCCCTGGGCCGCGCGGATGCGCCGGTGACGCTGATCGAATATGCCTCCTTCACCTGTTCGCATTGCGCAAGGTTCCATGAAACGGTCTTTGGCGCGCTCAAGCGCGATTACATCGACACCGGCAAGGTCCGCTTCATCCTGCGCGAGGTCTATTTCGACAAGTTCGGGCTTTGGGCCGGGCAGGTGGCGCAATGCGGCGGCGATCTGAAATATTACGGCATCGCCGGGATGCTGTTTTCCGAACAGAAATCCTGGATCGGCGACGGGACCGAGCCGGTGATCGCCGAGAACCTGCGCAAGATCGGCATCAAGGCCGGTCTGACCAAGGATCAGATCGAGACCTGTTTGAACGACACCGCCCGCGCCGAAGCGATGGTGATGACCTATCAGAAGAACGCCTCGGCCGATGCGATCGAGGGCACGCCGACGCTGGTGATCAACGGCGAGAAGCATGACAACATGGGCTATGCCGAGCTGAAGAAGATCTTGGATGCCAAGCTGGGCGGCTAAAGCCCGAGGTTTTCCAAGGCCTTGAGAAGCGGTGCGGCGTCTTCGAAGACCAGCCGCACCGGCAGCGCCAGCACCTTCGGCCGGAACGAAACCGGCAGCCGGGCGGCGTCCTTTTCCGTCGTCACCAGCTGGGCATCCAGAAACAGCGCTTCGGTTTCCAGCCGGGTCAGCAGCTGCGCCGAGAAGGGCTGATGATCGTCCAGCGCCTCGGCCCGCACCACCTCGGCGCCAAGGCCGCGCAGGGTGGCGAAGAATTTCTCCGGATGGCCGATGCCCGCGAAAGCCAGCACCCGCTGGCCTTCCCAATCCATGCCGGTGGGCAGGGGCACCAGCTGCCCGCGCAGATGCGGCACCGGAATTTGCGCCCCCCAGCGCGCGGCGAAGCTTTCCTGCGCCGGGACCGGCCCGATCGAAAGCGCCAGATCGGCCCGGGCCAGGCCCTCGGCCACCGGCTCGCGCAGCGGCCCCGCGGGCAGGCAAAGCCCGTTGCCGAAGCCCTTGGCCGCATCGACGACGACGATCGAGAGATCCTTTTGCAGTGCCGGGTTCTGATGCCCGTCATCAAGCAGGATCAGCTTCGCCCCGGCCGCCACCGCCGCCCGGGCGCCCGCCGCCCGATCCCGCGCGACCCAGGTCGGCGTGAAGGCCGAAAGCAGCAGGGGCTCGTCGCCCACTTCGGCGGCACGGTGGCGCATTTCCTCGACCCGGACCGGCCCGGTCAGGTTGCCGCCATGGCCGCGGCTGACCACATGCGCCGCGAGCCCGCGGCTCGCCAGAAGCTGCGCCAGCGCGATCACCGTGGGCGTCTTGCCGGTGCCACCCGCATTGATGTTGCCCACCGAAATCACCGGCACCGGCAGGCGCAGCCCGCCTTTCGCCACCCGCAACCGGGTGGCCGCGGCATAGACCCGCCCGAGCGGGCCAAGCAGCCGCGCCCGCAGCGCCGGGCGGGCGGGATCGGTGAACCAGAAACCGGGGGCCTGCATCAACTTGTCCTTTCTGCGCGGGCGGCGTCGAATTCCCGCAAGATCGCCCGCACGATGGCCTCGGCCGCCGCCGCCCCGCCCGAGGTCACCGCCCAGGCGTTATGCGCCAGAACCGCGGCGCGGTCGGGGGACATCAGATCGGCGATGGCCTCGCCAAGCGAGGTGTCGTCATGGATCGACCGCGCCGCCCGGGCTTCGTCGAGCCTTGCATAATCGGCGGCGAAAGGGGCGGTCTGCGGCCCGTGCACCACCGCCGAGCCCAGCGAGGCCGGTTCAAAGGGCGAACGCCCCTGACTGGCCGCCCCGATCAGCGTGCCGCCCATGTAGCTGACCGGGGCGATGCGATACCAAAGCCCGTATTCGGCCGGATCATCGGCCAGAAAGATCTCGGTCTCGGCATCGGGCTCGCCTTCGAGCGAGCGGCTCGCCACCGCCCAGCCCGCATCGGTCAGCCGGTCGCCCAGTTCCAGCGCGTCGTCGGGCTGGTCGGGCGCCAGGATCAGCAGCATCCGATGCGCGTGGTGCTGCGCATGCGCCTGCGCCGCCAGCACGGCGTCGATTTCCGCGGCCGGCACCGCGGCGGCCAGCCAGACCGGCCGGGTATGCGTCAGGCTGGCCATCGAGGCCCGTTCCGCCTCGGAACAGCGCAAAGGCTTCGGCGGCAGGCCGAGGGCGCCGCCGACATCGATCTGTGCCGGGTCCAGCCCCTGGCGTTCCAGCAGCCCGAACGAGGCCTGGTCGCGCACGACGATCCGGCGGATCCGGCGCAACAACCCGCGTTGCCCGAACCGGCCCAGACGGCGGGCAGGCGGCGGCAGGAAGACATCGACCATCATCACCGCAATCCCCGCCCGGTCGGCCGCGGTGATCAGCGCGCCCGGCAGGTCATTGCCGAACAGAACCACCAGCCCCGGCCTGACCCGGTCCAGCAGATCCCGCGCCGCGGCCAGGCTGTCTTCGGGCGGCACGGCGGCTTCGACGGTGTCGGGCAGCGCCTGCTCCGGTCCCGGCGGCAGCGCCAGCATCACCCGCATCCCGGGGCGCAGCCGGTCAAGACGCGCCAGAACCTGCCGCACGCCGTCCAGCCCTGCGCTGGCGGCCTCGGGGCTGACCTGCATCCAGATCAGCGGCCCCGGAGCCTCGGACGGGGGGGGCGCCGCAGCCTCGGGCCCGGTCTCTCCGCGCCACCAGCGGGCAAGCGATCCCAGCATCGGGCTCAGGCTCTCAGCTGCCCAGCTCCTCGGTCGCCGAGGCCGGGGTTTCCTCGTCGCGCAGCCGGTGCAGGTGGGCGATGAAATAGCGCATATGCGCATCATCCACGGTGCGCTGCGCCTCGGCCTTCCAGGCGGAATAGGCCGTGGCATAGTTCGGATAGATGCCGACGATATGGATGGCGTTCACATCCTTGAATTCGCTGCGCGAGGCGGAGACAAGTTCGCCGCCGAAAACGAGATGCAGGCGTTGGGGGGAAGGTTTGCTCATGGGCCATCCTGTCGGAAAAGGTGTGCCGGAAGACTATGCGAAGCCCCGCCGCCTCTCAAGCGCGGATGCGGGGGCCGGGGGGCAATTACTGCGCAAGCCCAAGCCCGATCAGGTGATCCGCCCCCTGCCGCAGCCCGCGCGGATCGGCGACCTCAAGCAGCAGCCGCGGCATCTGCGGCAGCCGGTGCAGCGCGGCAAAGACCGCCTTCCAGGGCACGTTGCCCTCCCCCGGGTGCCAGTGCCGGTCGGCGAAGCCGTCGACATCCTGCAGATGCACATGGCGCAGCGCCGCCCCGCCCGCCAGCGCAAAGGCATCGACCGGCGGCGCCCCGCAGCGGTGGTGCATCATCTGCGCATGGCCGGTATCGAGCGACAGCTTCACCGCCGGACTGCCCAAGGCCTCGGCCAGCCGCGCCCGCAGCCCCGGATCGGTATCCTCGACATTTTCCAGCACCAGCTCGACCCCCAGCCGCTCGGCGCGTTCGATCACCGGCCCCATCACGAAGCGCACCCGCTCGAAGGAAATCGCCGCCGCCACCGAAGATGTCGCGATCTCCGCCTCGGTCCAAAGCCCGTAGGGCGAATGCACCACCATCTGATCGGCGGCCAGATCGGCGCAGATTTCCAGCGCCCGCAGCAGGCGGTGCCGGATCACCGGGGTGATCTCGGGATCGGCGCAATCGATGCGGAAGGACATGAAGGGCCCGTGCACCCCGCGCCGCCCGCGGTGGCCGTCAAGCAGCTGCTTTGCCTGCGCCACCAGCTCGGGCGTGTCGCCGTCATGGGTGGTCGGCCAGCAGAAGCTTTGAATCTCGATGGGGCGGTCTTTTTCGAACAGCCAGTCGCGGTGCAGCGCGATCATGTCGAGGCTGAGGGCTGCGCCCAGAACGGGTAACTCTTTTGTCATCGCCGATCCCTGTGGTTGTCCGTGCCGACACAGGCTGCGCCGGTCGCGCGCGCTTTTCAATCCGGTTTGAAGCCGCTAATCAGGCCCCATGCACAGAAGTCTGACCCAGATCTACGATGGCCGCGTCGCGGCGGGAACCCTGCGCGCCGATGCGGCGCAACGGGCGGTGTTGCCGCTGCTGGACCGCGTCCGGGCCGAGCTGGAGGCGCCGGTGAAGAAGCCGGGCCTGTTCGGTCTTTTCGCCAAGCCCCCCGAGCCGATCCGGGGGCTGTACCTCTGGGGCGGTGTCGGGCGCGGCAAGTCGATGCTGATGGATCTGTTCGGCGAGGCGGTGGCGGTGCCCAAGCGCCGGGTGCATTTTCACGCCTTCATGCAGGAGGTGCAGGGCAAGATCGACGGCCATCGCCGCGCCAGGGAGGAAGACCCGATCCAGCCCGTCGCGGCGGAAATCGCGGCCGCGGTCCGGCTTTTGTGTTTCGACGAAATGCAGATCACCGACATTGCCGATGCGATGATCGTGGGCCGTCTGTTCGACGAGATGTTCAAGCGCGGCGTGACGGTGGTGACGACCTCGAACCGGCCGCCGGTCGATCTTTACAAGAACGGCTTGAACCGGCAGCTGTTCCTGCCCTTCATCGAAATCCTGTCCTCGCGGCTGGAAGTGCATGAAATCGTGTCGGAAACCGATTACCGGCTGCATCGGCTGGCGGGGGCGGAGGTCTATTTTGCGCCTGCGGGGACGGCGGCCCACAAGAAGATGGATGCGCTCTGGAACGAGCTGACCGGGCATGACGGCACGACGAAGCTGCGCATCGAGGTCAAGGGGCGGTCGGTGGTGATCCCGCAGTATCACAACGGTGTCGGGCGGGCGCGGTTCTGGGATCTGTGCGGCGCGATGCTGGGCCCGGCCGATTATCTGGCGATCGCCGGGGCGCTGCGGGTGCTGATGATCGATGACATTCCGCATCTGTCCGCGTCGAACTTCAACGAGGCGAAGCGCTTCGTGACGCTGATCGACGCGCTTTATGAGGGCAAGGTGCGGCTGATCTGTTCCGCCGCCGATGTGCCCGAGCGGCTTTACAACGAGGGCGAGGGCAGTTTCGAATTCGCCCGCACGGCCTCGCGGCTGCGGGAGATGCAGTCGGCCGACTGGTCGCAGGAAAATCGGTAAGCAGCGGCTTCGGGTGCTTTGACCGAGGCCATCGCCGAGGTCACGCGCGACAATGGCCCCGTGACCGGCGAGGGCCCAAAGGCCCTCGGCCTGCGCCCGCCCCGCCATCGGCGGGCGCTGTCGCGCCGCCGGGGCGGAGCGCAGGCCTCTGTTGCGCTTGGGGAAACGGTCTTGCGGCAGCCGTGGCGATACGGGCGGGGAAAGGCGGTGCCTTTCCTTTTCCGCCCGAAACACGCTTAGGCCAGCATGTCCCGCACCATCGGCGCGACCTTGCTGCCGTAAAGCGCGATCGCATCGCGCAGATGCGCGGGGTTTTGCGGCCCGGCCGAGTATTTCAGCGTGAACCGGTCCAGCCCCAGCGCCTTGACCGTGGTCGCGATCTTCTTCGCCACCGTCTCCGGGCTGCCGACATAAAGCGAGCCATGGGCGATTTCCGCCTCGAAGGCCGCCTTGGTGAAACGCGGCCAGCCGCGCGAACGCCCGATCAGATCGTGCATCGTGGCATAGGCCGGGAAATAGCGTTCCTTCGCCTCGTCATCGGTCGCCGCGACATGGCCCGGCGAATGCACCGACAGCGGCAGCATCTGTGCCCCCATCCGCGCGCGGGTGTGGCGGTAAAGATCGGCCATCGGGGTGAATCGGGCCGGATTGCCGCCGATGATCGCCATGACCAGGGGCATGTCCATCGCCGCCGCCTCCAGCACCGAGTCGGGGCTGCCGCCGACCCCGCGCCAGACCTGCAGCGGCCGTTCCGGGCGCGGATAGACCGTCACGCCCTTCAGGGCCGGGCGGTGGCTGCCTTGAAAGCTGATCTTCTCCTGCGCCACAAGGCTTTGCAAAAGCTGCGCCTTTTCGGTGAAGAGCGTCTCGTAATCGTTCAGGTCAAAGCCGAACAGCGGGAAGCTTTCGGTGAAGGATCCCCGCCCGATCGTCAGCTCCGCCCGTCCCGGCGCCAGCGCATCCAGCGTCGCAAGGCGCTGAAACACCCGGATCGGATCGTCCGAGGACAGCACCGTGACCGAGGTCCCGGCATGGATCCGTTCGGTCGAGGCAAGGATCGCCCCCAAAAGCGGCTCCATTGCCGAGATCGCGAAATCCGGGCGGTGGTGTTCGCCCAGACCGATGTAATCCAGCCCGACCTGATCGGCCAGAACCGCCTCGGCCAGCGTGTCGCGGATCACCTGCGCGCCCGAGCGGGGCCCGATCGCATCGGCGGTGATGTCGCCAAAAGTATCAAGGCCGAATTCAAGCACCATCGCAGGCCTCCTTTCCATTGCAGGAAAGATAGGCAAAGGGCGCCTGTGCGCCTAGGCACGAGGTCGCACAGGAATCCCCGCAGAAATGCGCAGATTTCAGCCGTTCTCGCGCAGGACCTGGCCTGCCAGATACAGCGAGCCGCAGATCAGCACCCGCGCCTGCGGGTCTTGTTGCGCAATCTGATCAAGGGCTTGCGTGACCGATCCGGCCTCGGTGACCTGCGCGAAGCCCGCCTTGCGGGCGGCCTCGGCCGTGGCCGTGCTGGGGAGCGTGTTGACCTCGTTCGGGATCGAAACGGCGGTCAGGCTTTGCGCCTGCGCGGCGAGCGGGCGCAGATAGCCCGCGATGTCCTTGGTGTTGAGCATGCCGCAAATCAGATGCGTCGGGCGTTGCACCATCCGCGACAGCGTCGCCGCCACAGCTTCGCCCCCGGCCGGATTGTGGCCGCCATCCAGCCACAGCTCGACCCCCGGCGCGCTTTGCGCGAGCGGCCCCTGCCGCAGGCGTTGCATCCGTGCGGGCCAGTCGGCTTTCGTTACCGCCGCTTCGCAGGCCAGATCGTCAAAGCCGAGCACCCGCAGCGCGGCAATCGCGGCGCCTGCGTTTTCGATCTGATGCGGCCCGGGAAGGTTCGGCAAAGGCAGATCCAGAAGCCCGGTCTCGTCCTGATAGATCAGCCGCCCGCGGTCTTCGAAAGCGTGCCAGTGCTGGCCGTGGACAAAGAGGGGCACGCCCAGCCGCGCGGCTTTTTCCTCGATCACGGCAAGCCCGTCCGGCTGCTGCGGCCCGACCACGCAGGGCACGGCCCGTTTCAGGATGCCCGCCTTTTCGCCCGCGATCTCGGGCAGGGTCTCGCCCAGATATTGCTGATGGTCGATCGAGACGGGCGTGATGATCGTCAGCGCCGGTTTCGCAATCACGTTCGTCGCGTCCAGCCGCCCGCCAAGGCCGACTTCCAGCAGGGTGAAATCGGCGGGCGTGCGGGCAAAGGCCAGAAAGGCCGCGACGGTGGTGATTTCGAAGAAGGTGATCGGCTGCCCGCCATTCGCCGCGTCGCAGTCGTCAAGCAGCGCCGAAAGCGCAGGTTCGGAAATCAGCGTGCCCGCCAGCCGGATGCGTTCGTGAAACCGCGCCAGATGCGGCGATGTATAGGCATGGACCGTCTTGCCCGAGGCCTCGAGCCCGGCGCGGATCATCGCCTGGGTCGAGCCCTTGCCATTCGTGCCCGCGACATGGATCACCGGCGGCAGGCGGGTTTCGGGGTGATCGAGCGCGGCCAGCAGCCGATGCACCCGGTCGAGCGTCAGATCGATGATCTTCGGGTGCAGCCCCATCAGCCGCGCCAAGATTTCATCGGAGGGTTGCGGCATGCTGGGCTCCTCTCAGGCAAAGGCCGGGGGCGCTGCCCCGCCGGGGCAATGCCCCGGCCCCCGGGATATTGAGAGCAAGATAAAGGTTATTCCGCCGCAGGTTGGTCTGCGGGCGGGGCGGCCTCGGTCGGCGCGGGACCGGGGGGCGGCAGCTCGCCCCAGATCGGCGGCGGCAGGCGCATCATCATGCGCAGGATCACGATCAGCTCCTCGCGCAGTTTCTTGCGATGCGTGACGCGGTCGAGCATGCCGTGATCGAGCAGATATTCGGCGCGCTGGAAGCCCTCGGGCAGGGTTTCGCGGATCGTCTGTTCGATCACGCGCGGGCCCGCAAAGCAGATGAGCGAATTCGGCTCGGCGATCTGCACATCGCCCAGCATCGCATAAGACGCCGTCACGCCGCCCGTCGTCGGATGGGTCAGCACCACCACGTAAGGCAGCCCGGCATCTTTCAGCATCTGCACGGCGACGGTCGAGCGCGGCATCTGCATCAGGCTGAGAATGCCCTCCTGCATCCGCGCCCCGCCTGCGGCGGAAAACAGCACCATCGGGCAATGCAGCTCGATCGCGCGCTGGGCGGCGGCGAGGATCGCATTGCCGACATACATCCCCATCGAACCGCCCATGAAGGAGAAATCCTGCCCGACGGCGACGATGCGGGTCTTGCCCACCTCGCCTTCGACGACCAGCATCGCCTCTTTTTCGCCGGTCGATTTCTGCGCCGCCTTCATCCGGTCGGGATATTTCTTCTGGTCGCGGAAATGCAGCGGATCGGCGATCGGCTCGGGGACCTTCACCTCGGTGAAGGCGCCAAGGTCGAAAAGCGCCTCGAAGCGGTCCCGCGGCGTGATCGCCATGTGGTGATCGCAATTGGTGCAGACGTTCAGATTGTCCGTCACCTCGCGGTGGAACAGCATCGTTCCGCATTCGGGGCATTTCGTCCACAGGTTCTCGGGCATCTCGCGGCGCGAGAACAGCGAGTTGATCTTCGGTCGGACGTAGTTCGAGATCCAGTTCATCGGGGGGCCCCTTGGTTTCCGCGACGTCGCTTTGCAAGCTTGCGCTCAGATAAGCCCGCGCGCGGGCAAATGCAATCAGCGCCGCAGCCGCAGGCGGACCGCCAGCCAGAACGCCACGATCGCCAGCGCGTCAAGCGCCAGATAAGGCGCCATCGTGGCAAGGTCGCGGGTGTTCAGCACCAGCGTGTAAAGCGCCAGCCCGTCGAGCTGGCCATAAAGCCCGATCAGCAGCACCGCCGAGATGTTGTTGGCGAAATGCAGCGCCAGCGCCGGGCCGAGGTTGCCCGCCCTTGCGGTCAGATCGGCGGCAAGGCAGCCAAACAGCATCGCCCAGAGCGCGAAGAAGATCGCCGTCGCGCCGTTCTGGCCGGGCGCGTAATGCAAGGCGCCAAAGAGCGCCGCGGGCAGCACCATCCAGGCCAGCGGATGGCGGATCCGCGCGCCGATCTGCTGCAGCAGATAGCCGCGAAACAGCAGTTCCTCGGCGGCGATCTGCACGAAAAGCAGCGGCAGCGCGATCGGCAGCCAGGACAGCAGCACCGGCAGGGGCGTCGATTTGCCAAGGTTCGGATCAAAGGCCGAAGTGGCGGCGACCAGCCCCACCAGGGCGAGCAGGGGCGGAAACACCCGCAGGAAATCGCGCCCCGCCCCGGGGCCGAGCAGGCTGGAGAGGCTGCGCCGGTGCAGGAAGCGCGTCACCATGAGAACGCCAAGCGCAAGCGGCAGGAAGGTGGTCAGCACCAGCACCAGCCCGACCGCAGTGCCGCCGCGGTCCAGTTCCAGCATCACCGCGGTCAGAACGACATTGCCCGCCAGCGCCTGCACCAGCGCCAGCCCCCCCATCACCGCCACCCAGTAGAAGGCCGCGATCAGCACAAGGCCGATCAGGCTGCGCAGCCATTCCGCACGGGCGCGGGCAGGGGCCAGATAGGGGGCAAGGCGAGGATAGGGCATGGCGGTCTCCGGCTTCGGGCGGCGGGCCCGTCGGTCTGGCGGGTGACCCTAGCGGCGGCGCCCGGGCGGGACAAGCGGCTTTACTTTGTGCGGGCGCTGGCGGAAGAGGGATCTCTGCCCCGGAGGATCCATGTTCGAAGTTTCCCTTGATCTGGCCCTGTCGCTGATCGGCGCGGCCTTTGTGGCCGGGTTTGTCGATGCGATCGCGGGGGGCGGCGGGCTGATCACCCTGCCGGTGCTGCTGCTGGCCGGGGCGACGCCGTTGCAGGCGTTTTCGACGAACAAGGTGCAGGGCGCTTTCGGCGCGGCCACCGCGGCCTTGACCTATGCGGCCAAGGGGCAGGTCAATCTGCGCGCGCAGCTGGGGGCGGCGTCGCTTGCGTTTCTGTCGGGGCTGGCGGGGGCGTTTCTGGTCTCGGTGCTGCCGACCGAGGCGTTGCGGCGGGTGCTGCCCTTCATCCTGATCGCGATCGCGGCCTTTTTCGCCTTGCGCAAGGGGCTTGACGACACCGACCGCGCCGAGCGGATCCGGCCCGCGGCCTTTGCCGCCTTTGTCGTGCCGCTGATCGGGTTTTACGACGGGCTGATCGGGCCCGGCGCGGGGGCGTTCTACATGATCGGCTTCGTGATGCTGGCGGGCTATGGCGTGCTGAAGGCCACGGCGCATACGAAACTTCTGAATTTCGCCTCGAATCTGGGCGGGCTGGTGGCCTTTGCCGCGATCGGGGCGCCCTGGTGGGTGACCGGGATCGCGATGGGCCTGGCGCAGGTCGCTGGCGCCAGTCTGGGGGCAAGGCTGGCGATGAAAAAGGGGGCGCGGCTGATCAAGCCGCTGCTGGTCGTGACCTCGACCGCGCTGGCGGTGCGGCTGATCTGGCAGATGATCTGAGGCGGCTTGTCTTGGCCTCGGCCATCGCCGAGGCCATGCCGGACATCAGCCCCGTGACCGCCGAGGGCCCAAAGGCCCTCGGCCAGCGCCCGCCCCGCTCCCGGCGGGCGCTTCTCGCCCGCCGGGACGGGCGCCGGCCTTTGTTGCGCCTGGGGCTGCCGGTCCCGGTTGCGCCCTCCCGCTTTCGGGCGGGGAAAGGCAGTGCCTTTCCTGATCCGCCCGGACCGAGGTTGGCTCCTCAGCAAAACCCCGAGGCCAGCCGCATGCCGCCCGTGGCCAGCCCGCGCCAGTTCCGGCTGACCGGCGGCACCAGCTCCGCCACTACCGGATGATCCGGGGCCAGCGCGCCCAGATGCACCAAAAGCGCGGTGATCGCCGCTTCCGAGGCCCGCGTGGCGCCATCGGTGATCTTCAGCGCCACGCCGCGGCCCTGCTCCGGCAGGATCGCGACGAAAACCCCCTCGGCCCCGGTCTTTACCGCGACCTTGCCGCCCATCGCCCGCATCAGCTTCGTGCAGGCGCGGTTTTCCCCCGCCACCAACTCCGGAAAGGTCGTCATCGCCTGCACCAGCTGCGCCGCGGCGCCCGCGCGCAGGCCGCCCTCGGGCCGGGCGGCGGCAAAGAAGTGCATCGCCCGTGCCAGCCCCTCCAGCGTGCAGGCGAAATTCGGCGCCGAACAGCCGTCGATCCCCCAGCCCGCCGCCGTCTCGCCCGTCACCTCCTCAAAGGCCGCGCGGGCGGCAAGCTGCACCGGATGGTCGATCTCGACATAGTCGGGCCCACCCTTCAGATGCCGGTTCAGCGTCAGGAACCCGGCATGCTTGCCCGAGCAATTGTTGTGCAGCTGACAGGGGCTTTCCCCCGAACCGCTCAGCCGCGTCGCCTCTGCCTTGTCAAAGGGCAGATGCGTGCCGCAGCGCAGATCGGCCTCGCCGAGGCCCAGACCCGTCAGCCAGGCGCTCACCGCCCCCACATGCAGCGCCGCCCCGGAATGGCTGGCGCAAGACAGCGCCAGTTCCCGAAGCCCCAGCCCGGCGGCCTTTGCCGCCCCGCTTTCGAGCAGCGGCAGCGCCTGCACCATCTTGCAAGACGAGCGCGGAAAGACCACCGCCCCCGCATCCCCCCACACCCTTTCCACGCCCTGTGGCCCGTAAACGACCGCATGGCCGCTGTGCAGGCTTTCCGGCAAATCCCCGCGCCAGATCTCGATCAATGCCGCCGCTGCCATCCAATCCATCCTTTCATGCGCGAAAAGCCGCCGGGGGGGCTTTCCCCAAACGCCACTTTTGCGTTATCACTGGAATATCGAGTTGAAATCAGGTCTGCCACAGTCAAGAAGGGCCGATAGCCTACGGGCGGACCAGAGGCACAGACAGCTGGAGGCTGTTCCATGAAGACGATCATCACGAGCGTCGCAGCGGTTCTCGCCGCGTCGCTGGCACTTTCCCCTGTCGCCCAGGCGCAGGAAAGCTCGAACCGCGTCGCCGCGAAGACCGACTGGAGCGTCTTCGTCGAAGACAGCCCGAAAGAATGCTGGGGCGTGTCGCCGCCGAAAAAATCGGCTGCCAGCAAGGACGGCAAGCCGGTGCAGGCGCGGCGCTCGGAAATCCTGCTCTTCGTCACCTTCCGTCCCGGCAAGGCCGGAGAGGTGATGTTCATGGCGGGCTATCCCTTTGCCGATGGCTCCACCGCCGATCTGAAGGTGAACACCGGCGCCAGCTTCACCCTGTTCACCAATGGCGAAGGCGCCTGGGCGGGCTCGCCCGAGGAAGACGCCAAGCTGATCGCGGCGCTGAAATCGGGGGCCGAGGTGACGATCTCCGGCCGGTCGGGGCGTGGCACCAAGACCGAGGACACCTTCTCGCTGATGGGCTTCACCGCGGCGATGGAAGAAGCGGCCAAGCGCTGCAAATAAGCGATCCGACACAGGCGACGGCCCCGGCATTGTCCGGGGTCTTTGCGTTTCGGGCTACCTTTTGCGCAACGAATCCCCTATATGCACGGCTTGCCCAACGCTGGACCTGCCATGACCGAGCCGACTTCCCCGATCACCCAAGACGTGCTGACCCTGCCGCGCAAGCTGCCCGAGGGCGGCAAGGTCAATCTGGTCGGCCTGACCCGCGACCAGCTGCGCGATGCGCTGATCGCCGCGGGCACGCCCGAGAAACAGGCGAAGATGCGGGTCGGTCAGGTCTGGCAATGGATCTATCACTGGGGCGTGCGCGATTTCGGCGCGATGACCAATCTGGCAAAAGACTACCGCGCGCTGCTCGATCGTCATTTCGAAATCGCGCTGCCCGAGGTGGTGACCTGTCAGGTCTCGATGGATGGCACCCGGAAGTATCTTTTGCGCATCGCCGGCGGGCATGAGGTCGAGGCCGTCTACATCCCCGAGGAAAACCGCGGCACGCTCTGCATTTCCTCTCAGGTCGGCTGCACGCTGACCTGTTCCTTCTGCCATACCGGGACGCAGAAACTGGTGCGCAACCTGACCGCGGGGGAAATCGTCGGCCAGGTGATGGTGGCGCGCGACGATCTGGGCGAATGGCCGGTGCCGGGCGAGCCGAAGGATGAAACCCGGCTGATCTCGAACGTCGTGCTGATGGGCATGGGCGAGCCGCTTTACAATTTCGAAAACGTCCGCGACGCGATGCAGGTCGTCATGGACAACGAGGGGCTGACGCTGAGCCGTCGCCGGATCACGCTCTCCACCTCGGGCGTCGTGCCCGAAATCGCCCGCACGGCCGAGGAGATCGGCTGCCTGCTGGCGATTTCCTTCCACGCCACCACCGATGCGGTGCGCGACAAGCTGGTGCCGGTGAACAAGAAATGGAACATCAAGACGCTGCTTGATGCCCTGCGCGACTATCCGCGGCTGTCGAATTCCGAGCGGATCACCTTTGAATATGTCATGCTCAAGGGCGTGAACGACAGCGACGACGACGCGCGCCGTCTGGTGCGGCTCATTCAGGGCATCCCGGCGAAGATCAACCTGATCCCCTTCAACGAATGGCCCGGCTCGCCCTATAAGCGCAGCGACTGGGAGCGGATCGAGGCCTTTGCCGATATCGTCTACAAGGCCGGGTATGCCGCGCCGATCCGCACGCCGCGGGGCGAGGATATCATGGCCGCCTGCGGGCAGCTGAAATCCGCCACCGAACGGGCGCGGAAATCCAAGGCCGAGATCGACGCCGAAACGGGTCTTTAGATCCCCGCCGTCGCAAAGGGCGTATTTGCGCCAAGAAAAAACCAGCCAGCTTTTTCTTGGTCCAAATACGCCCTTGCGTCCTCAGTCCCGGTCGTGCCCGTTGGCCCAGGTCTCGATCACCTCCACCGCTTCCTCGGCGGTTTCGACGAAGCTGATCAGCCTGATGTCCTCGGCGGCGATCGTGCCCGCCTCGGCCAGATAGTCCCAATCGACGACGCGGCGCCAGAATTCCGCGCCAAACAGGATCAGCGGGATGCGTTTCATCCGCCGGGTCTGGATCAGCGTCAGAGTCTCGAACATCTCATCGAGCGTGCCGAAGCCGCCCGGAAAGACGCAGACCGCTTTCGCCCGCATCAGGAAATGCATCTTGCGGATGGCGAAATAGTGGAAGTTGAAGCACAGATCCGGCGTCACATAGGCATTCGGCGCCTGTTCATGCGGCAAGACGATGTTGAGCCCGATCGACTGTCCCCCGGCCTCGTGGGCGCCGCGGTTGCCCGCCTCCATCACGCCCGGGCCGCCGCCGGTGCAGATCACCCATTCCCGCCCGTAAGCCGCCATCGAGCGTTCCGTCATCATCCGCGCGAAGGTCCGCGCCTCGTCGTAATAGCGGCTGAGTTCGGCCAGAACCGGGGTTTTCGCCGTGTCCTTGCGCGCCGGTTCCGGGATGCGGGCGCCGCCGAACAGCACCACCGTGCTTTCCACGCCGCGTTCATCCATGATCAGCTGCGGCTTGAGCAGTTCCAGCTGCAGCCGCACCGGGCGCAATTCCTCGCGCATCATGAAGCCGCCATCGGTGAAAGCGAGCTTGTAGGCGGGCGCCCGCGTCTGTGCGGTGGCGGGGATGTCCTGCGCCGTTTTTGCATCCATGATGCTGTCACGGAACGGGTGGGAACGGCTTTCGTCTTTCATATCCTGCTCATTGCGCGAGGGGCTTTCCCCAACTATAGGGGGAAAACCCATGAATGCCACTTGAAAGAGGACCGTTCCGATGTCGAACGCCATGCTCGAAGCTGCCATCGAAGCCGCCTGGGAGGTTCGCGACACCCTCACGCCCCACACCAAGGGCGAAGCGCGGGATGCGATCGAGGCCACGCTCGAGGCGCTGGACAAGGGCGTGCTGCGGGTGGCCGAAAAACAGGCCGACGGCAATTGGCATGTGAACCAATGGGCGAAAAAGGCCGTGCTGCTGGGCTTCCGTCTCAAGGACATGGAAGTGCATTCGGGCGGGCCGCAGAACGGCACCTGGTGGGACAAGGTCGACAGCAAGTTTGCCCATTGGGGCGAGGCGCAGTGGAAGGCCGCCGGGTTCCGCGCCGTGCCGCACTGCATCGTGCGCCGCTCCGCCTATATCGCCAAGGGCGCGGTGCTGCTGCCCTCCTTCGTCAACCTCGGCGCCTATGTCGATGAGGGCACGATGGTCGACACCTGGGTGACGGTCGGTTCCTGCGCGCAGATCGGCAAGAACGTGCACCTCTCGGGCGGCGTCGGCATCGGCGGCGTCTTGGAGCCGATGCAGGCCGGTCCGACGATCATCGAGGACAATTGCTTCATCGGCGCGCGGTCCGAGGTGGTCGAGGGCTGCATCGTCCGCGAGGGCTCGGTTCTGGGCATGGGCGTCTTCATCGGCAAATCGACGAAGATCGTCGATCGCGAAACCGGCGAGGTCTTCTATGGCGAAGTGCCGCCCTATTCGGTGGTCGTCGCGGGCTCGATGCCGACCAAGGGGGGCATCAACCTTTACTGCGCGGTGATCGTGAAACGGGTCGATGCGCAGACGCGCTCGAAAACCGCGATCAACGATCTGCTGCGGGACTGATCATGCTGTTGTCGCTGGGCGCCAGGGTGGTCGATGCGGTGCGCGGGGCGGCCCTGCCGCAACCTTTGCGCTTTGTGCTGATGGTGGCCGATCTGGCGATCCTCGGGCTTGCGACGCCGTTCGTGCTGACGCTTCTGGGCGAGATGGCGAAGGCGGCAGAGCCGGGGCAATGGTGGCCCGGCGCCGCCATCGGGCTTTATGTGCTGGTCGCGGCCTGGCTGGCCGTGACCTCGCTGCGGTCCTTGCGCCGCGGCTGAGAAGGGAAAACAGATGACCGAGACGGCCGAGAAACCGGAAAAGGCGAAACGCCCGCAGCAGGTCTATACGCTGCTCGTGGAGGTGGGGCGGTCGGCCAATGACGGGCTGCCCAAGGGGTCCACCGGCGCGGGGCTCTTGTGCTATGCCTCGGGCGTCGACGAGGCCGAGGCCGTGCGCGAAACCGTGGCGATCCTGAAACAGGCCGAGATGGCGCCTTTGGACGTGACCGGCTACGGCACTTTGGCCGAGCGCGAAAAGGCGGGTGACGAGATCGACGCCGCCGAGAAAGAGCTGATGCAACGGGCGCTGGATGAAAATTCGGTCGTCGTGGCGCAGATGACGCCCTTTTACGACGCGAAGGCCTGAGCCAAAGCCGGTTTGCGCGACGGCCATTGCCTGCTAGACTGTTTGCAAAGAACGAACAGTCGGGCAGGCCATGAAACACGCGTTGAAACCACTTCTTGTCACCCTTCTGGCCTTTTCGGCGCTGACCGCCTGCGGCGGGCCGCTGGATCGGGGGGGCGTTTCCATGAACACGATCGAAGAGATCCCGCCCGTCGATGCCGCGACGCAGGCGGGGATGGATGCCTGGGTCGCGGGCTTCAAGCCCCGCGCGATGGCGGCGGGGATTTCCGAAGCCACTTGGAACCGCGCGATGCGGAACGTGCCCTATAACCCGAAGGTGATCGAGCGGCAGCAGTTTCAGGCCGAATTCGTCAAGCCGATCTGGGATTACATGGACAGCGCGGCGTCGGAGGAACGCATCGCCAATGGCCGGGCGGCGCTGGCGCAATATGACGGCGTGCTGCGCGAGATCGAGGCCCGCTATGGCGTTGACAAGGAAGTGGTCGTCGCCGTCTGGGGCATGGAAAGCCGCTATGGCGCCAAGCGCGGCAACACCCTGATCATCCCGGCGCTGGCGACCTTGGCGCATGACGGGCGGCGGGCGCAGTTCTTCGAAAGCCAGTTGATCGGCGCCTTGAAGATCCTGCAGGCGGGCGACATCGACCCGGGCCACATGACCGGATCCTGGGCCGGGGCGATGGGGCATACGCAGTTCATCCCGACCTCTTACCTCGCCTTTGCGGTCGATTTCACCGGCGATGGCAAGCGCGACATCTGGTCGGACAATCCGGCCGATGCGCTGGCCTCCACCGCGGCCTATCTGGCGCGGTCGGGCTGGTCGAAGGGGCAGCCCTGGGCGGTGGAGGTCTCCCTGCCCGAGGGCTTCGATGTGGGGCTGGCGGGCAAGGGCACGAAGCGGTCGCCCGCCGACTGGGCGGCGCTGGGCGTGCGCGGCGTGAAGGGCGGGGTGGTGCCGAATTACGGATCGGCCTCGATCCTTTTGCCCGCGGGGCCGCAGGGTCCGGCGCTGATGATCTTTGGCAATTTCACCGCGATTTCGCGGTATAACAATGCCGATGCCTATGTGATGGGGGTCGGCCATCTGTCCGACCGGCTGAAGGGGCAGGGGCCGTTCGTGCATCCCTGGCCGCGCGAAGGCCGGGCGCTGACCGATGCCGAAAAGGTCGAGGTGCAGCGGCTTCTGACCGCGCAGGGCTATGACACCAAGGGCACGGATGGGCTGATCGGCGCGGGCACGATCGGCGCGGTGATGGATTATCAGCGCGACCACGGCATGACCCCGAACGGCTGGGTGACGATCAAGCTTCTGGAAAGCCTGCGCAAAGGTTGATCTGGCCGAGGCCATCGCCGAGGCCCTGCGGGACATCAGCCCCGTGACCGCCGGAGGCCCAAAGGCCCTCGGCCAGCGCCCGCCCCGCCCATGGCGGGCGCTTCTCGCCCGCCGGGACGGGCGCCGGCCTCTGTTCCCGCGTGAGACAACCGGTCTTGTGGCAATGCTGCGCCGCGGGCGGGGAAACGCCTTGCGTTTCCTTCTCCGCCCGAACCGGCCGGTTTACGGCACCGGGCTGATCCCGATCACCAGCTCATGCAGATGAAAGACCGCCGCCCAGGCGAAGACGGCGATGGCGAGCCGGAGCGCTGACGGCCGCCCCCGCGGGCGCCAGCGGCCGGTCAGAAGCGCGGCAAAGGGGATCAGGCTGGTCCGCGCCGCAAGACGGTTGAACTCGGCCAGACCGATGCGGCGGATCAGACGCTTTTCCATCGCCCGCATCCCGATCAGCGAAAACACCAGAAACACCCCGAACAGGATCGCATGCGCCAGATCGCCGTTCACCAAAAGATGCGCCGCCGCCCAAAGCACCAGCGCCCAGAGGAACGGTTGCCGCGTGATCCCCGCGATGCCCGGCCGGTCGGGGTCGAAGCCGCTCGCCCGCCCCTCGAAGGCGAAGGGGTTCGGCGCGGCGATCGCATAGCTTGAAATCAGGATCACCAGCGGCATCACGATATTCGCGACCCAGCGCATCCAGATCTCTTGCGGCCAGAGTTCGATGAAAGGCGCCCGGGCGGCGGCCAGGATCAGCCAGTACAGCAACCCCAGCGCAAGGAGGCCAAAGGCGATGCCGTAGCCCGCGCGCCCAAGCGCGGCGACCAGCGGCGCCTTGATCCGCGGCGTGGCCGGGATCAGATGGGTCGCCATGAAGGCAAGGCCCGCCGCGGAAAACTCAAGCCAATCCATCGCTTACCTTTGTTTCGACAGCTGCACGGCCAGAATGCCGCCGGTGATGATGACGACGCCCAGCAGATCCGGCAGGCCCAGCCGTTCGCCCAGCACCGCGGCCGCGATGGCGACGCCGAAGAACGGGTTGAGGAAATGGAAGGTCGCGGCCTTGACCGCGCCGATCCGTCCAACGAGCCGGAACCAGATCCAGGTCGCCAGCAGCCCGGGGATCAGCGTCGTGTAAAGGAAGGCCAGCACGAGCCGGGTCGAGGGCACCACCTCCCAGGTTTCGGTCAGCGCCGACACCACCGCCAGCACCGCGGCCCCCACCAGCATCTGCAGGCCGACGATCATCAGCACATTGCCGCCCGAAGACGCGCCCCGCACCGAGAGCGTGGCGATCGACAGCGCCAGAGCCGCGGCGAAGCAAAGGCTCAGCCCGACCGGATCGACCCCGCCCGAGAGCCGCGCCCCCATGATGATCGCCACGCCGATCACCCCCGCCACCAGCCCGGCCAGGCCGAGCGGCCGCACCGTGTCGCCGTAAACGACGCGGCCCAGAAGCGCCACCATCAGCGGCATCGTCGAGGCGACGATCGAGGCGACCGAGGCCTGCACCCATTGCATCGCGACGAAATTGAGCCCGAGATAAAGCGCGTTCTGGCACAGGCCGAAAATCAGCGTCGCCTTCCATTGCGGGCGCGTCAGCCGCCAGCTTTGCCCCAGCGCCAGCGCGATGGCGACGCCCAGGCCCCCCGAGATCAGGAACCGCGCCGAGAGCGCCAGCAGCGGCGGCGCCTCGGCCACGATCATCCGGGCCGAGGTGAAGGCCGATGACCACATCAGCGCGAAGGCAAGGCCCATGACGATGGCGCGCAGATCCATTCCGTTCCCCCTGTCGGTGCGATTTCGAACAGCCAGAGCCGGAAACCGCCGCTTCCGACAAGATAAAACCTGTATGCGATACAGGTTCTTCGCCCCGGGGCGGGTCCGGCCATGCAAAAGGCCGCCCTGCAGAGGCAGAGCGGCCCGAATTCCGGCACCCTTGCGGGGCCTCGGGGATCAGACGTTGACGCTGTCCTTGAGGGCTTTGGCGATCGTCACCTTCACCTGCTTGTCGGCCGGTTTCATCATCGTTTCCCCGGTGGCCGGGTTGCGCACCTGACGCTCCGGACGGGCCTTGCACGAGACCTTGCCGATGCCCGGCAGCGTCACCGACCCGCCCGCCGCGACTTCCTTCGTCACGACATCGGCGATGGCGTCGATGGCGGCGGTCGCGGTTTTCTTGTCCGACCCCATGGCTTCGGCAAGGGCTGCCACCAGCTGGGTCTTGGTCATCGGTTTCGACATGGGTCTTCCTCTCATACGCCCCGGGTGGAGGGGCCATCTTGATCCGTCTGCACGGTTTGATGCGCCCTCTAACACACGGTTTTTTCCAGCATGGCAAGCCTTTTCGGGCATGTTTTGCCGATTTTCCCGGCGTCAAGGCAGCGCATCAAAGGAAGGCTGTTTCGTCGAAAGACCGCAGTTTCCGGCTGTGGATTCGCTCCAGCGGCATGGCCCGCAGCTTCTCCATCGCGCGCACGCCGATCAGCAGATGGCTGGCCACCTGGGTGCGGTAAAACTCGGTCGCCATGCCCGGAAGTTTCAATTCTCCGTGCAGCGGCTTGTCCGAAACACAGAGCAGCGTGCCATAGGGAACGCGGAAGCGGAACCCGTTCGCGGCGATGGTGGCGCTTTCCATGTCGAGCGCCACGGCCCGGCTTTGATTGAGCCGTTGCACCGGGCCGGACTGGTCGCGCAGCTCCCAGTTGCGGTTGTCGATCGTCGCCACCGTGCCCGTGCGCATGATCCGTTTCAGCTCGTAGCCCTCCAGCCGGGTGATCTCGGCCACGGCTTCCTGCAACGCCACCTGCACCTCGGCGAGCGCCGGGATCGGCACCCAGACCGGCAGATCGTCATCGAGCACATGGTCTTCGCGCAGGTAGGCATGGGCCAGAACGAAATCGCCCAGGGATTGCGAGTTGCGCAGCCCTGCACAATGGCCGACCATCAGCCAGGCATGCGGGCGCAGCACCGCGATATGATCGGTCGCGGTCTTGGCGTTCGAGGGCCCGACGCCGATATTGACCAAGGTAATGCCGTTCCCGTCCGGCCGCTTGAGGTGATAGGTCGGCATCTGCGGCAGCTTCGCCAAGGGCGGGATCACGCCCTCGGCGGTGGTGATTTCCACATTCCCGGGCGCGACGAAACTGCTGTAACCCTGCGCCGGATCGGCCAGCATCTGCCGCGCGACTTTCTCGAATTCGTCGACGTAGAACTGGTAGTTGGTGAAGAGCACATGGTTCTGGAAATGCTCGGGCGCCGTCGCGGTGTAATGCGAGAGCCGGGCAAGCGAGTAATCGACCCGTTGCGCGGTAAAGGGCGCCAGATGCCCCGATCCATCCGGGTTCGGCTTCGCCGTGCCGTTCACGATATCGTCGTTCATGCTTTCGAGCGACGGCACGTCAAAGACATCGCGCAGCGAAATCGTCAGCGCGCCTTCCTGCGGGATCGTCACCTCGGGCTGACCGGCCACGGCGAAATGCACCGGGATCGGCGTGTCCGAGGGGCCGATCTGCACCGGCACCCCATGGTTGCGCATCAAAAGCCCGATCTGCTGCGTCAGGTAATTGCGGAACAGATCGGGGCGGGTGATCGTCGCGACCTTGGTCCCGGGGGACGACACATGGCCGAAGCTCAGCCGGCTGTCGGCCTTCAGATGCGAGGTGACGGTGATCCGCACCTCGGGGTAAAAGGCGCGAAAGCGGGTATCGGCGCGGCCATTGGCCAGAACCTCGTTGAACTTCTGCAACAGAAATCCGGTCGCCTCGGCGTAAAGCTGTTCCAGCCGGGCCACGGCGGCGGCCGGATCGGTGAATGTGTCATGCGCGGACGGCGGCGGGGTCAGGATCGTCACGGGATCATTCATGCGAAAAGCTCGGTCAGTTGGAATTTCGTCACATCGACAAGGCCAAGGTCAGAGATGCGGATTTCCGGGATCACCACCAGCGCCAAAAGCGAATGCTGCATATAGGCGTTGTTGAGGCTGCAGCCGCAATCGGCCATCGCCTTGACCATCGCTTCGGCCCGCGCGGCGACCTCGGCGGCGGGGTCGTCGGACATCAGCCCCGCGATGGGCAGGGGCACGGCGGCCAGCTCGGCCCCGTCCTTCCAGACGCTGATGCCGCCGCCCATCTGCCCGAGACGGTTCGCGACGGCGGCCATCGCGTCGCGGTCGGTGCCCACCACGATCATGTGGTGGCTGTCATGCGCGACGGTCGAGCCGATCGCCATCGAGCCCTTGTAGCCAAAGCCCGAGACGAAGCCGTTCACCACCTTGCCGGTGCCCCGGTGCCGTTCGACCAGCGCGATCTGCGCCACGTCCTTGGTTTCATCGGGCTGCGCCAGCCCGTCCACCACCGCCAGCTCTGCGGTCAACGCCTTGGTCGGCGCCTGATTTTCGACGACGCCGATCACCCTTGCCGTCACCGTATTCGCCCCCTCGGGCGCGGGAATGGCGAAATCCGCAGGCTTGAGGGTCTTGCCCAGATGCACGGTCCTGCGCGCACTTTCGGGCCAGTCGTAATGCGGGCAGGCAACCTTGAGCGTGCCGTTTTCCGCCACCACCTGCCCCCGGGCGATCACCACCTCGACCGGCAGGGTGACCAGATCCGAGGTCAGGATCACATCCGCCCGCCGACCCGGCGCAATCGAGCCCAACTCCCGTTCCAGCCCGAAATGGCTCGCCGTGTTCACCGTGCACATCTGCAGCGCGATCAGGGGATCGCAGCCGCAGGCGACGGCATGGCGGTAAGCGCGGTTCATGTGGCCTTCGTGGACCAGCGTGCCGGAATGGCAATCGTCGGTGCACAGAATGAAGTTGCGCGGATCGAGGCCGCGCTTCGTCACCGCGGTGATCTGGCTTTCGATGTCATACCAGGCCGAGCCCAGCCGCAGCATCGCCCGCATCCCCTGCCGCACCCGGGCCACGGCGTCTTCCTCGCAGGTGCCCTCGTGGTCATCGGCCGGACCGCCCGCGGCATAGGCGCGGAAGGGCGCCCCCAGATCGGGGCTGGCATAATGCCCGCCGACCGTCTTGCCCGCCCGCTGCGTCGCGGCGATCTCGGCCAGCATCTTGGCATCGGCGCCGATGACACCCGGAAAGTTCATCATCTCGCCCAGGCCCACGATCCCGGGCCAGGACATCGCCTTGGCCACATCCTCGGGGGTGATCTCATAGCCCGTGGTTTCCAGACCGGGGGCCGAGGGCGCGCAGGACGGCATCTGGGTGAAGATGTTGACGGGTTGAGCCATCGCCTCGTCATGCATCATCCGCACGCCCGCCAGACCCAGCACATTGGCGATTTCATGCGGGTCGGTGAACATCGTCGTCGTGCCATGCGGGATCACGGCGGCAGCGAATTCCGCGGGCGTCAGCATGCCGCTTTCGACATGCATGTGACCATCGACCAGACCCGGGATCATGTAGCGGCCCTGCGCCTCGATCACGGTGGTTTCCGGCCCGATGGCGGCGGAAAGATCGGGGGCGATGGCGGCGAAACGCCCCTCGGCAATCGCGATGTCGTAGCCGTCCAGCACTTCGCGGCTTTGGACGTTGACCCATTTGCCCTGCCGGATCACGCAATCGGCAGGCGAACGGCCCGCGGCGACGGCAATCAGACGCGGCGCGGCCTCGGGCCAGGTTTTGAGAGATGTCATATGTTCCATGACCAAAGGTGCCAGAGCTTTTTGCCCTTCGCAAGTGACGACGTGATGACTAGGTTGCGAGCCGAAGGAGAAACCCATGAAAACGCTGCTCTCGATCGGTCACGGATATTCGGCGCGGGCGCTGGCGCGGTTGCTTTTGCCCGAGGGCTGGCGGATCATCGCGACGACGCGCAGCGCGGCGAAAGCCGAGATGCTGCGCGCCGAAGGGGTGGAGCCGCTGGTCTGGACCGGGGGGGAGTTGCCCCTTGCGGAAGCGACGCATCTGCTCACCTCGGTGGCCCCGGATGGCGCCGGGGACCCGGTTCTTGCTGCGCAGCGAAACGCGATTGCTGCATCGCGGCATCTGGAATGGGTGGGCTATCTGTCCACCGTCGGCGTCTATGGCGATCATGGCGGCGGCTGGGTGGATGAGGACACGCCGCTGACCCCCAGCACGACGCGCGGCCTGCAGCGTGTGGCGGCCGAGGCGGCTTGGCAGGCTTTGGGCCTGCCGCTGCATGTGTTCCGGCTGGCGGGGATTTACGGCCCCGGCCGCGGCCCGTTCGAAAAGGTCCGCGATGGCACCGCGCGGCTTGTGATCAAGCCCGGGCAGGTGTTTTCCCGCATCCATGTCGAGGATATCGCGCAGGTTCTGGCGGCCTCGATCGCGCGGCCAAACCCCGGGCGGGTCTACAACGTCTGCGATGACGCGCCGTCCCCGCCCGAGGATGTGCTGGCCTATGCGGCGGAGCTGCTCGGCCTGCCCCGCCCGCCCGAAGTGCCCTTTGACCCGGCCAGCATGACCCCGATGGCGGCGAGTTTTTACGCCGAAAACAAGCGGGTGCGGAATGACCGGATCAAGACGGAACTGGGGGTAACGCTGCGCTACCCCGATTACCGCGCGGGACTTGAGGCGATGCTTTGATCCGGGGGCTTCAGGCCGGTTGCGCCTGAAGCGCGCGGTCCTTCACCGGCAGATGGACAAGGGCCGAAAACGCCCCCATGCCGACGCCGACCCACCAGACCAGCGTGTAATCGCCCGCGATGTCATAAAGCCGCCCGCCCAGCCAGACGCCGAGGAACGCGCCGAGCTGGTGGGAAAAGAACACGACGCCATAAAGCGTGCCCATGTAGCGCAGCCCGTAAAGATCGGCGATCAGCCCCGAGGTCAGCGGCACCGTCGCCAGCCAAAGCGCCCCCATCACCAGCGAGAAGACCAGAACCGTCGCAGGCGTCATCGGCGCCAGGATGAAGGCGGCGGCGGCGATGGTGCGCAACAGGTAGATGATGGCGAGCGCATATTTCTTCGAATAGTGCCGCCCGGCCCAGCCGGCAAAGATCGTGCCCGCGATATTGGCCAGACCGATCAGCGAGATCGCCACGGCGCCCAAGGTCGAGAGGCTTTCGATCCCCACCGCGGCGAGCAGCGAGCCGGGGGGAACGGCGCCGCACATCTCGGTCACCATCGCCGGGAAGTGGGCGGTGATGAAGGCCAGCTGATAGCCGCAGGAAAAGAAGCCCAGAAAGATCAGGGTGAAGGACGGGTCCTTCAACGCGCGTTTCAAGACCGTGCCCATCGGTTCGGTTTGACCGTGATGGGCCGTGCGGGCGGGGCTGCGCAGAAGCGGCAGGGCCAGAAGCGCCAGCAGGATGGTGACGGCAAAGATCACGAAAACGGTCTGCCAGGGGAATTGGCTCAGCAGCGCCTCGGCCACCGGCGCGCCGAAGACTTGGCCTGCCGAGCCCGCGGCGGTGGCGATGCCAAGGGTCAGCGAGCGGTTTTCATCCGACGCCGCGCGGCCGACGACGGCCAGAATCACGCCAAAGCCGGTGCCCGCGATGCCGAAGCCGACGAAGATTTCCAGCAGGTCATGCTGCCAGGGCTGGGTGGCAAAGGCGGAAAGCACCAGCCCCAGCGCATACATGAGCGCACCCAGAACGATCGCCTTGCGGTCGCCGAATTTCTCGGCAATCGCGCCGAAGATCGGTTGCCCGATCCCCCAGGCCAGGTTCTGAATCGCGATGGCCAGCGAAAATTCCGCCCGCGGCCAGCCGAATTCAGTGGCGATCGGGATCTGGAACACGCCGAACGAGGCGCGGATGGCGAAGCCAAGCATCAAGATGATGGCGCCGCCCACAAGGACGGGGGTGATCAGGCGGGTCTGGGTCATTTGGTCTCCCTCGCAAGGCGGCCAGTTCGCCATGCGGGGGGGGGCTGCGTCAATCTGTCGATTGTGCCCCGAACAATCGCGCCGCCGCCTGCCCGGCGACGCGGCCCGTCGCCAGACAGCCGGTCAGCAGATAGCCGCCCGTCGGCGCCTCCCAATCCAGCATCTCGCCCGCGGCAAAGACCCCGGGCAGGGCTTTCAGTTCAAGGCTTTCGGTCAGGCCGGTTTCGGCAATGCCGCCCGCCGAGGAAATCGCCTCGGAGAGCGGACGGGGGCCAAGGTGGCGCACGGGGAGCGCTTTCAGCTTGCGGGCCAGCGCCAGCGGATCGGTGGGCAGCGGCCGCCCCCATTCCTGCAAAAGCGCGAGCTTCACCGGATCGAGCCGCAGCGCCTTGCGCAGCCGGTTGGGCAGGCTGTCGCGGGCGGGCGTGCGGGCAAGTCGATGCGCGATGTCGTCCACCCGCAGATCGGGCGCAAGGTCGAGCGCCAGCGGCGCGCCGTCGCGCACCGAAGCGGCCACGGCATAGATGCCGCCGCCTTCCAGCCCCCGGGCGGACAGCACGAATTCGCCCCGGCTGATCTGCCCCGGTGTCAGCAGCGCCGCGCCCTTGACCGGCTGGCCCAGATGCGGCGCCATATGGGGCGACCAGTCGACGACCAGCCCCATGTTCGCGGGCTTGAACGGGGCGAGGGGCACGCCTTTGTCCGCAAGCCACGGCACCCAGGCGGCATCGGAACCCAGCCGCGGCCAGCTGGCGCCGCCCAGCGCCAGAACGGTGACGGCGGGCGTCAGCACTTGCGCCCCCTCGGGCGTCTCGAAGGCGAAAGCCTCGCCCGCGAAGCCGGTCCAGCGCCAGCGGGTGCGGACCTCCACCCCCAGATCGGCCAGCCGCCGCGCCCAAAGCCGCAGCATCGGCGAGGCTTTCATCTCTACGGGAAACACGCGGCCCGTCGAGCCGGTGAAGAGATCGACGCCAAGACCGCGGGCAAAATCCTTGACCGCATCAGGGCCGAAACCGGCCACATGCGGGCGGATCCAGGCGGGCGAATAGGCGTCCAGAAATTGCGCAAGCGGTTCGTCGCGGGTCAGGTTCAGCCCGGATTTCCCCGCCATCAGGAATTTCCGCGCCAAGGTCGGCTTCGCCTCGGTCAGCAGCACCCGGACCCCGGCGCGGGCCAGTTCCTCGGCGGCCATCATCCCCGCCGGACCGCCGCCGATCACCAGCGCCGTCACAGCTTCGCCGCCAAGGAAGCCAGCCGCATCAGCGCCCGTTCGATCACCGCCATCTGCGGTGCTTTCGACGCCGAGCGCAGCGTCAGATCGGCCTCGATCAGCACCTTCAGCGCCTCTTCCAGCCGCATCATCCCCCAGCGGCTGGCCTGCCGCTGCAACACGTCGCGGCGCGGGCCAAAGACCGGCGGGCGCAGCTTGCCAATCCCCGCGCCCACCCCGCCGGGATCGGACGCCGCCATGTGCAGGGTCCGAAAATGCCGCGTCGCCATGATGGCGAGCGTCACCGGCTGCACCCCTTGCCCCTCGATCCGGCGCATCATCCGCGCCAGGTCCAAGGGGCGGCCGTCGGCCACCAGCTCCAGCACCTCGTCGATCTCTGCCTCGACCGTGCTGGGCGCCGAAAGCGCCACCTCGGCCGGGGTCAGCGGGCTCATATCCCCATGTTTGTAAAGCGCGATCTTTTCGAT
The DNA here is from genome assembly GCF_000021865.1 of Rhodobacter capsulatus SB 1003. Classification (NCBI taxonomy): domain Bacteria; kingdom Pseudomonadati; phylum Pseudomonadota; class Alphaproteobacteria; order Rhodobacterales; genus Rhodobacter; species Rhodobacter capsulatus. The sequence continues at coordinate 291,966 of NC_014034.1, forward strand.
CGTCTGGCGGAAATCGCCCGGGTCGAGCGCCTTCGAGAGCGCCAGAACATCGGTCATCGTCTCGTTCGGGATCGCCCGCAGACCGGCCTTTTTCAGGATCTCCTCGATCTCCTCGCGGCTGGGCGGGTCGTCGTAAATCCCGATCGCATAGGCATTGGGGTGGTTTTCGAAAATCTTGCGCAGCGCCGATTTCGCGGTCAGCGCGCCCGCCGTGACGATGATCTGCGCATCGCCATGGGTCCAGGCCTTGACCGCCGCGTCAAAGGCCGGGGCGGTGGTGTCGGTCGCCTCCTCGACGAAGACAACCCGGGGGCCGGGGAAAAAGCCGATCTCCTTGATGCCGTCGATCACCTGCGAGGCATCCTTGCGCAGATCGGCGCCCGAAAGCCGCGTGAGCCGCATCTCGGCCTCGCCCTCGGGGCCGATCAGCGCCGCGATCACCTCTTGCCGCCGCAGGGCCACCCGCATCGCATCGGCGCCATAGATCAGAAGCCCCAGCCGCGCCGGATCGGGCTTGCCGAAATAGCGCGTCGCGGCGATGCCGGCGAGTTTCATTTCGGCAGCGTGCTCGCCTGCGCCAGCAGACGGGTGACGATCTGATCGGCCAGCATCCGCATCAGGCGGCGATGCGCGTCATCCTCGGCCGAGGAGGTCGCGACGACCGAGCCCGAGGCCGACCAGGAAGTAAAGCTGCTCACCTTGCCCGCCAGCAGCACGGCTTCCGAGCGGCTGTCCTGCAGCCGATACTCGACCTGCCCGGTCAGCGAATAGCGCGTGGTGGCGCCTTCGGGGGTGATCGCCTGGCCCAGAACATCGGTGGTCACGGTGTAGGACAGCCGATACCGGGCCTTCTCGACCGGGCCGAGCCGTTCCGACAGCCGCCGCACCAGCGCGAAATCGTCGGGCGTCTGCGGCATGTCGGTTTCGACGCGGCCCAAAAGCCCGGCCGCGCCGCCCTTTGGCCCATAAGCCGGGGTGAAGCCGCAAGCCGAAAGCGTTGCGGCGCCGATCAGAGCCAAAAAGGACCGACGGTCAGATGACCACATTGACGATGCGCCCCGGCACGACGATGAGCTTTTTCGGCTGGCCACCGGCCAGAACCTTGATCACAGTCTCGTCCGCCAGCACGAGCTTTTCAACCTCGGAAACGGGCATGTCCTTCGGCACGGTGACCTCGGAGCGGCGCTTGCCGTTGATCTGGATGGGCAGCGTGACCGTATCTTCGACCAGCATCGCCGGATCGGCCTTGGGCCAGGGCGCGCGCACCACCAGACCTTCGCCGCCCTGATGCGCCCAGACATCCTCGGCCAGATGCGGCACCATCGGCGCCATCAGCTGGGCAAGCGTGCGCATCGCCTGTTGCCGGACGGGTTTCGAGGCATCAGATTTCGCCAGCGTGTTGGTGAATTCGTAAAGCTTCGCAATCGCCTTGTTGAAGGCGAAATTCTCGATCGAGAAGGTGACATCGGCAATCGCCCGGTGCATGGCGCGCAAGAGCGCCTCATCCTCGCGCGGCGGCAGGTCATCGGGCAGCGACGCGATGCGGTCGCACAGGTTCCAGACCCGGGTGAGATGCTTGCAGGCGGCCTCGGCCCCCGAGGCGGTCCATTCCACGTCCCGCTCGGGCGGGCTGTCCGACATCACGAACCAGCGCGCGGTATCGGCGCCGAATTGCGCGATGATGTTCATCGGATCGACGACGTTCTTTTTCGATTTCGACATCTTGGCCGAGGGGATGATCTCGACCTTTTCGCCCGTCGCCTTCAGCGTGCCGGTCTCAAGGTCCACCTCTTCGGGCAGGTGCCAGACCGGACGGCCATTGGCGTCGGTGGTCTTGTAGATCTCGTGCGTCACCATGCCTTGGGTGAAAAGCGCGTCGAAGGGCTCGATCGCCTTCGCGGGCAGGTGCCCGGTCTTCGCCATCGCCCGGGCGAAGAAGCGCGAATAGAGCAGGTGCAGAATCGCATGTTCGATGCCGCCGATATATTGATCGACGTTCATCCAGTAATCGGCATCCTCGGCCACGGTCGGGGTCGTCGCATGCGGCGCGGTGAAACGGGCGTAATACCAGGACGAATCGACGAAGGTGTCCATCGTGTCGGTTTCCCGCCGCGCCGGTGCCCCGCATTTCGGGCAGCTGCAGTCGCGCCAGGTCGGATGCCGGTCAAGCGGGTTGCCCGGCTTGTCGAAGGTGACATCATCGGGCAGCCGGATCGGCAGGTTCTCTTTCTTCTCGGGCACGACACCGCAGCTGGCGCAATGCACGACGGGAATCGGGCAGCCCCAGTAGCGTTGCCGCGACAGGCCCCAGTCGCGCAGGCGGTATTTCGTGACGCCGGTGCCCCAGCCCTGCGTTTCCGCCACGGTGATGGCACTGGCCACGCCGTCTTCGCCGGTCTGCACTTCGGCCCCGGCAAAGCCGCGGATGTAGCGGACGGGTTCCGATTTCATCGGCACGAAGGCCTCGGTCAAGGCGGCTTCCTCGGCGCCTTCCGCAACGAAGACCGGGTTGATCGGCAGGGCGTATTTCGTGGCGAATTCGAAGTCGCGCGCATCATGCGCCGGGCAGCCGAAAATCGCGCCGGTGCCGTAATCCATCAAGATGAAATTCGCGATCCAGACCGGCAATTCCCAATTGGGATCAAGCGGATGCTTGACACGGATGCCGGTGTCCAGGCCGATCTTTTCCGCCGTCTCGATCGCTTCCTCGGTGGTGCCGCCCTTGCGGCATTGGGCGATGAACTCGGCCATTTCCGGGTTCGCCGCTTCCAGCACCTTGGCCAGCGGATGATCGGGCGAGATGCCGACGAAAGACGCCCCCATCAGCGTGTCCGGCCGGGTCGTGTAAACCTCGATCTTGCCGAAACCCTCGGGCGCGTCGACGGTGTCGAAGCTGAATTGCAGCCCGCGCGACTGGCCGATCCAGTTCGCCTGCATCAGCCGCACCTTTTCCGGCCAGTCCTTCAACCCATCGAGCGCCGCCAGCAATTCGCCCGCGTAATCGGAAATCTTGAAGAACCACTGCGTCAGTTCCTTGCGCTCGACGAGCGCGCCCGAGCGCCAGCCGCGCCCGTCTTCGACCTGTTCGTTCGCCAGAACCGTCATGTCGACCGGGTCCCAGTTCACCACCGCATTCTTGCGATAGACCAGACCGGCTTCGAGCATGTCGAGGAACATCGCCTGCTGCTGGCCGTAATATTCCGGGTCGCAGGTGGCAAATTCGCGGCTCCAGTCGATCGACAGGCCCAAGGGCTTCATCTGCGCGCGCATGTCGGCGATGTTCGAATAGGTCCAGTCCTTCGGATGGCCACCCCGTTCGATCGCGGCATTTTCCGCGGGCATCCCGAAAGCATCCCAGCCCATCGGGTGCAAGACGCTGAAACCGCAGGACATTTTATACCGCGCCACCACGTCGCCCATGGTGTAGTTGCGCACATGGCCCATGTGGATGCGCCCCGAGGGATAGGGGAACATCTCGAGCACGTAATATTTCGGCCTTGCGGGATCCCGCCGCGCGGTGAACACGCCTGCCGCCTCCCAGGCGGCTTGCCATTTCTGTTCGCTCTGGCTCGGTTCGTAACGCGACATCTGGCCCCTCGTTCGTCATCGGTCGCGGGTTTGCTACACCGCGCGGGGCCGGAAGGTCCAGTGATCAGCACGGACAAGTGACAAAATATCCCCGCCGCGGGACGGCCCGGGCGGGGAGAGGGCCCTTGTCGAAAGGCTCAGAGGCCCGAGTCGCGAATCCGCAGCTGCCGGGCCCGGGTCAGGATCGCATCCTCGACCGCGCGGACGGTTTCGGGCGCCACCGTGCCGCCGCGGCTTTCCAGCGACACCTTGAGCGAGCGCGCATCCAGCGCCGGATCGGTGACATGGATCGTCGCGCGATAGGCCTTGCCGCCGCCGGGCGGCGTGCCGTAGCCGGTCATGATCAGCCCCGAGAACGGATCGACCGACTGGATCGGCAGGAAGTCGAGCACTTCAAGCGAGGCCATCCAGAGATACTTGTTGACCCCGATCGAGACATTCGGGTCGGCATTGTTCGAAAACAGATCCCAGACCGAGGATTGCTTGGGCTCGGCCTTGAACTTGTCGATGGCGGTTTCCTGCTTTTGCGGCGCGGGCCGGGCCGGGCCGCCCCAGTTGAACAGTTTGCCGCTGGAGGTGCCGCAGCCTGCCAGACCAAGCGCGACCGTCATCACCAGACCGGTGCGCAAAGAGGTTGCTTTCTTCATACGATCGACTGCCCCCGCAGGCTGAACCCATTGGCTTTTCCTGTCTCTAGCCGATGGCCGGGGGGGCGACAAGATTTTTCCCCCCGCGGGACCGCCCGCGGCGGGGCGCAACCTCCCGCCGGTCCCCAGCGGGGGACTGTGGCAAAGCTGCACCACGCGGTTTCGCTTTGGCCGCTTCGGTCCCGTTTTCGTTGCAATATGAGGCGTGGCGAGAGAAAAAGCCTTCATACCCACCTCGGATTCCCCCTGAGTTGGGGCTTACCTTAGCAAAATGAGGGAAAAATGAAAAAGCTTCTCATCGCGTCGACCGCGCTCGTCATGGTCGCTGGCGCCGCCGCCGCCGAAGTGAAACTCTCGGGCGACGCCCGCATGGGTGCTGTGTACGACAGCGAAGACTGGAACTTCTCGAGCCGCGCTCGCGTTCAGTTCACCCTCTCGGGCACCACCGACTCGGGCCTCGAGTTCGGCGCGAAGTTCCGCACCTCGGACATCCGCAACGCTGAAGATCCGCGCAACGGCAACCGTGGCACCGTCTTCCTGTCGGGCGCTTTCGGCAAGATCACCATGGGTGACATTGCTTCGGCCTCGGAAGAACTCTTCGGCGACCTGGCCGACGTCGGCTACCTCGGCGATGACCAAGGGACCGCGGGTATCACCTTCGCTGGCCTGGGCACCAACGCCATCCCGTACCTGACGCTCGACAACGAAACCACCTCGGGCCTGATGTACACCTACAGCGCCGGTGCGTTCTCGGTCGCCGCGGCGATGACGGACGGCCATGGCTACGGTTCGCTCGCTGCCGGCACCTTCGAAGCCGACACCCAATCGTACTCGGTCGCCGCTGCCTACACCTTCGGCAACTACACCGTCGGCCTCGGCCACGAGATCCTCGACCGTGATGGCGCTGGTCTCGACATGAGCCAAACCGAACTCGCCGGCATGGCGAAATTCGGCAACACCGACGTCAAAGGCTACTACGCCATCGGCGGCGACGAAAACCCGGTTGACGACGCGATCGGCCTGAGCGTTGCCTCGGCCTTCGGCGCGACCACCGTCAAAGGCTACGTGCAAAAAGTCGACTTCGTCGCGGCTGGTGTTGACAGCGTGACCTGGTACGGCCTCGGCGCCGACTACGACCTGGGCGGCGGCGCGATCCTCGCGGCCGGCATCCAAGACGACGACGTGGACGGTTCGGATCCGGTCGCCAACATGGGTGTGAAATTCAAGTTCTGATCTCTCGGAACCTGATTGGGAAAGAGCGGGCCTTGGCCCGCTTCTTTTCTTTTTTGCCACCTTGTGCTCGATTGCGCCGCAAAGGAGATCGCCATGGGATTGCAGGAGATTCAGACCCGGATTGCGAAGGCGACCCGGGCCGCGGGCCGGGCCGAGGGGGCGGTGCGGCTGATCGCCGTGTCGAAGGTGCAGCCGCCCGAGCGGGTGCTGGCGGTGCTCGATCAGGGGCAACGGCTGTTCGGCGAGAATTACGTGCAGGAAGCGGCGGGCAAATGGCCCGACTGGCGGGCAGAGTTCCCGGGCGTGGCCGTGCACATGATCGGGCCGTTGCAGACGAACAAGGCGAAACAGGCGGTGGAGCTGTTCGAGGCGATCCACACGCTTGACCGGCCCTCGCTGGCGGTGAAGCTGGCGTCTTTGGCGCAGGCGCGGGGGGCAAGCCCGGATCTTTTCGTGCAGGTCAACACCGGGTCCGAGCCGCAAAAGGCGGGCGTGCTGCCCGAGGCTTTGGATGCTTTCGTGGCCGAGGCGCGGCGGCTGGATCTGCCGGTGGTCGGGCTGATGTGCATTCCGCCGGAAGCCGAAGACCCGGCCCCGCATTTCGCCATGCTCGCCGGGATGGCGGCGCGGAACGGGCTGACCGGGCTTTCGATGGGGATGAGTTCGGATTTCGAGGCGGCGATTGCCGCCGGGGCCACGCATGTGCGGGTGGGCTCGGCCATTTTTGGCGCGCGCGATTATGGGGCGCGCGCCTAGGCCTTGTCGGCGGACCGGGGCGCTGCCCCGGACCCCGGGATATTTTTCGCAAGATAAAAGCAGGAAAGCGGCGGGATCAACAGCTCGGTGCCGGGTTTCAGGCGGCGCGCGAGTTTGATCAGGTCGGCACGGCCAAGCGCAAGGCAGCCTGCCGTGGGGTAGCCCAGGCGACGGCGCTGATGCAGGAAGATCGCCGAGCCCTTGCCGGGGGTGGCTTTCGGATAGTTCCAATCGGTGATCAGCACGATGTCGTAAAGCGGATCGCGGCGGGCCATGCGTTCGTGGCTGGCCTTGAACGGCGCGCGGACGGGCTGGTTGTAGGCGGGGTGGCCGGGATCGTCGCACCACAGATCCTGCGGGCCGATCGGCTTCGCCCAAGGGGCGGGGCGGGGCAGGCGGTCGGCGCGGTACAGCAGGCCGACGATGCGCAACCGGCCCACCGGGGTGGCGCCGTCGCCTTCGCGTTTGGTGGCGGAGAGCCCGCCGCGGCCGATCTGCACCGGATGGCGGCGGCCGTGGAACAGAAGCCCGGTGGCGGTCAGACGGATCACAGCAGATGCCCCGATTTCGCCGCCTTGGTGGCAAGATAGGCTTCGTTGTGGCGGCTTTTGCCGACCTTGAGCGGCACCCGTTCGCGCACCGCAATGCCGTGGGTTTCCAGCATCCGCACCTTGGCCGGGTTGTTGGTCAAAAGCCGCACCGAGCTGAAGCCGAGCTTCTTCAGCAGCGCCGCACCGATGCGAAAATCGCGTTCGTCATCCTCGAAGCCCAGCCGGTGGTTCGCCTCGACCGTGTCAAAGCCCTGATCCTGCAGCGAATAGGCGCGCATCTTGTTCGCCAGCCCGATGCCGCGGCCCTCCTGATTGAGGTAAAGCAGCACGCCCGCCCCCTCGGCCCCCATCTGATGCAGCGCGGCATCGAGCTGCGGGCCGCAGTCGCATTTCAGCGAGCCCATCACGTCGCCGGTGAAACAGGCCGAATGCAGCCGCGCCAGCACCGGCTGCGCCCGGTCGGGGGAACCGATCTCGATCGCGTAATGTTCGGGGCCGCCATCATCGGGGCGGAAGATGTGCAGCCGCCCGCGCTCGGCCGCCCGCATCGGCACCCGCGCGGCGGCGACGGGGGCAAAGGCGGCTTCGGAGGACAGCAGCTGCAGCACCTGCGGGGCCGCCAGCGCCGTCAACCCTTCGGGCGCGGGGGTGGGCAGCGGGGCGAGCAGCGCGGCGGGCAGAAGCTGCGCCGTCTTGCACAGGCCAATCGCGGCCCGCGCAAGGGTGGCATCGCCGTCGCGCAGGCTGGTCAGCGGGCCTTTCATCGGCACGCGCAGGTCATCGGCCGGATCGGCCAGCGCCCGCAGCCAGGCCAGATCGGCCTCTTCGGGAACGGCGATCCGGGCAAGATCGTCATCATAAACCCGGGCCTTCAGCGTCTCGGCCCGCCAGGCGGTCAGCGCGAGCGTCAGCGGCCCCAGACGGCGCAGCGCCTCCAGCCGTTCGGGCGAAAGCGTCTCGACCGCGACGGCCAGCATCTGCCCCGAGAGCACGACGGGAAGCCCGAGCCGCAGATCGGCGCGGGCGCGGTTGATCAGTTCAAGGGGGCTCGGGCCGAGAAAGACAGGCGTTTCCATGGCCGGAAGATAGCGGCGGTTGAAACAGATTGAAACACTTCCCCGCTCTGCGTCACCCTTGCGTGAGAAAGATTTCACCTCCCTTGCCGCAGTCGTGATGAGGGTCCAGCTTGACACGAACCGCAACGAGACCGGGAGGCAAAGATGGCCGGGCTGAAGAAAATTCTTCTGGTGGATGATGACAGCGACCTGCGCGAGGCGCTGGCCGAGCAGCTGATCGCGACCGAGGAATTCGACGTGTTCGAGGCGGGTTCGGGCGCCGAAGGGGTCGAAAAGGCCAAGGGCGCGCTTTACGATCTGGTGATGCTCGATGTCGGCCTGCCCGACACCGATGGCCGGGAGCTGTGCAAGAAGCTGCGCAAGCAGGGGGTGAAATGCCCGATCATGATGCTGACCGGCCATGACACCGATGCCGACACGATCCTTGGGCTGGACAGCGGCGCGAATGATTACATCACCAAGCCCTTCAAGTTCCCGGTGCTGCTGGCCCGCATCCGCGCCCAGCTGCGCACGCATGAACAATCGGAAGATGCGGTGTTCCAGCTCGGCCCGTATACGTTCAAACCGGCGATGAAGATGCTGATCGACGCCAAGGACCGCAAGATCCGGCTGACCGAAAAGGAAACCAACATCCTGAAGTTCCTCTATCGGGCGCAGGACGGGGTGGTGGCGCGCGATGTGCTCTTGCACGAGGTCTGGGGCTACAACGCGGGGGTGACCACGCATACGCTGGAAACCCATATCTACCGGCTGCGCCAGAAGATCGAGCCCGATCCGTCGAATGCGCGGCTTCTGATCACGGAATCGGGCGGCTACCGTCTGGTCGCCTGATACCGCGCAGGAGCGGGGGTTTCACACCCCCGCGCCCCCGTGGGATATTTGCACCAAGGTGAAAGGGCACCCCGGGATCTGCTTTCACCTTGGTGAAAATATCCCGGGGGGAGTCCGCTTGCGGACGGGGGGCAGCGCCCCCCCTACACCGTCGGATTGATGCCGTCCTCGGCTTCTTCCAGGCTGATCCCCATCGCATTCAGACCGTCTTCCAGGTAATCGGCCAGCATCGGGATGCCGAGAAGGTAATCCTCGGTCGGCGCGGTCGCCTCGGCCTTGGCGGTCTCGAAGGCCTCGTCGAATTCCGCGGCCTGGAAGGTCTCGCGGCCGATCCACATCAGCGCGGTCAGCGCCGCCTGTTCATCCTCGTTCAAGGCCGCGATGAAGGCGCGCAGCTCGCGCCCCTGACCGGATCCGGGCACTTCGGCGTCGAATTTCCGGGCGCGGATGATCACATGGGCGATTTTCGACGGGCTGATCGGCAGCATGACACGTCCTCCTGTGATCCCACTCTCGTCCCGGACGGGCCGCGACGCAAGCGCCATCTCAGCTTTCGACGGGAAGCCGCAAGGGCGGTTCCGGGGCCAGCTCCTCGAAGTCGAAATTGTCGAGCCGATGCGCCCGCTTGCCCGCCTTTTCGGCGGAGGTCCGGATCTCCTCGATGTCGCGCGCGGCCATGCCGAAATGGCGATCAAGGTTCGCCACCCGCTCGCCCAGCCGCCCGACATCGGCATGCAGCGCGGCGAGTTCGCGCCGGATCGCCCCCGCCTGCGCCCGCATCCGCGCGTCTTTCAGCACGGCGCGCATCGTGTGCAGCGTCGCCATGCAGGTGGTGGGCGAGACGATCCAGACCTTGGCGGCGAAACCCTCGCGCACCAGTTCGGGGAAATTCGCGTGCAGTTCCGCATAGACCGCCTCTGACGGCAGGAACAGCAGCGCGCCATCGGCGGTCTCGCCCTCGATGATGTAGCGATCCGCAATGGCGCGGATATGCGAGCGCAGGGAAATCCGCATCATCCGTTGCGCCTCGATCAGCTGGCTTTGATTTTCGGCGCGGCGCAGGGCCTCGTAAGCCTCCAGCGGGAATTTGCTGTCGATCACCATCGGCCCTGGGGGATGGGGCAGATGGATCAGGCAATCGGCGCGGCGTCCGTTCGAAAGCGTCGCCTGCATCGTATAGGAATCGCGCGGCAGCGCCTTTTGCACGATGTCATGCAGCTGGATCTCGCCAAAGGCGCCGCGGGTCTGCTTGTTCGAGAGAATGTCCTGCAATCCCAGCACATTGCCCGAAAGCTTCTCGATATTCGCCTGGGCCTTGTCGATGGCGGCCAGACGCTGTTGCAGATCGCCAAGGCTGCGCGCGGTGCGGGTGGCCGAGCCGTGCAGGCTCTCGGTCATCGCCCGGTTCACCTCGGCCAGACGCGCCTCCATCAGTTGCAGCATCCGGCTTTGGCTGGCGGCCTGGGCTTCGGAGACATGATGCAGCCCGCCTGCGAGCTGGTGCTGGCCATCGGACAGCGCCTGCACCCGTTGCGCCAGCTGCAACAGGGTCCCGGCCAGCGGGTCCAGCGCCTTCGCCGTGCGCAAGGACGCCCGCAGCATCAAAAGGATCAGCAGCAGCAGAACCGCCGCCGAAGCAAGCGCCGCCTGCACCAGAGGGTCCTGCAGGTCGATCAGATGCGCGCCGAGTTCGATCATGTCCGGCCGAACAGCCGTTCGATGTCGGAAAGCTTCAGCTCGACATAGGTCGGGCGGCCGTGGTTGCACTGGCCGGAAAGCGGCGTCGCCTCCATCTCGCGCAGCAGCGCGTTCATCTCCTCGACCCGCATCTGCCGGCCGGAGCGGATCGAGCCGTGGCACGACATCCGCGACAGAACCGCGTCGATCTTCGATTGCAGCCGCAGGCTGTCGCCCTGATCGGCGAGCTCATCCAGAATGTCGCGCAGCAAAGCCGCGGCGTTGATTTCGCCCAGGATCGCCGGGGTTTCGCGCACGGCGATGGCGCTGCCGCCAAAGGGCTCGATGGCAAGGCCAAGCCGGTGCAGCTCCTCGGCCACATCAAGCAGCCGGGCAGCCTCGGCGGCGGAAAGCTCCACGATCTCGGGGATCAGCAGCGCCTGCGCCGCGATGCCCTTTTCGGCGCTTTGCGCCTTCAGCCGTTCATAGACCAGCCGCTCATGCGCGGCGTGCTGATCGACGATCACCATGCCGCGTTCGGTCTGGGCGATGATGTAGTTTTCATGCAGCTGCGCCCGCGCGGCGCCCAAGGGGCGGTGGATCAGCTCGGCCGTCCCGGGTGGGGCGGGCTCGACTCGGGCCGAGGGGGCAAAGGGCGCGGTGAAGGGCTGCGGGGCCTCGTCGAAGCTTTGCAGCGGCATCTGCGCGGCAAAGGCATTGCGGATGGCGCCGGAACTGGGCCGTTCCATCTGATAGATCCGCGGCTGCGCCGGTTCGGGCTGCATCGCGCCCAGAGTGGCGGTGGCGACGGTGGAGGAGGACCGATGCCCCGATTGCGCCAGCGCGTGGCGGATGCCGGTCACGATCAGGCCCCGCGGCACGCCCGCTTCGCGAAAGCGCACTTCGGCCTTGGCGGGGTGGACGTTGACGTCAACGCTTTCGGGGTCGCAGGTCAGGAACAGCACCGCGGCCGGGTGGCGATCACGGGAGAGCACATCGATATAGGCGGCCCGCAACGCGCCCAAAAGCATCTTGTCGCGCACTGGGCGGCCGTTGACGAAGAGGAACTGCTCGACCGCGGCGCCGCGGGAATAGGTGGGCAGGGCGGCATAGCCGGTCAGCCGGATCCCCTCGCGGTCCGCGTCCAAAGGCACCGCATTGTCGGCAAAGGCCCGGCCAAGGATGCGGCCAAGACGGCCCGAAAGCGCGCCGAACAACTCGCCCTGTTCGGCATCGGCGCGAAAGATTTCCCGCGTCTCGCTGCCCGCGATTTCGCGCAGGGTGAAGCTGACATAGGGCTCGGCCATGGCAAGGCGCTTGACCGTGTCGGCGATCGCCTGCGCCTCGGTCCGGTCGGTGCGCAGGAATTTCAGCCGCGCCGGGGTGGCAAAGAACAGATCGCGCAGCTCGACCACGGTGCCGCGGTTCAGCGCCGCCGGTTTCACCGCGCCGATCCTGCCGCCGGAAACGGTGATCTGCGCCGCCTCGAACCCCTCGGCCCGCGAGGTGATCGTCAGCCGCCCGACCGCGCCCAAGCTTGGCAGGGCCTCGCCGCGAAAGCCGAAAGTGTGGATGTTCAGAAGATCCGAGCCGTCGATCTTCGAGGTGGCATGGCGGCAAAGCGCCAGCGGCAGGTCCTCGGCGGTCATGCCGCAGCCGTCGTCGCTGATCCGGATCAGCGTCTTGCCGCCATCCGCATAGGCGATCTCGATGCGGCTCGCCCCGGCGTCGAGCGCGTTTTCGACAAGCTCCTTGACCGCCGAGGCGGGGCGTTCGACCACCTCTCCCGCCGCGATGCGGTTGGCGGCGGCGTCGTCAAGCTGGCGGATCACCGGGCGGGAGGCGCCGATTTGGGGGGGCTGTGCGTTCATGCCACAAGGGATAGCACAGCCCGAAACCGAGCCCAACAGATTCGGGGCTTACTTCAGCCCCTCGGGCTGGCCCACGACGACAAAGCGCAGCCCCTCGGCCTTGATCAGCCGCTGCGCCACCCGGGCGATGTCGTCTTTCGTCACCGCAGTCACCTTGTCGTTGCGGGTGTTGATGTAATCGACCGGCAGGCCGTTCAGCTGCATCCCCGCCAGAATGTCGGCGATGTTGCCGTTGCCATCGAAACGCAAGGGATAGGCGCCGGTCAGATAGGTCTTGGCATCGGCCAGTTCCCGGTCCGTGACCTTGCCGCTTGCGGCCCTGGCCCATTCCGCCTTCACGATCTCGATCGCTTCGGCCACCTTGCCATTGGCCGAGGCGAAGCTGCCCTGCCAGGTCTCGGCCAGATCCTTGGGCACCAGATAGGTGTAGATCCCATAGGTCAGGCCGCGCTTTTCGCGCACCTCCTCCATCAGGCGAGAGGAAAAGCCGCCCGCGCCCAGGATCTCGTTGAAGACATAGGCGGGGAAGAAATCCGGGTCCGACATCGCCAGCCCCTGTTCGCCAAAGATCACCGTCGCCTGCGGCGTGTCGAAGGGAACGACGGTCACACCGCCGGTCAGCGCCAGATCAGCGCGCGGCGGCAGCGGCGCCCCCGTGGCGGGCAGATCGCCCAGCAGCCTGTCGAGCAGCGGACCCAGATCGGCCGCCGTGATGTCGCCCACCGCCGAGACCACCAGCCGGTCGCGCGCCATCACCCGGGCCTTGGCGGTGAACATGTCCTCGCGCGTCAGGGCCTGCACGCTGTCCAGCGTGCCGTTCAGCGAGGTGCCATAGGGATGATCGCCATAGGCCAGCTTGCGGAAGGCCTCGCCCGCAAGCGCCTGCGGGTCCTGCGTCTCCGAGGCGATGATCGACAGCACCTGCCCGCGCACCCGGTCGACCGAGGCCTGATCGAAATGCGGGTCGGTCAGCGCGCCGCGCAAAAGATCCACCGCCTTGTCGCGGTTTTCGGTCAGCATCCGGGCAGAGATGCTCAGCGTGTCATCATCGACGTCGAATTTGAAACTGGCGGCAAGCGCCTCCTGCGCCGCGGCAAAGCCCTGACTGTCGAGATCGGCCGAACCCTCTTCCAGCGTCGCCGTCATCAGATTGGTGGCGCCGCGCTTGCCCGGCTCATCCAGGCTCGCCCCGCCGCGAAAGCGGATTTCCAGCGCGGTGAAGGGGATGTCATGCGCCTCGACCAGCCAGGCCTTGATCCCCCCGGGCGAGGTGACCTCGGTGATCTCGATCGCCGCGGCGGGCAGGGCGGACAGCACGGCCAGAACGACGGCGGCCAGGATGCGGAACGGAGCGCGAAGGATCATTGCGTGGCCTCCGGGGTCAGGGCAGGGGCGACGGGGGCGGGGGCGGCGGATGCCGGGGCGGCGGTGCCCGCGGTTTCGGCAAAGACCGTCACCGAGCGCGCCGGATCGAACAGCGCCGTCGCCGCGGCGATCACGTCCTCGGGGGTGACCGACATCAGCACCTCGGGCCAGGCCTCGACATCGGCGACGGAAAAGCCCGAGGCCAGGGCCTCGCCATAGCGCTGCGCCAGCGCCTCGGTGTCGTCCTGTTCATAGATCTGGCTGGCGCGGATCTGGGTGCGGATGCGTTCGAACTGCGCCGGGTCGATGCCGTCAGTGAAGAAATCGGCCAAAGCCTTGTCCAGCGCGGCCTCCGCACTGGGCAGATCGACATCCTTGGCGGGCATCACCGCCAAGGTGAAGGTGGTCTGGTCGATCGACATGCCGTCATAGCCCGCCGAGACATGGATCGCATCGCCCGCCTCGAAGACCAGTTTGCGCCCCAGAACCGAGGTGGCCATGTTGCCGCCCAGAAGCTCCGCCAGAATCGTCAGCGCCGCGGCCTGTTTCTGATCGCCCGGGTTGCGTTCGGGGGCCAGATAGCTGCGCATCACATAGGGCTGGGCGATCCGGGCATCGCGAAACACCATGCGCCGGGCCGCGAGTTGCGGCGGCTCCTGCGGGCGGAGGCGCGGCGGGATGTCGGCCGAGGGCGCCAGCGGGCCGTAATATTTCGCCGCCAGCTCCTTCACCTGATCGGGCGTCACGTCGCCCGCCACCACCAGCACCGCATCATTGGGCGCATAGTAGCGCCGATACCAGGCCAGCGCATCCTCGCGGGTCAGCTCCTCCATCTCTTGGCGCCAGCCGATCACCGGCGTGCCATAGGGGCTGTTGAGGAATTGCGCCGCCCGCATCTGTTCGCTCAGCAGCGCCGAAGGATCGCTGTCGGTGCGCTGGGCGCGTTCCTCCAGAATCACCTCGCGTTCGGTCTTCCAGTCATCGGGCGAGATGCGCAGGTTGCGCATCCGGTCGGCTTCCATCTTCATCACCAGCTCCAGCCGGTCGGCGGCGATGCGCTGGTAATAGGCGGTGTAATCATAGCTGGTGAAGGCATTGTCCGAGCCGCCATTGGCCGCCACCACCTTGGACAATTCGCCTGCCGCCAGCGTGTCGGTGCCCTTGAACATCAGATGTTCCAGGTAATGGGCGATGCCCGACTTGCCCCGGACCTCGTCGGCCGATCCGGCCCTGTACCAGACCATCTGCACCACGACCGGGGCGCGGTGATCCTCGATCACCACGGCTTCAAGGCCGTTCTTCAGGGTAAAATGGGTCACCGGCGCGGCTGACGCGCCAAAAGCCGTCGCCGTCAGAAACAGTCCGGCAAGCATCGTGCGCATGGGCACCTCCGTCGATCTGTCGTCAGGGTAGCCGCATCGGCGCCACAGACAACCGTGACGGTGCGGGACTGACGCAGGTTTGATCGGCCGTTACGGCAACGCCTCCTGCGCCGTGCCCGAAGGCGGCGCGGCGGGGGTGCGCAGGCCCTGTTTGCGCCAGCGCTCCAGCTCGGCCTGCTGGTCCAGCGACATCGGCGCATAGGCCTTGAGATAGACGTTGATGTTGAACAGCCGTTCCAGCAACCGGCCATCATGCTTGCGCCGCCATTCCAGATCCTCGGCGGCAAGGCGGTCGCGGATGCCGGCCTCGGTGCCGAAGCGCCCCGAATGGCCCAGCAGACCGCCATCGCCCGCGGCGCGGCCGGTGCCGGTCACCCGGGCGGGATCGCCGCCCAGCGCCGCCACCGCGTCGGCCTGCGGCGTCGGATCGGTGATGTTCGCGCCCCCCGGCGTCGGCGCGGGCAGCTCGGTCAGGCTGTCGGGCATCGCCAGCGGCTTCGTCGGCAGGATGCCGAATTCATCCGGCCCCGAGGTCGAGGACCGCAGGTGCATCAATTCGGGCTGTTTGTCCTTCGCGCCGCCGCAGCCGCCAAGGGCCAGCGCCGTCACCAGCGCAATCCCGAGCGTTCCAGACACCGATCGCATGCAGCACTCCATCGCCGTTTGCCCCGTCTTAGCCTATCGCCAGCCGTCCGTCACGTCCCAAAGGCGTCAGCCCCGGCCGGACTTGCCCTCGCCGGTGAACAGCACCAGCCCCGCCGCGCCGAGGAAGATGGCGATATCGGCGACGTTGAAGGAAAACGGATTGTCCCAGAACGGTGCCGAGACATTCAGGAAATCGGCGACCGCGCCATAGGCGATGCGGTCGATCACATTCCCCAGCGCCCCGCCGATCAAGAGACCCGCGGCCACCTGCCCGCGCAGCCCCTGCGGATGGCGGCTGACCCAGTGCCAGACCCAGGCCGAGATGGCGAGCGCCATCACCACCAGCGCCCAGCGGGTGATCTCGTCCTCGCCCGCGAAAAGGCCGAAGTTGATGCCCCGGTTCCACGCCATGCGCAGGTTGAGCCAGGGCGGCAGGACCGCCATCTGGCCGATCCGGTCCAGCCCGATCCATTGCACGACGATGAATTTCGTCACCTGATCGAGCAGCAGCACCGCCGCCGCAAACCGCGCCATCAGTCGCATGATGCCTCAGTGCCGGAAGTGGCGCATGCCGGTGAAGACCATGGCCAGCCCGCGTTCATTCGCGGCGTCGATCACGTCCTGATCGCGCATCGAACCGCCGGGCTGGATGATCGCCGTCGCCCCCGCCTCGGCCGCGGTGATCAGACCGTCGGCAAAGGGGAAGAAGGCGTCGGACGCCACGACCGAGCCCTTGGTCAGCGGCGCGGCCAGGCCCATCACTTCGGCCATGTCGAGGGATTTGCGGGCGGCAATCCGGGTGCTGTCGACACGGCTCATCTGACCGGCGCCGACGCCCACCGTGGCGCCGTCCTTCACATAGATGATCGCGTTCGACTTGACGTGTTTCGCGACTTTCCAGGCGAAGAGCAGGTCTTTCAGCTCCTGGTCCGAGGGCGCGCGTTTGGTGACGACCTTCAGATCATCGAGCGTGATCGCGCCATTGTCCTTGCCCTGCACGAGGAAGCCGCCCGCGACCTGACGGAAGCTGGTGATCGGCGCCTTCGGGTCGGGCAGGGCGCCCGTCGTCAGCAGGCGCAGGTTCTTTTTCGCGGCAAAGATCGCCTTCGCCTCGTCGCTCGCCTCGGGGGCGATGACGACTTCGGTGAAGATCTTGCAGATTTCTTCCGCGGTTGCGGCGTCAAGGGTCTGGTTCAGCGCGATGATGCCGCCAAAGGCCGAGGTGCGGTCGCAGTCAAACGCCCGGGTGTAGGCCTCGAGCATCGTCTTGCCGGTCGCCACGCCGCAGGGGTTGGCATGTTTGATGATCGCGCAGGCCGGGGCCTCGGTCGGGAATTCCGCCACCAGCTCAAAGGCCGCATCGGTGTCGTTGATGTTGTTGTAGCTCAGTTCCTTGCCCTGATGCTGGCGCGCCGTCGCCACGCCCGGACGGGCCGAGCCGTCCAGATAAAAGGCGGCCGACTGATGCGGGTTTTCGCCATAGCGCAGCGTCTGCGCAAGGGTCCCGGCAAAGGCGCGGCGGCGCGGGGCCGCTTCGCCGATCGCCTGCGCCATCCAGGTGGAGACGGCGGCATCATAGGCGGCGGTGCGGGCATAGGCGATCTGCGCCAGCCGCTGGCGGAAGGCGAGGGTGGTCTTGCCGTCATTCGCATCAAGTTCCGCCAGAACGGCGGCGTAATCCTCGACATCGACCACGGTGGCGACGAAGGCATGGTTCTTCGACGCGGCGCGGATCATCGCCGGGCCGCCGATGTCGATATTCTCGATGCAGTCGTCATAGGCGGCGCCCTTGGCCACGGTGGCCTCGAACGGGTAAAGGTTCACCACCAGCAGGTCGATCACCTCGATGCCATGGGTTTCCATCGCGGTCCGGTGTTCGGCATTGTCGCGCAGCGCCAGAAGCCCGCCATGCACCTTGGGATGCAGGGTCTTCACGCGGCCGTCCATCATCTCGGGGAAGCCGGTCACTTCGGACACGTCGCGCACCGAAAGCCCCGCCTCGCGCAGCGTCTTGGCGGTGCCGCCGGTCGAGAGCAGCTCGACCCCGCGGGCGGCCAGCGCGCGGGCGAAATCGACCAGACCGGTCTTGTCGGACACCGAAAGCAGCGCACGGGTAAGCGGAACGGGATGGGTCACGGGACTTTCCTTCTTTGCAAGGGCCGTCGCGGCCCGTGGTCAGGGAGCGGGAACGGGCGGCCGGGGCTCGCCCTGATTGGCGCCGGGGGTATCCTGAGCCTTGGCCAAGGTCCAGCCGATTTGCTGGATCGGCGCCTGCAAACGCCCCGAAAGCACGATTTGTTGCGTGGCCCGCGGGCGCAGACGACCCTTTTCCAGATAGACCGAGGGATCAAGCGTCAGATCGACCGGGCCGTCGAAGCGGAAAACCCAGATCTCGCCGGATTTGAGCGCCATCGACACCGCCCAGCCGCCCATGTCGAGCGTCGCATCGACCTCGGGGTGGATGTGGAAGCGAATCTGGAACGGGATGCCGCGCAGGGCATCGGCCTGAAACACGGTCTCGAACCGGGCCTTGTCGGCGCTGGTCATCGCGCCGAGCGTGTCCATCCCCTTCAGCGCATTGCCGTCGGGGGCAAGCTCCAGTTCCCGGATATGGGTCAGCCCGTGGGTGATCAGATAGCCGTCATGGCCGAACAGCGCATGTCGGGCCGGGTCGGTTTCCGGCCGCATCCAGACTTCGGACGGCGTTTCCTCGAGCCAGGTCCGCATCGCCGCGCCGGTGCGGCGGGCGGGGCCAAGCCGCGACGAGGAATAACCCTCGATCGCCAGCGTCGAATGGCTGGGGGTGGCGCGGCCGGCGCGGTGCCAGTCGGGGCCGAACATCGCCCCCGAGCCGCAATTGACGATCAGCGGCCAGCGCCCCGAGGTGAGTTCAAAGGCCAGCGTCGAGGCATGGGCATTGGCCGAGGCGGCGCCCTTGGGCGGCGGGGCGGCATCGACGATCAGGCTGGTGCGGCCCGCATGCAGCCGGGCAAAGCCCATCGCCAGCCCGGTCCGCGCCACGGCCCGGGTGCCGGTGGCGTTCAGCGCCGTATCGAGCCGCCCCTCGGCCCCCCGCCCGCCGCCGTGAAACCGGGCCAGCCCGCCATCGGCATGGCGCAGCGCCCGCAGCGTCGGCGCGATCCGCGCGATCGCGGCCAGATGCGCGGGCAAAGGCGTGCGCCCGGCCGCGGTCATCGCATCGGCCGCCCACAGAAGCAGCGTCAGAACTTCCAGCAATTCCTCGGGGTTGCGGGTGGGAATGCCGCCCGCCGCATCGATCCCCCCGGCGCATTCGGCGGCCAGGGCTTCGGCCGCGGCCCCGGCATGACGTTCCATCCCGGTCAACGCCAGGCTGGCGTAGATCAGCCCGGTCAGCGCCTCGACCTGCGGCAGGCCCGGGCTGGCCGAGCGCCAGCGCCGCGCCAGAAACAGCGTCTGCTGCCCGAGCGAGCGGAAGAAGGCCTGCGCCTCGGTCTTGTCGCGGCCATTGAGCAGGAACGGCGCATGGTTGATCAGCCGGATCAGCCGCCGCCCGGTCAGATCCGGGGTCCAGCCCGGCCCCCGGGCCCGGCCATAGCGGGCGATCCAGCCGAAGACCCAGCCCTGCGCCCTCTCCCGCGCGGGCCGGTCGCCCACTGCCGCCAGATCGTCAAGCCAGGTGCAGCCCTGCAGCGCCTCTTCGAAGCTGGGGTCGGGGACGGGCAGATCCCAGATCGCGCGGTCGGCGCCCTCGACCAGAAACCCGGCAAAAAGGAAATTCCCGGCGATCATCTGCCGCCCGCGGGCGAAAGAGCCGATCGAGCGCGGCTCGGGCTGGCTGACAAAGCCGGTGGCCGGGCTGGCCATGGTGGCGCGCAGCGCCGCCAGCCGGTCAAGGAAGCCCGTTAGCCGCCCCCGCGATCCGGTCCGCGCGGATTTGCCCTTGTCCGCCGTCATCCTGCCTGCCCTTGAATGTGAACCGTCATGTCTGGTGTCGCTTTTGGCGCAGAATAAAGTCCTGCCGGGGTCCTGTCATCGGCTGTTTTGCCGGTCAGCCGTCCCGCCGCAACACGGCGATGAAGAAGCCGTCAAGCCCGCCGCGGTCCGGCCAGAAATCCGGGCGCAGGCGCAGGCAGCCGGTCTCGGTCAGCCAGTCGGGATCAAGGCCGGGGGCGGTGATCGGGACAAGGCGCAGCCCCGGATGACGGGAAAGCGCCGCGGCGATCTGCGCCTCGCCCTCCTCGGGCAGAAGCGAGCAGGTGGCATAGACGAGCCGCCCGCCGGGCTTGAGCCAGCCAGGCGCCCGGTCGAGCAGAGCCGCCTGCAGCGCCGCCAACTCCTTGATGCCGCTTGCGTCTTTCACGAAGGGCAGATCCGGGTGGCGGCGAATCGTGCCGGTGGCGGAGCAGGGCGCATCGAGCAGGATCGCGTCAAAGGGCGCCGCGGGCGTCCAGTCGAGCGCATCGGCCACGACGGTTTCGGCCCTCATCCCGCAGCGGGCCAGATTCTCCTCCAGCCGGTCAAGACGCGGGGCGGAGACATCCAGCGCGGTGACCCTTGCCCCCGCGGCCAGCAGCTGCAGCGTCTTGCCGCCGGGCGCGGCGCAAAGGTCAAGCACATGCTCGCCCGGCTGGGCGTTGAGCACCCTGGCGGGCAGGGCGGCGGCGGCATCCTGCACCCACCAGTCGCCCGTCGCATAGCCCGGAAGTTCGGTGATCTGCCCGGCCTGCGCCAGCCGCAGCGAGCCGGTGGGCAGCAGCTCCGCGCCCAGTTTCGCGGCCCAGGTTTCGGCCTCGGCTTTCACCGACAGATCGGTGGGGGCGCCCGCCAGATGCGCCGCCTCCATCCGCATCACGGCGACCTTGCCGTAAGCCGACATCAGCCGCCCGCGCAGCCAGCCCGGCAGCGCGGGGGGATCAAGCCGCGCCCAGCGGTCGGTGTCAGAGGCGATCTTGCGCAGAACCGCATTGATCAGCCCGGCAAACCCCTCGGTCTTTTGCCCGCCCGAGCGGGCAAGGGTGACAAGCGCATCGGTGACGCCATGGGGCGCCTCGCCCAATGCGCAGATCTCGACCGTGCCAAGGCGCAAGAGCACATGCAGATCAGGCGGCGGCGCCTTGCGCAGATGCGGTTTCAGCATCGCATCGGCGCGGGTGAGGTTGCGCAGCGTGGCCAGCGCGATCCTTTGCGCCCGGGCGCGGTCGGGCGGCGCCAGCGCGGCCAGCTCGCCCGCCTGTTCGGCCAAGGTCAGCCGTTCCTGCAGCACGCCGGACAGAAGCGCCGCTGCCGCACGACGGGCCGGATCGATCGAAGCCATGGCGCTTTCCCTTGCTTGTTCCCGTGGATGGGGCGGCCTATATCAGGCCCGACCCGAAACGCAAAGCCGGAGGCCTTGATGCGCGAAGACGCCCCGAAGGAGCTGCCCCCCGCCGCGATCCGCGCGCTGGCCGAGGCCGAAGAACGGCGCAAGGCCGCCAAGGCCGCGGAACTGCCGAAGGAATTCGGCGGCCGCGACGGACCCGAGCCGGTGCGCTTTGGCGATTGGGAGAAGAAGGGTATCGCCATCGACTTCTGAGGCGCCTGTTGCCGACGCCGGGGGCTGTCTGCCCCCGGACCCCCGAGGATATTTGCGGCAAGATAAACAGACGGCGGGGTTGGGCTCAGATCCCCAGCACGTCGATCATGTCGTATTGGCCGGGCTTCTGGCTTTGACCCCAAAGCGCGGCCCTGAGCGCGCCGCGGGCGAAGATCGCGCGGTCGGTGGCGATGTGGCGCAGCACGATGCGCTCGCCCGCCGCGGCGAAGATCACGTCATGTTCGCCCACGATATCGCCGCCGCGGATCGCCGAAAAGCCGATCGCGCCGTGTTTGCGGGCGCCGGTGATGCCGTGGCGACCCGATTCGGTCATGCCGTCCAGATCGATGCCGCGGCCCTCGGCGGCGGCCTGGCCCAGCATCAGCGCCGTGCCCGAGGGCGCATCGACCTTGCGGTTGTGATGCGCCTCGACCACTTCGATATCCCAATCGGCATCCAGCGCCGCGGCAACGGTCTTGGCCAGTTTCGTCAGCAGGTTCACGCCAAGGCTCATGTTGCCCGCGCGGATCTGCACCGAATGCCGCGAGGCGGGTTCCAGCGCCGCGATCTGCTCTTTCTCGAAACCCGTGGTGCCGATCACATGCACGGCGCGGGCCTGCGCGGCGAGCCGGGCGAATTCGAGCGTTGCCGCAGGCGCGGTGAAATCGATCACCGCCTGCGCCTTGGCAAAGGCTTCCAGCGGATCATCACTGACGATGACGCCATTTTTCGCCCCGCCGAGCGCCTCGCCCAGATCGCGGCCGATCCAGTCATGGCCCGTGCGTTCGACCGCGCCGACAAGCCGCGCCTTGTCCGAGGCGGCGACGGTTGCCGCCAACATCCGTCCCATCCGTCCCGAAATCCCCGTGATCACGATCCCCGGCAGGTCACTCATCTGTCTCTCCATGCGTTTCGCCTTTCCTAGACCGCGGTTGCCCGCTTGGCAAAGCCCCGTTGCAGCCCCCGTTGCGGAAAGGGCCCGAAAGCCCTATGTGCGGGGCATGGCAAAGAACCGTTTCTCCTCGGGCGATGGCCCCTCGCAGCGTCAGCTTCGCGTCGGCGAACTGATCCGGCGCACCCTCTCCGACGTGCTTTTGCGCGGCGATGTGCATGACCCGGACCTCAACAAGATCTCGATCACCGTGGGCGAGGTGCGGACCTCGCCGGATCTGAAGGTGGCGACGGTCTATGTGGCGCCTTTGGGCGGCACGCTGGGGGGCGAAAGCGCCGAGGCGATGCTGGCGGCGCTGCGCCGTCATTCGGGCGAGCTGCGCCATCATGTGGCCAAGGCGATGACGCTGAAATACGCGCCCGACCTGCGGTTTCGCATGGACGAGACCTTTGACCGGCTCGATGAGACGCGGCGGCTGTTTTCCGATGAAACCGTGCAACGCGACATCGCCGCCCGCGATGACGATGAAGGCGATGAGGATTAAGCCGCTCTGGGCGCGGCTTTTCGCGGCGCTGGCGCTGGTGGTGCCGCGCGCGGTGCTGGCGGCCGATCCCTGTCATACCGTCACCTTCGAGGACACGCCTTTCACCGTCTGTCAGGCGCAGGCCGGGCAGGATGTGCGGCTGTGGCTGAAGAACGATCAGGGCCAGATCCTCGGCAATGCCGAGCGGGTCAAGGCCGGGCTTGCCCCGGGCGAGCGGCTGGTCTTCGCGATGAACGCCGGGATGTATGCGCCAAGCCGCGATCCGGCCGGGCTTTACATCGAGAACGGCGTCGAGAAGCAGCCGATCGTCACCCGCGAGGGGCCGGGGAATTTCGGCCTGTTGCCGAACGGGGTCTTCTGCATCTCGGACCGTTTCGCGGTGATCGAGAGCCGCGCCTTTGCCGCCGCCCCGCCCGCCTGCCGCTTTGCCACGCAA
This sequence comes from Rhodobacter capsulatus SB 1003, assembly GCF_000021865.1. Taxonomy (NCBI): domain Bacteria; kingdom Pseudomonadati; phylum Pseudomonadota; class Alphaproteobacteria; order Rhodobacterales; genus Rhodobacter; species Rhodobacter capsulatus. Next base: position 315,014 of record NC_014034.1, read on the forward strand.
TCCGGCCCGATGCTGGTGATCGACGGCGCGCTGCATCCGCGGTTCCTGCCCGACAGCACCTCGACCTATATCCGCAACGGCGTGGGGGTTTCGGCCGACGGGCTGACCGCCTGGTTCGTGATTTCCGACCGGGCCGTCACCTTCCACCGCTTCGCCCGCTTCTTCCGCGACAGGCTGGGCGCGCCGAATGCGCTTTATTTCGACGGCTCGATTTCGCGGCTCTTCGTGCCCGCGCAGGGCCGGGCCGATTTCGGCCTGCCGCTTGGTCCGATGGTCGGGCTTGTTGCCCGCGATTGACCCGCAGGCCGCAAGGCGCTAGCAGGCGGGCCTGCATCAGGGAGACGGTCATGGGTCGCAAGAAGGGTCGCGAGATTTCGGGCTGGGTTGTCGTCGACAAGCCCGCGGGGGTGACCTCGACCGCGGTCGTGGGCAAGGTGCGCTGGGCCTTTGACGCGAAGAAGGCGGGCCATGCGGGCACGCTTGATCCGGCGGCGACGGGCGTTCTGGCGGTGGCCTTGGGCGAGGCGACGAAGACCGTGCCCTTCATCACCGATGCGCTGAAATGCTACCGCTTTCAGGTGCGCTTTGGCGCCGCGACGGCGACCGACGATGCCGAGGGGGCGATCGTGGCGCGGTCCGACAGCCGCCCGAGCGATGCCGAGATTCTGGCTGCGCTGGCAGCATTCCGCGGCGACATAATGCAGGTGCCGCCGCAATATTCCGCGGTCAAGGTGGAGGGCGAACGCGCCTATGATCTGGCCCGCGAGGGGGTCGATCTGGATCTTGCCGCCCGTCCGCTCTGGGTCGAAAGCCTGGAGATGATTGCGCGGCCCGATGCCGACACGGTCGAGCTCGAGATGGTCTGCGGCAAGGGCGGCTATGTCCGCGCCATCGCCCGCGATCTGGGGCAGGCCCTGGGCTGCCTTGGCCATGTGCTCTGGCTGCGCCGGGTCTGGTCGGGTCCGTTCGAGGCCGACAAGGGCCTGAGCCTTGAAACGATCGACCGGATGGCGCGCACGTCCGAGCTGGATGCGCAGCTGCTGCCGCTGGAGCTGGGGCTCGATGATCTGCCCGAGGTCAAGGCCACGGTCGAAGGCGCGGTGCGGCTGAGCCATGGCAACCCCGGTCAGGTGATCTGCTCGGGCATCGACTTCGGCACCGAGGTCTGGGTCAGCCACCACGGTCTGGCCATTGCGGTCGGCCGTTACATGGGCGGCGAGGTCCACCCCGAGCGCGTCTTCAACCGGACCGGGGCATGATCACCCGGACCCATGTCAAGGGCGATGCCCCCTCGGTGGCGGTCTATTCCGACTGCGAGGCCTATCGCTATCTGCTGACGCGGGTCTGGGATGACGCCCTGCCGCGGGCGCTTTTCGTGATGCTCAACCCCTCGACCGCGACCGAGGTGCAGAATGACCCGACGGTGGAACGCTGCGAACGCCGGGCGCGGGCGCTGGGCTTTGGCGCTTTCCGGGTGACGAACATCTTCGCCTATCGCGCCACCGATCCGCGGGCGATGCGGGCCATGGCCGATCCGGTCGGGCCGGAAAACGATGCCGCGATCCGTGGCAGTCTGGACTGGGCGGGTGGCCCGGCGGACCGGATCGTCTGCGCCTGGGGCACGCATGGGGCGCATCTGGGCCGCGGCGCGGCGGTCGAACGGCTGCTGCGCGAATCGGGGCGCGATCTGCATCACCTTGGCCTGACCGCGGCCGGGGCGCCGAAACATCCGCTCTATATCGGCTATGCGCAGCCGTTGCAGCTTTGGGTCTGACCCGCGCGGGGCGGCAAGGGTTAACCATGCCCCGGGAAAACCACATCGCGACCTTGTTTTCGCCGAGTTTGCTTTTGTTCCGCGGGGCGGTTTCCGCTATGATCCCGCCGCAAAGGTGAGGGTGTGCCATGCTGTTCCTGTCTGGGTTTCTGGGGCTTTTGATGGCGGGTCTTGCCGCGGGTGTCGCGCCCACCGGGGATGACGAAACCGAGACCGCCGAGGACGACACCCAGGATCAGGCCGAAGCCGGTACCGGCAGCGAGGACGGCACGGACGATGGCTCCGCGCCGGAAGATCCCTCGACCGACGACACCGAGACCACCCTTCCCGGCGATACCCCGACCGAGCCCGACCCCTCGCCCGAGGCGACCGACGGGCGCGACATCCTTTGGGGCGATCTTTTCGACGATCAGCTTGACGGTCTGGCGGGCGATGACCAGATCAACGGCTATGCGGGCGATGACACGGTCAGCGGCGGCGCGGGCGATGACAGCCTTTGGGGCGCGGCGGGCGACGACAGCCTTGCGGGCGGGACCGGCGACGACAGCCTGGAAGGCGATTATGGCGCCGACACGCTGACCGGCGGGGCAGGCGATGACACTTTGGCGGCGGGTTTCGGCGACGACAGCCTGAGCGGCGGCGCCGGGGCGGATCAGCTTCTGGGCGGCGCGGGCGACGACCGTGTCGAAGGCGATGCGGGCGATGACAGCCTGTGCGGCAATGCCGGGGATGACACGCTGATCGGCGGCACCGGCACGGATGAGCTGAGCGGCGGAAATGGCGACGACCTTCTCATCGGGGTTGTTTCGGACGATCAAAGCGGCAACAGTGATGCCGATGGCATGGATTTCCTCAACGGCGGTGTGGGGGCCGATACGCTTATGATAGGTGCGGGTGACTGGGCCTCGGGCGGCGAGGATGGCGATCTGTTCGCGCTGGGCGAATGGAACGATCCCGAGAACCCCGCGACGATCACCGATTACGATTCCAGCGCCGATCAGATCGTGGTCGTCTATGACCCGGACAACGGCGTCGATCCGGAAGTGACGCTGGAGCCCGCGACGACCGAGGGCAATGTCTGGATCACGCTGAACGGGGTGCATCTGGCCGAGGTGGTCGATGCGGGCGATCTGCGCCCCAAGGATGTGCTCTTGATCACGCCCGAGGAATTCGGCGCCATCTGACCGGGCCTGGGGCTTCCCTTTGCCCCGCTTTTCCGCTAAACGCCGCCATCCGCCGGATTCGGCGGAGACTCCACGGGCCCTGCTGGACGACATCCCGGCTTGCGCCATCACCCTTTGCACAGGAGACCCCGATGTCGATCACCGTCGAGACCAAAACCCGTCTGATGAAAGAATTTGCCACCAAGGAAGGCGACACCGGCTCGCCGGAAGTTCAGGTGGCGATCCTCAGCTCGCGCATCGCCACGCTGACCGAGCACTTCAAGGCCCACAAGAAAGACAACCATTCGCGTCGGGGCCTGCTGATGATGGTGGCCCAGCGCCGCAAGCTGCTCGACTATCTGAAGAAAAAGGACGTGGCCCGCTACCAGTCGCTGATCGAGCGTCTCGGCCTGCGCCGCTGATCCCTTTCGGGTTTCGGAAAACGGAACGCCTGCCCCCCGGGGCAGGCGTTTTGCTTTTGGGGGGTGCCCTTGTCTGCTGCGCCGCCCGCGGGGGCGCTGCCGCCGCACCCCCGAGGTATTTGCGGCAAGATGAAAGGGGCCGGTTCGGGGGGGCTCAGTCCGCCCAGCCCGAGATCGATTTCACCTCGCAGAATTCCTCGATGCCCCAGCGGCCGCCCTCGCGGGCGCGGCCCGAGGCGCGGACGCCCCCGAAAGGCGCCCCGGCGCCGCGGCTTTGGCCGTTCATCTCGACCATGCCCGAGCGCAGCAGCCGTGCCAGCCGGTTGCGCCGGGCGCTGTCTTGCGACTGCACGTAATTGGTCAGGCCATAGGGCGTGGCATTGGCGATGGCGACGGCCTCTTCCTCGGTGTCGAAGGGCATGATCGAAAGCACCGGGCCGAAGATTTCCTCGCGCATCACGGTCATTTCGGGCGTGACATCGGCAAAGACCGTCGGGCGGATGAAGAAGCCCTTGTTCAGCCCCTCGGGGCGGCCAAGGCCGCCCGCGACCAGACGGGCGCCTTCCTTGATCCCGGTTTCGATCAGGGACTGGATCTTGTCGAATTGCGCCGCGTTCACCACCGGGCCGATGTGGCGGCCGGGGGCCTGCGCCGGGGCGACCTTGATCGCGGCGGCGACCTCGGCGGCGATCTGCACGGCGCGGTCGTAAAGCGGGCGTTCGACCAGCATCCGCGTCGGCGCGTTGCAGCTTTGGCCGGAGTTGTTCATGCAATGCCGCACGCCGCGGGCGATGGCGGTGTCGTCGGCATCGGCAAAGACCAGATTCGCCCCCTTGCCGCCCAGTTCCAGACAGACCCGTTTCAGCGTCGCTGCAGCGGCTTGACTGATCGCCTTGCCCGCCCGGGTCGAGCCGGTGAAGGAGATCATTTCCACATCCGGATGCGTCGAAAGCTGCGTGCCCACGCCCGCGCCGTCGCCGTTCACCAGGTTGAAGACGCCCGCGGGCACCCCCGCCGCGTGCACGAATTCCGCAAAGAGCAGCGAGGAGAGCGGCGCCTCTTCCGATGGTTTCAGAACCATCGTGCAACCGGCGAGCAGCGCCGGAACGACCTTCAGCGTCACCTGATTCATCGGCCAGTTCCAGGGCGTGATCAGACCGACGACGCCGACGGGCTCATAGGCGATCATCGCCCCCGGCGTGCCGTCGCCGAGCGGATGCAGCCATTCGAAGTCTTTCGCCGCCCGGATGAAATTCGAAATGTGCCAGATGCCTGCGCCCACCTGGCTGTCGCGGGCGAAATCGATCGGTGCGCCCATCTCGAGGCTCATCGCCTGCGCCATCTCCTCGGCGCGGGATTGATAGATCGCCAGCAGGCGTTCGACCGTCGCCAGACGCGCGGCGGGCGGCGTCGCGGCCCAGCCGGGCCCCGCGCGCAGGGCGGCGGCCACCGCCGCATCCGTATCCGCCCGGTCGCCGAGCGAGATCACCGCGCAGGGCTCTTCGGTGGAGGGGTCGATCACGGCATGGTCGCGCGGCTGATGCGGGCCGACCCATGTCCCGTCGATGTAGAAGTGGCGTTTCTCGATCATGGCAGTCTCCCTTGTCCGGGCCAGCGTGACAGGGGCGGGGCGGCGTGACAAGCCACCTGCCGGAAAATTTGATCAAATTATTTCCGGCAGGTGGTAACCAAATCTTACCAGTCATGCAGTTTCGGCATCGCGGCATTGCCCAATCCCCGGATTGTGCAAATGCAGCATCAGGCGCAGGTTATCGGTAACGGCGGGATGGTCCTGCCGGTTCCGAAAGACGAAAAGATGCCCCTCGCTTCTGCGCTGTCCCAGCCCCGCCCGCTTGCCCTGCTTGATGTCCTTGCCCGCGCCGTGGCGCAGCTGCGTCAGGCCCGGGCGCAACACCGTGCCTATGTCGCGCTGATGGCCGAATTCGACCGCATGACCGATGCCGACTGGTTCGACCTTGGCCTGTCGCGCCACAATGCCCGCGATCTGGCCCGCCATACCGTCTACGGGCGTTAAGCCCCCGGCCAAGGGGCCGAAAAGCAAAAGCCCCCGCGGTTGCGGGGGCTTTGCCGTTTCCGTGATACGATCAGCCCTCGGGCTGTTCGTCCTTGGCCTTGGTTTCCGGCGGCAGTTCCGCGCCGGTCTCCTGATCGACCATCTTCATGCCAAGGCGCACCTTGCCGCGATCGTCGAAGCCCAGCAGCTTGACCCAGACTTCCTGACCTTCCTTCAGCGCCTCGTTCGGGTGGTTCAGACGCTTGCCCGCGATTTGCGAGACATGGACCAGACCGTCGCGCTTGCCGAAGAAGTTCACGAAGGCGCCGAAATCGACCAGCTTCACCACCTTGCCGCGGTAGATCTTGCCCTCTTCCGGCTCGGCCACGATCGAATAGATCATGTCATAGGCCTTCTTGATGGCTTCGGCATTGGCCGAGGCGATCTTGATCACGCCGTCGTCGTTGATGTCGACCTTGGCGCCCGAGACCTCGACGATCTCGCGGATCACCTTGCCGCCCGAGCCGATCACTTCGCGGATCTTGTCGGTCGGGATCTGCATCGTCTCGATCCGCGGCGCATGGGCCGAGAATTCCTGACGACCGGCCGAGAGGGCCTTCGACATCTCGCCCAGGATGTGCATCCGGCCGTCTTTCGCCTGCGCCAGCGCCTGCTGCATGATCTCGGGGGTGATGCCCGCGACCTTGATGTCCATCTGCAGCGAGGTGATGCCGTTTTCGGTCCCCGCCACCTTGAAGTCCATGTCGCCCAGGTGGTCTTCGTCACCGAGGATGTCGGTCAGAACCGCCCAGCGGCCGTCACTTTCCAGGATCAGACCCATGGCCACACCGGCCACCGGGGCTTTCAGCGGCACACCGGCGTCCATCATCGAGAGCGAGCCGCCGCAGACCGACGCCATCGAGGACGAGCCGTTCGATTCGGTGATCTCGGAGACGACGCGGATCGTGTAGGGGAAGTCGGTCGGCGCCGGAAGCACCGCCTGCAGCGCGCGCCAGGCCAGCTTGCCGTGGCCGATCTCGCGGCGGCCGGGGCTGCCGACGCGACCCACTTCGCCGACCGAATAGGGCGGGAAGTTGTAATGCAGCAGGAAGTTGGAGCGGAAGTTGCCGTTCAGCGCGTCGATGATCTGTTCGTCATCGCCGGTGCCGAGCGTGGTCACGACCAGACCCTGGGTTTCGCCGCGGGTGAACAGCGCCGAGCCATGGGTGCGCGGCAGGATGCCGACTTCCGCCACGATCGGACGGACGGTCTTGTTGTCGCGGCCGTCGATGCGGGCGCCACCGTTGATGATGTCGCCGCGCAGGATGCCCGATTCCAGCGCCTTGATCGCCGAGCCGAGGTTGATGTCGGCCAGATCTTCTTCCGAAAGCTTCGACTTGATCAGATCGACCGTGGCCGAGATCGCGTTCGAGCGTTCCTGCTTGTCGCGCAGCGCGAAGGCGGCGCGCATTTCGGCCTCGCCCGCGGCTTTCACCCGGTCGAGCAGCGCCGAGTAATCCGGCGGATCGAAATGGAAGGGCTCTTTCGCGGCATCTTCGGCCAGCGCGATGATCAGATCGATCACCGGCTGCATCTGTTCGTGGCCGAACTTGACCGCGCCGAGCATCTCGTCTTCGGTCAGCTCATAGGCTTCGGATTCGACCATCATCACGGCGTCTTTCGTGCCCGCGATGACCAGATCCAGACGCTGCTCGGGGTTGTCGCGCAGCTTGGTCATGTCGTCCATGGCCGGGTTCAGCACATAGGCGCCATGGGCAAAGCCCACGCGCGCGGCGCCGATCGGGCCCATGAAGGGCACGCCCGAGATCGTCAGCGCGGCCGAGGCGGCGATCATCGCGACGATGTCGGGATCGTTCACCAGATCGCAGGACAGAACGGTGGCCATCACCAGCACTTCGTTCTTGAAGCCCGGGACGAAGAGCGGACGGCAGGGACGGTCGATCAGACGCGAGACCAGCGTTTCCTTTTCCGAAGGACGCGCCTCGCGTTTGAAGAACCCGCCGGGGATCTTGCCGGCGGCGTAGTATTTTTCCTGATAATGCACGGTCAGCGGGAAGAAATCCTGCCCCGGCTTCGCCTCTTTGGCGAAGGTGACGTTGGCCATGACCGAGGTTTCGCCCAGAGTGGCGATGACCGAGCCGTCGGCCTGACGGGCAACCTTGCCCGTTTCCAGCGTCAGCGTTTCGCCGCCCCACTGGATCGATTTTTTCGTAACGTTGAACATCAGCGTTTCCTGTCTGGGAGCACGCATGGGACCTTCCCATGTCTCCCGGCATATGGCGGCCCCATTGCCGCCGCCCCCCAATCCTTCGCATGCGCCCGGGGGGATTGGGCTCACGTCGCAGATTGTGCGCCCTTACAGGAAAAACGCGCTTTTGGGAAGCAGGAGTTGCGGCGCCGCCCGCGGGGCTGCGTCGAATTGGACCGCGGGAACTGTGCGCAGATCGCCGGCACCCGCTTGACGGCCCCGCACAAGATATGTAGTGACGCGGCAGGCACAGGAGTTTAGCTCAGTTGGTAGAGCATCGGTCTCCAAAACCGAGGGTCGTGGGTTCGAGTCCCCCAACTCCTGCCATCCTTCACTTGCTGAAATCGGATCACGCCGCAGGCTGCGGGTTCGTTTCGGTGTCGGGCGGAACCGCGCAACGCGCTTGAATTCTGCCGCATCTGCGCGTATCCCGGCGCCGTCGCATGAGAGGAAGCAGCATGGCAAACCCGATCCAGTTCCTGAGCCAGGTGCGCTCGGAAGTTGGCAAGATCACCTGGCCGACCCGGCGCGAGGTCGTTTTGACCACCGTCATGGTGCTGACCATGGCGATGGTGGCGGCGATCTTCTTTTCCCTCGTGGATTGGGTGATCAACCTCGGGATCAAGGCAATGTTCATCTGAGGCCATCGAAGCCCTTGAAATACGGGGCGGGCAAGGCTAAACGGGCACGACACTCAAGAACCGGCGTGCATCGATTCGAATGATGCGCGCCGTTCTTTGTTGAGTGAGCAACGGCAAGACCGTTGATCAGACAAAATTTTCGGCGCTCGCCGCCGGGGGGAAAGAGGCAGGTTGATGGCGAAGCGGTGGTATTCGGTTTCCGTTCTCTCGAACTTCGAGAAGAAGGTGGCCGAGCAGATCAAACAGGCCGTGATCGACAAGGGCCTGGGGGACGAGATCGAGGAAGTTCTGGTTCCCACCGAAGAAGTGATCGAGATCCGCCGCGGCAAGAAGGTCACGTCGGAGCGGCGTTTCATGCCCGGCTACGTGCTGGTGCGCATGGACATGACCGACCGCGGCTATCACGCGATCACCTCGATCAACCGCGTCACCGGCTTCCTGGGTCCGCAGGGCAAGCCGACGCCGATGCGGGACAGCGAGGTGAACACGATCCTGAACCGTCAGGGCCCGACCGGCGAAGTCGTCGCGCCGCGCAACCTGATTCGCTTCGAGATCGGCGAGAATGTTTCCGTGACCGACGGCCCGTTCGAGGGCTTCTCGGGCATGGTCGAGGAAGTGGACGACGCCGCGGGCCGCCTCAAGGTCACGGTGTCGATCTTTGGTCGGCCGACGCCGGTCGAGCTGGAATTCACTCAGGTGTCGAAAACCGCCTGAGGGGATGCGTGGGAGGCGGGCGACCGCCTGACCACTAAACTTCGCCCCATGGTGGGGCGGCAGTGAAAAGGAGAGGGCCACATGGCCAAGAAAGTCATCGGGCAGCTGAAGCTGCAAGTGAAGGCGGGGAAAGCCACTCCCTCCCCGCCGATCGGTCCGGCGCTGGGTCAGCGCGGGATCAACATCATGGAATTCTGCAAGGCGTTCAACGCCCGCACGCAGGAACTGGAGCCGGAATCGCCGGTTCCGTGCATCATCACCTATTACGCCGACAAGAGCTTCACCTTTGAAACGAAGACCGCTCCGGCTTCGTTCATGCTGAAGAAAGCGGCCGGCCTGAAGCCGGTGGGCAAGCGCAACCGTCCGAAAGGGTCGGTCAAGCCGGGCCATGTCGTCGCGGGCACCGTGACCGCCGCGCAGGTGAAGGCGATTGCCGAAGCCAAGATGAAAGACCTGAACGCCAACGACATTCAGGGCGCCATCAACATCATCCTCGGCTCGGCGAAGTCCGTCGGCATCGACGTGAAGGGGTAAGCCATGGCCAAGATCGGTAAACGTTCGGCCGCTGCGCGGACCGCTTTCGAAGGCAAGGCCAACCTTTCGGTTGAAGAGGCCGTCAAGCTGATCAAGTCGGCGGCTTCGGCCAAGTTCGACGAAACGCTTGAAATCGCGATGAACCTGGGCGTCGACCCGCGTCACGCCGACCAGATGGTCCGCGGCGTGGTGCAGCTGCCGCACGGCACGGGCAAGACCGTCCGCGTCGCCGTTTTCGCGCGCGGCGCCAAGGCTGACGAGGCGAAAGCCGCCGGGGCCGACATCGTCGGTGCGGAAGACCTGATGGAAACCATCCAGCAGGGCAAGATCGATTTCGATCGCTGCATCGCCACCCCGGACATGATGCCGCTCGTCGGCCGTCTGGGGAAAATCCTCGGGCCGCGCAACCTGATGCCGAACCCGAAAGTCGGCACCGTGACGATGGACGTGAAAACGGCGATCGAAGCGGCCAAGGGCGGCGAAGTGCAGTTCAAGGTCGAAAAGGCCGGCGTGATCCACGGCGGCATCGGCAAGGTCTCGTTCGCCGAGGACAAGCTGGCGGACAACGTCCGTGCCTTTGTCGACGCGGTGTCGAAAGCCAAACCGGCGGGCGCCAAGGGCACCTATCTGAAAAAGGTGTCGCTGTCCTCGACCATGGGTCCGGGCGTGACGGTCGATCTGACCTCGGCCGCGGCCCGCTGAGAATTTGCCGGGAAACCGGCGAATGACGGGGCTTGCAAAAGCCCCGTCCTGTCCGAGACGGAGGGTGGGGGTCTCCCCCGTAAGTCCTTCCCGAGATGGGGAACGAGAATTTCCGGGGCTGCTGCCTCGGGCGATCTCTCGGGAACCGATCGGACCCGACCTGCGGGCATGCGCCCGTAGGAAACAGAGCCGGGGGGAAACCCCCACACTTGGAGTGTAACCGTGGATAGAGCCCAAAAAGAGAAAGTGGTCGAGGAACTCGGCCAGATCTTCGAAAGCTCTGGCGTCGTGGTGGTTGCCCGCTACGAAGGCATGACGGTTGCTCAGATGCAGGACCTGCGCGCGAAAATGCGTGACGTGGGTGGGTCCGTGCGCGTTGCCAAGAACACGCTCGCCAAGATCGCCCTGGAAGGCAAGCCCTGCGAAAGCATGGCCAAACTTCTGACGGGGATGACCGTTCTTGCCTATTCCGAGGACCCGGTGGCTGCGGCCAAGGTCGCGGAAGCCTATGCCAAGACGAACGACAAGTTCGACATTCTTGGCGGGGCCATGGGCAAGGACGCTCTGGACAAGGCCGGTGTCAAAGCCGTCGCCGCCATGCCGTCGCGCGAAGAGCTCATCGCTCAGATCGCGTCGTGCATCGGGGCGCCTGCTTCGAACATCGCCGGTGCCATTGGCGCGCCTGCTTCGAACATCGCGGGCATCCTCAAGACTCTTGAGGAGCGGGAAGCCGCCTGACGCAACATCTTGCCTTCGTCGGGAGACCTCGACGTCGGATCAACCCTATATCAGAATGGAACGGAAAAATGGCCGATCTTAAAGCCCTTGCCGAGCAAATCGTCAACCTGACGCTGCTGCAGGCCCAAGAACTGAAAACCATCCTCAAGGACGAGTATGGCATCGAACCGGCCGCCGGTGGCGCCGTCGTCATGGCTGGCCCGGCTGCTGGCCCGGCTGAAGCCGCGGAAGAAAAAACCGAGTTCGACGTCGTCCTCGTCGACGCCGGTGCGAACAAGATCAACGTGATCAAAGAAGTCCGCGCCATCACCGGCCTGGGCCTGAAAGAAGCCAAAGACCTCGTCGAGGCCGGCGGCAAAGTCAAAGAAGCTGCGGCGAAAGCCGAAGCCGAAGACATCAAGAAAAAGCTCGAAGCGGCTGGCGCCAAGGTCGAGCTCAAGTAATCGGGCAGGGTGCTGTTGCATCCGACCAGATGACTTCAGGCTGGGTTCGGGGTTTCCCCGAGCCCAGCCATGCCCGTCTCGGCAAGGGGTTTTGCGAAACCCTTTCCCAAGGCAGGGTCGGTTCGGGAGCCTTCCGGTGGGACGGAAGGCAGGTATGGAACCGCCTCCCATTCGCAAGCGGCGTGCATCGGGCCCCGACGATGCACACCCGCGAAGAGACGAAAGGTCACGACGAGCATGGCTCAAGCTTACGTTGGTCAGAAGCGTATCCGCCGCTACTACGGCAAAATCCGCGAAGTTCTGGAAATGCCGAACCTCATCGAGGTTCAGAAGGCCTCCTACGACCTGTTCCTGCGCTCGGGCGATGCCGATCGGCCGCTGGACGGCGAGGGCATTCAGGGCGTCTTCCAGTCGGTCTTCCCGATCAAGGACTTCAATGACAACGCGATCCTCGAATTCGTGAAATACGAGCTCGAAAAGCCGAAATACGACGTCGACGAATGCATGAGCCGCGACCTGACCTATTCGGCGCCGCTCAAGGTGACGCTGCGTCTGATCGTGTTCGATGTCGATGAAACCACCGGGGCGCGGTCGGTCAAGGACATCAAGGAACAGGACGTCTACATGGGCGACATGCCCCTGATGACGCCGAACGGGACCTTCATCGTCAACGGCACCGAACGCGTGATCGTGTCGCAGATGCACCGCTCGCCCGGTGTGTTCTTCGACCATGACCGCGGCAAGACCCATTCCTCGGGCAAGCTTCTGTTCGCCTGCCGGATCATTCCCTATCGCGGCTCGTGGCTGGATTTCGAATTCGACGCCAAGGATCTGGTGTTCGCGCGCATCGACCGTCGCCGCAAGCTGCCGGTGACGACGCTGCTTTATGCGCTCGGCCTCGATCAGGAAGGCATCATGGATGCCTATTACAACACCGTCACCTTCCGCGCCGAGGGCAAACGCGGCTGGGTGTCGAAATTCTTCCCCGAGCGGGTGCGCGGCACCCGTCCGACCTATGACCTGATCGACGCCGCTTCGGGCGAAGTGATCCTGAAGGCGGGCGAAAAGGTCACGCCGCGGATGGTGAAGAAATGGCTTGATGAAGCCAAGGTGACCGAACTGCTCTTGCCGTTCGACCACATCCTCGGCCGCTACTGCGCCAAGGACATCATCAACGAGCGCACCGGCTACATCTACATCGAAGCGGGCGACGAGCTGACGGCGGAATACGACCGTGACGGCCAACTGGTCGGCGGTTCGGTGAAGACGCTTCTGGACAACGGCATCACCGAGATCCCCTGTCTCGACATCGACAACATCAACGTCGGCCCCTACATCCGCAACACGATGGCGGCGGACAAGAACATGGGCCGCGACGGCGCGCTGATGGACATCTACCGCGTCATGCGTCCGGGGGAACCGCCGACCGTCGAAGCCGCAAGCTCGATGTTCGACACGCTTTTCTTCGATTCGGAACGCTATGACCTCTCGGCCGTGGGCCGGGTGAAGATGAACATGCGTCTGGATCTGGATGCGCCGGACACCCAGCGCACCCTGCGCCGCGCCGACATCATCGCCTGCATCAAGGGTCTGGTGGAGCTGCGCGACGGCAAGGGCGAGATCGACGACATCGACCACCTCGGCAACCGCCGCGTGCGCTCGGTCGGCGAGCTGATGGAAAACCAGTATCGCGTCGGCCTTCTGCGCATGGAACGGGCGATCAAGGAACGCATGTCCTCGGTCGAGATCGACACGGTGATGCCGCAGGACCTGATCAACGCGAAACCGGCCGCGGCCGCGGTGCGCGAATTCTTCGGCTCCTCGCAGCTGTCGCTGTTCATGGACCAGACCAACCCGCTGTCGGAAGTCACGCACAAGCGGCGTCTTTCGGCGCTCGGGCCGGGCGGTCTGACCCGCGAACGCGCGGGCTTCGAAGTGCGCGACGTTCACCCGACCCACTACGGCCGGATGTGCCCCATTGAGACGCCCGAAGGTCAGAACATCGGTCTGATCAACTCGTTGGCCACTTTCGCGCGCGTCAACAAATACGGCTTCATCGAGACCCCCTATCGCAAGGTCCACGATGGCCAGGTGACCGACGAAGTCGTCTACATGTCGGCCACCGAAGAGATGCGCCACACGATCGCGCAGGCGAACGCCACGCTCGACGAGAACGGCAAGTTCGTGAACGATCTGGTCTCGACCCGTCAGGCCGGCGAATTCATGCTCAACCCGGTGGAAGCCGTGGACCTGATCGACGTGTCGCCGAAACAGCTGGTTTCGGTCGCCGCGGCGCTGATCCCCTTCCTTGAAAACGACGACGCCAACCGCGCCCTCATGGGTTCGAACATGCAACGTCAGGCGGTTCCGCTTCTGCGCAACGAGGCGCCGTTCGTCGGCACCGGCATGGAAGCCACGGTGGCGCGCGATTCGGGGGCCGCGATCATGGCCCGCCGCGGCGGGATCGTGGATCAGGTCGATGCGAGCCGGATCGTTATCCGCGCCAATGAAGACATCGGCATGGGCGACGCGGGCGTCGACATCTATCGTCTGCGCAAGTTCAAACGCTCGAACCAGTCCTCGACGATCAACCAGCGTCCGATCGTCAAGGTGGGCGACATCGTTGCCAAGGGTCAGGTCGTGGCCGACGGTCCCTCGACCGATCAGGGCGAACTGGCGCTGGGGCGCAACGTGGTCGTCGCCTTCATGCCCTGGAACGGCTACAACTACGAAGACTCCATCCTGATTTCGGAACGCATCCACCGCGATGACGTGTTCACCTCGATCCATATCGAGGAATACGAAGTGGCGGCGCGCGACACGAAACTCGGGCCGGAGGAGATCACCCGCGATATCCCGAACGTCGGCGAGGAAGCGCTGCGCAACCTCGACGAGGCGGGCATCGTCTATATCGGCGCCGAAGTCGGTCCGGGCGATATCCTTGTGGGCAAGATCACGCCGAAGGGCGAAAGCCCGATGACGCCGGAAGAAAAACTTCTGCGCGCCATCTTCGGTGAAAAGGCCTCGGACGTGCGGGATACCTCGCTGCGTCTGCCGCCGGGCGCCTATGGCACGATCGTCGAAGTCCGCGTCTTCAACCGTCATGGTGTGGACAAGGACGAGCGCGCGCTGCAGATCGAGCGTGAGGAGATCGAACGTCTCGCCCGCGACCGCGACGACGAGATGGCGATTCTGGAACGCAACATCTATGCGCGTCTGAAAACGCTGATCCTTGGCAAGGTGACGGTCAAAGGGCCGAAGAACACCTCGATCAAGGCCGGGTCGGAAATCACCGAAGAGCTGCTGGCGTCGCTGTCGCGTGGCCAGTGGTGGCAGCTGGCGCTGGAAAACGAAGCCGATGCCAAGGAAGTGGAAGCGCTGAACGACCAGTTCGACGCGCAGAAACGCGCCCTTGAGCACCGCTTCGACGACAAGGTGGAGAAAGTCCGTCAGGGCGACGATCTGCCCCCCGGCGTGATGAAGATGGTCAAGGTCTTCGTCGCGGTGAAGCGCAAGCTGCAAGCGGGCGACAAGATGGCCGGTCGTCACGGCAACAAGGGTGTGGTCTCGAAAGTCGTTCCGATCGAAGACATGCCCTTCCTGGCCGATGGCACCCCGGTCGACCTCGTTCTGAACCCGCTCGGCGTGCCGTCGCGGATGAACGTCGGGCAGATCCTGGAAACCCACATGGGCTGGGCCAGCCGTGGTCTCGGTATCCGGATCGACGAGGCGCTGAAAGCCTATCGTCGCACCGGCGACCTGACCCCGGTGCGCGAGGAAATGCGCCACGGCTATGGCGACGAGACCTACGAGGACGTCTTCGCCGAGATGGAGAACGAGCGGTTCATCGAATGCGCCGAACATGTGCGCGGCGGTGTGCCGATCGCCACCCCGGTCTTTGACGGGGCCAAGGAAGCCGATGTGAACGATGCGCTGATCCGCGCGGGCTTCAACAAGTCGGGCCAATCGATCGTCTTCGACGGCCGCACCGGCGATCAATTCGCCCGTCCGGTCACCGTGGGCGTGAAGTACTTCCTCAAGCTGCACCACCTTGTCGATGACAAGATGCACGCCCGTTCGACCGGGCCGTATTCGCTCGTCACCCAGCAACCGCTGGGCGGCAAGGCGCAGTTCGGCGGTCAGCGTCTGGGGGAGATGGAGGTCTGGGCTCTGGAAGCTTACGGCGCCGCCTATACCCTGCAGGAGATGCTGACGGTGAAGTCGGACGACGTCGCGGGCCGGACCAAGGTCTACGAGAGCATCGTCAAGGGCGAGGACAACTTCGAGGCCGGCGTGCCGGAATCGTTCAACGTGCTCGTCAAGGAAGTGCGGGGCCTCGGCCTCAACATGGAACTCCTGGATTCGGAGGAAGAGTGAGCGCGAAAGCGCTCACCACCCCCCTCTGACCTCACGCAAGGAAAGATCTGATGAACCAGGAAATCACCAACAACAACCCGTTCAACCCGCTGGCGCAGCCGAAGGCCTTTGACGAGATCAAGATCTCGCTTGCGAGCCCTGAACGGATCCTCTCGTGGTCCTATGGCGAGATCAAGAAGCCCGAGACGATCAACTACCGGACCTTCAAGCCCGAGCGCGACGGCCTGTTCTGCGCCCGCATCTTCGGGCCGATCAAGGACTACGAATGCCTCTGCGGCAAATACAAGCGGATGAAATATCGCGGCGTCGTCTGCGAGAAATGCGGCGTTGAAGTCACGCTGCAAAAGGTCCGTCGCGAGCGCATGGGCCATATCGAGCTGGCCTCGCCCGTCGCCCACATCTGGTTCCTGAAATCGCTGCCCTCGCGCATCGGCCTGATGCTCGACATGACGCTGCGGGATCTGGAACGCATTCTGTATTTCGAAAACTACGTCGTGATCGAACCCGGTCTGACGGAGCTCTCCTATGGTCAGCTCTTGACCGAGGACGAATATCTGGATGCGCAGGACCAGTTCGGCGCCGACGCCTTCACCGCGAATATCGGGGCGGAAGCGATCCGCGAGATGCTCTCGGCGATCGACCTTGAGGCGACCGCGGAACAGCTGCGCGAAGAGCTGAAGGAAGCCACTGGGGAACTCAAGCCGAAGAAGATCATCAAGCGGCTGAAGATCGTCGAAAGCTTCCTCGAATCGAAGAACCGTCCCGAGTGGATGATCCTGACGGTGCTGCCGGTCATCCCGCCGGAACTGCGCCCGCTGGTGCCGCTCGATGGTGGCCGCTTCGCGACCTCGGACCTCAACGACCTCTATCGTCGCGTGATCAACCGCAACAACCGTCTGAAACGGCTGATCGAACTGCGTGCGCCCGATATCATCGTGCGCAACGAAAAGCGGATGCTGCAGGAAGCCGTTGACGCTCTGTTCGACAACGGCCGTCGCGGTCGCGTGATCACCGGCACCAACAAGCGGCCGCTGAAATCGCTGTCCGACATGCTCAAGGGCAAGCAGGGCCGGTTCCGTCAGAACTTGCTCGGCAAGCGCGTCGACTTCTCGGGCCGGTCGGTCATCGTGACCGGGCCGGAACTTAAGCTGCATCAATGCGGCCTGCCGAAGAAGATGGCGCTCGAGCTGTTCAAGCCCTTCATCTACTCGCGCCTTGAAGCCAAGGGCCTGTCGAGCACGGTGAAACAGGCGAAGAAACTGGTCGAGAAAGAGCGTCCCGAGGTCTGGGATATCCTCGACGAGGTGATCCGCGAGCATCCGGTGCTGCTGAACCGCGCGCCGACGCTGCACCGTCTGGGGATTCAGGCGTTCGAGCCGACGCTGATCGAAGGCAAGGCGATCCAGCTGCACCCGCTCGTCTGCTCGGCTTTCAACGCCGACTTCGACGGCGACCAGATGGCCGTTCACGTGCCGCTGTCGCTGGAAGCGCAGCTTGAGGCGCGCGTTCTGATGATGTCGACGAACAACGTGCTGTCGCCCGCGAACGGCAGCCCGATCATCGTTCCGTCGCAGGACATGATCCTTGGCCTTTACTACACCACGATGGAACGCAAGGGCATGGTCGGCGAAGGCATGGTCTTCGCCTCGGTCGAGGAGGTCGAGCATGCGCTGACCTCGGGCGCCGTGCACCTGCATGCCAAGGTGAAGGCCCGCGTCAAGCAGATCGACGAGGAAGGCAACGAGGTCTGGAAGCGCTACGACACCACCCCGGGCCGGATCCGGCTGGGCGCGCTGCTGCCGCTGAACGCCAAGGCGCCCTTCGATCTGGTGAACCGCCCGCTGCGGAAGAAGGACGTGCAGAACGTCATCGACACCGTCTACCGCTACTGCGGTCAGAAGGAATCGGTGATCTTCTGTGACCAGATCATGGGTCTGGGTTTCCGCGAAGCCTTCAAGGCCGGGATTTCCTTCGGCAAGGACGACATGCTCATTCCGGAACGGAAATGGGAAATCGTCGATGCCGTGCGCGATCAGGTCAAGGAATTCGAACAGCAATACATGGACGGTCTGATCACCCAGGGTGAGAAGTACAACAAGGTCGTCGATGCCTGGTCGAAATGCTCGGATGCCGTCGCGGCCGAGATGATGAAGGAAATTTCCGCCGTGCGCGTCGATGATGCGGGCGCCGAGAAAGAGCCGAACTCGGTCTACATGATGTCCCACTCCGGGGCGCGGGGGTCGCCCGCGCAGATGAAGCAGCTGGGGGGGATGCGCGGTCTGATGGCCAAGCCGTCGGGCGAGATCATCGAGACGCCGATCATCTCGAACTTCAAGGAAGGTCTGACCGTTCTTGAATACTTCAACTCGACCCACGGCGCCCGCAAGGGTCTGGCCGATACCGCGCTCAAGACGGCGAACTCGGGCTATCTGACCCGTCGTCTGGTGGACGTGGCACAGGACTGCATCGTGCGCTCGCATGATTGCGGCACCGAACGCGCGATCACCGCTTCGGCGGCCGTGAACGACGGCGAAGTCGTCGCGCCGCTGTCGGAACGGGTGCTGGGCCGCGTGGCGGCCGATGACGTTCTGGTTCCGGGCACCGACGAGGTGCTGGTGCGCAAGAACGAGCTGATCGACGAGCGCAAGGCCGACCTGATCGAGCAGAACGCGATCCAGTCGATCCGCATCCGCTCGGCGCTGACCTGCGAGGCCGAAGAGGGCGTTTGCGCGCTCTGCTACGGTCGCGACCTGGCGCGCGGCACGCTGGTGAACCAGGGCGAAGCGGTGGGCATCATCGCGGCGCAGTCGATCGGCGAACCGGGCACGCAGCTGACGATGCGGACCTTCCACATCGGCGGCATCGCGCAGGGCGGTCAGCAATCGTTCCTTGAGGCGAGCCAAGAGGGCAAGATCGAGTTCCGCAACGCCAACCTGCTGATCAACGACGCGGGCGAGCAGATCGTCATGGGCCGCAACATGCAGCTGGCGATCGTCTCGGAACAGGGCGAGGAACGGGCGAGCCACAAGCTGTCCTACGGCTCGAAGATCTTCGTCAAGGATGGCGACGCGGTCAAACGCGGCACCAAACTGTTCGAATGGGACCCCTACACCCTGCCGATCATCGCCGAAAAGGCCGGTGTGGCGAAATTTGTCGACCTGATCTCGGGCATTGCGGTGCGCGAAGAGACCGACGAAGCCACCGGCATGACGCAGAAGATCGTGACCGACTGGCGCTCGGCGCCGAAGGGCAACGATCTGAAGCCGGAGATCATCATCGTCAATGCCGATGGCGAGCCGGTGCGCAACGATGCGGGCAACCCGGTGACCTATCCGATGTCGGTCGACGCGATTCTGTCGATCGAAGACGGGCAGGACGTGAAGGCCGGGGACGTGGTGGCGCGGATCCCGCGCGAAGGCGCCAAGACCAAGGACATCACCGGGGGTCTTCCCCGCGTGGCGGAACTGTTCGAAGCCCGTCGCCCGAAAGATCACGCGATCATCGCCGAACTGGA
This sequence comes from Rhodobacter capsulatus SB 1003, assembly GCF_000021865.1. Taxonomy (NCBI): domain Bacteria; kingdom Pseudomonadati; phylum Pseudomonadota; class Alphaproteobacteria; order Rhodobacterales; genus Rhodobacter; species Rhodobacter capsulatus. The sequence continues at coordinate 334,319 of NC_014034.1, forward strand.
TGGCTATGTGCGCTTCGGCAAGGACTACAAGAACAAGCGCCGCATCACCATCGAACCGTCGCAGGACGGGCTGGAGCCGGTCGAATACATGGTGCCGAAAGGCAAGCACATCCCGGTGCAGGAAGGCGACTTCGTGCAGAAGGGCGACTACATCATGGACGGCAACCCGGCGCCGCATGACATCTTGCGCATCATGGGGATCGAGGCCTTGGCCGAGTATCTCATCGACGAGGTGCAGGACGTCTACCGGCTGCAGGGCGTGAAGATCAACGACAAGCACATCGAGGTGATCGTGCGGCAGATGCTGCAGAAGATCGAGATCCTCGACAGCGGCGACACCACGCTTCTCAAGGGCGAGCATATCGACAAGTCGGAGTTCGACGAGGAGAATGCGAAGGTCGAAGCCCGCGGCGGCCGTGCCGCGACGGGCGAGCCGGTGCTGCTCGGGATCACCAAGGCGTCCCTGCAGACGCGGTCGTTCATCTCGGCGGCCTCGTTCCAGGAAACGACGCGGGTGCTGACCGAAGCCTCGGTGCAGGGCAAGCGCGACAAGCTTGTCGGCCTGAAGGAAAACGTGATCGTCGGCCGTCTGATCCCGGCGGGCACGGGTGGCGCCACCACCCGCGTGCGCAAGATCGCGGCCGAACGCGACAGCAAGGTGATCGAAGCCCGTCGCGCCGAGGCCATCGATGCCGCGGCTCTGGCGGCGCCGATCGACACCGCCTATGGCGACGACGATTTCGGCCCGGTGGAAACCCCGGAAAGCCGCGATTGATCGCCTGATCCGAACAAAGCCCCCGCGCAGTCCGCTGCGCGGGGGTTTTCTTTTGCCTTGACCCCTGCGGACGAAGCGGAAATCCTGCCCCCGTCAGAACGGGAGCCAGTGTCTTGTCGGAAGATTTTCGCAACCAGATCGTCGGGTTGATCCGCTTTTCCTTTGTCACCACCGGCGATTTCTACCCCGGCTTCGACAGTGTCGAGGACATGAAGGCCTTCCTGTTCGACGAAGCCCGGCTGGAACGCCGGTTCCGCCTGTTCGAGGGGATCTGCCTGCCCACGCTGAAGGCGCAGACCGACCCGGACTTCACTTGCATCTTTCTGGTGGCGCGGGATTTTCCGAAGCCATGGCGCAGGCGGCTCGACAAGCTGCTTGAGGGGCTGCCCTTCGTGCAGATCGTCGAAAAGCCGCCGATGAATCATTATCAGGGCATCCGCGAGGCCTTTGCCGAAGTGCCGAGCGCGGGGTTCACCCACCGCACCAGCTTCCGGCTGGATGACGACGATGCGGTGAACCTGACTTTCATCGCCACGCTGCGGGGCCTGGCGGCCAAGGTTCATGCGATTCCCGACAAGGACGAGCCGATCGGCATTTCCTTCAATCGCGGGCTTTATCTGACCTATTCGAAAAAGGGCACAAGCTATCAGCGCGCGGTCGAACGCACGCCCTTGTCGATCGGCACGGCGCTGCTGGCGCCGGTGAGTTTCGCGGGCAACATCTATGCCTACAACCACCGCGCCCTGGGGCAGGTGCACAATACCTGGATGGATCAGCAGGATATCGTCTATCTGCGGACGCTGCACCGGGACAACAAGTCGAATCCGCATTTCTCCGGCAGCATGGAGCCGGTCGAGCCGAAACGGGCGGCGGTGCTGCTGCGCCAGAAATTCGGCTTCGATTTTGACACGATCGAGAAGCTGATGGCGGGCACCTGAGGCGGTCATCGGAGACGGGGCAGGGCTCCGCGGTTGACAAGGCGGGCGCAACCCCCTATAGCCCCGCCATCCTGCGGACAGACCTGCCCGCCGGTGTTCGATCTTCAGTGGTGATGGTCCGGGTCCCATAGCCCGCTCCTCTGGATATCGCCCGTTCGGCAGCCTTCGGGTGGCCCGGACGGTTTTGGCGTTTCGCGATGGGCGCGGAATGTCGTCGAGAAGTGGCGCACCCGCAGGGGTGCGAGTATTGACAGCAGAACGGGGAACCGAATGCCGACGATCCAGCAGCTGATCCGCAAGCCGCGGCAGCCCAAGGTGCAGCGCAGCAAGTCGCAGCACCTTCAGTCGTGCCCGCAAAAGCGGGGCGTGTGCACGCGCGTGTACACCACGACGCCGAAGAAACCGAACTCCGCTATGCGTAAGGTGGCCAAGGTCCGCCTGACGAATGGCTTCGAGGTCATCTCCTACATCCCGGGCGAAAAGCACAACCTGCAAGAGCACTCCGTCGTGCTCATCCGCGGCGGCCGGGTGAAAGACCTTCCGGGTGTCCGTTACCACATCCTGCGCGGTGTGCTGGATACCCAAGGCGTCAAAGACCGTCGCCAGCGTCGTTCGAAATACGGCGCCAAGCGTCCGAAATAAGGAGATCACCAGATGTCTCGTCGTCACGCAGCTGAAAAGCGCGAAGTGCTGCCCGACGCCAAATATGGCGATCGCGTGCTGACCAAATTCATGAACAACCTGATGATCGACGGCAAGAAGTCGGTCGCGGAACGGATCGTCTATTCGGCGCTCGAGCGCGTCGAAGGCCGCGTCAAGCGCGCCCCCGTGGAAGTGTTCCACGAGGCGCTCGACAACGTGAAGCCCTCGGTCGAGGTCCGGTCGCGTCGCGTCGGCGGTGCCACCTACCAGGTCCCGGTCGAAGTGCGTCCGTCGCGCCGCGAGGCGCTGGCGATCCGCTGGCTGATCAACGCCGCCAAGAACCGCAACGAGAACACCATGGAAGAGCGCCTCGCGGGCGAGCTGCTCGACGCCATGAACTCGCGCGGTTCGGCGGTGAAGAAACGCGAAGACACCCACAAGATGGCCGACGCGAACAAAGCGTTCAGCCATTACCGCTGGTAAGGGGTCATCATGGCACGCGAATATCCGCTTGAGCGGTACCGCAACTTCGGGATCATTGCCCACATCGACGCGGGCAAGACCACGACGTCGGAACGCATCCTTTACTACACCGGCAAGTCGCACAAGATCGGCGAGGTCCATGACGGGGCCGCGACGATGGACTGGATGGAACAGGAACAGGAACGCGGGATCACCATCACCTCGGCGGCGACCACCACGTTCTGGAACCGCCAGATCGATCCCTCGGCCGGCGTGGGCGACAAGTCGACGAAGTTCCGCTTCAACATCATCGACACCCCCGGCCACGTCGACTTCACCATCGAAGTCGAACGTTCGCTCGCGGTGCTTGACGGCGCGGTGGTTCTGCTCGACGGCAACGCCGGCGTGGAACCGCAGACCGAAACCGTGTGGCGTCAGGCTGACCGCTACAAGGTTCCACGGATCGTGTTCGTCAACAAGATGGACAAGACCGGCGCCGATTTCTTCAACTGCGTCCGCATGATCAAGGACCGGACTGGCGCCAATGCCATGCCGATCGTCCTGCCGATCGGGTCGGAAGACAAGCTTGAAGGCATCATCGATCTCGTGACCATGGAAGAATGGGTCTACGAGGGCGAAGACCTTGGCGCCTCGTGGAAACGCCAGCCGATCCGTGCGGAACTGAAGGACGAAGCCGAAGAATGGCGTCTGAACCTTCTGGAAACCGCCGTCGGTCAGGACGATGACGCGATGGAAGCCTATCTCGAGGGCAACGAGCCCGACGAGGAAACGCTGCGCAAGCTGATCCGCAAGGGCACGCTGGCCATCGACTTCATCCCGGTTCTGGCCGGGTCGTCGTTCAAGAACAAGGGCGTGCAGCCGCTTCTGAACGCCGTGGTCGACTATCTGCCCTCGCCCCTCGACGTGCCGCCCTACATGGGCTTCGCGCCGGGCGACGAGACCGAGACGCGCAACATCGCCCGTTCGGCCGATGACGAGCAGCCCTTCTCGGGTCTGGCGTTCAAGATCATGAACGACCCCTTCGTGGGCTCGCTGACCTTCACCCGGATCTATTCGGGCAAGCTGGCCAAGGGCGATGCGATGATGAACGCGACCAAGCAGCGCCGCGAGCGCGTTGGCCGCATGATGATGATGCATGCCATCGAACGCGAGGAAATCACCGAAGCGTTCGCGGGCGACATCATCGCGCTTGGCGGTCTGAAAGAGACCACCACCGGGGACACGCTCTGCGATCCCTCGGCGCCGGTCGTTCTGGAAACCATGACCTTCCCGGTCCCGGTGATCGAGATCGCGGTGGAACCGAAGACCAAGGCCGACCAGGAAAAGATGGGCATCGCGCTGGCCCGTCTGGCGGCCGAGGACCCGTCCTTCCGCGTCGAAACCGATGTCGAATCGGGGCAGACGATCATGAAGGGCATGGGCGAACTTCACCTCGACATCCTCGTCGACCGCATGCGTCGCGAGTTCAAGGTCGAGGCGAACATCGGTGCGCCGCAGGTGGCTTACCGCGAAACGATCTCGCGCGAGCATGAAATCGACTACACGCACAAGAAACAGACCGGGGGCACCGGCCAGTTCGCGCGCGTCAAGCTCGTCATCTCGCCGACCGAACCGGGCGAAGGCTATTCGTTCGAATCGAAGATCGTCGGTGGTGCGGTGCCGAAGGAATACATCCCCGGCGTCGAAAAAGGCATCAAGTCGGTGATGGACTCCGGTCCGCTCGCGGGCTTCCCGGTGATCGACTTCAAGGTGGCGCTGATCGACGGTGCCTTCCACGACGTCGACTCCTCGGTGCTGGCCTTCGAAATCGCCTCGCGTGCCGCCATGCGCGAAGGCCTGAAAAAGGCCGGCGCGAAGCTGCTCGAGCCGATCATGAAAGTCGAAGTGGTGACCCCGGAGGAATATACCGGCGGCGTCATCGGCGACCTGACCTCGCGTCGGGGCATGATCAACGGCCAGGACAGCCGCGGCAACGCGAACGTGATCAACGCGATGGTCCCGCTGGCGAACATGTTCGGCTACATCAACACGCTGCGCTCGATGTCCTCGGGCCGCGCCGTGTTCTCGATGGAGTTCGACCATTACGACACCGTGCCGGACAACATCTCGGCCGAGATCCAGAAGAAACACGCCTGATGCGACCGGGCCCGGCCTGACCGGGCCCCTTCCCGCACAGGATCAACGAACCAGGAGGCCATTATGGCAAAGGCAAAGTTTGAACGGAACAAGCCGCACGTGAACATCGGCACGATCGGCCACGTGGACCACGGCAAGACGACGCTGACGGCGGCGATCACGAAGTACTACGGCGAATTCCGCGCCTATGACCAGATCGACGGTGCGCCGGAAGAGCGCGCGCGCGGGATCACGATCTCGACGGCGCACGTGGAATACGAGACGCCGAACCGTCACTATGCGCACGTGGACTGCCCCGGCCACGCCGACTATGTGAAGAACATGATCACCGGCGCGGCGCAGATGGACGGCGCGATTCTGGTTGTGGCGGCCTCGGACGGCCCGATGCCGCAAACGCGCGAGCACATCCTGCTCGGCCGTCAGGTGGGCATCCCCTACATGGTCGTCTACATGAACAAGGTTGACCTTGTGGACGACGAAGAGTTGCTCGAGCTCGTGGAAATGGAAGTCCGCGAACTGCTGTCGTCCTACGAATACCCCGGCGACGACATTCCGATCATCAAGGGCTCGGCCCACCAGGCGATGATCGGCGAGTCGAAGGAAATCGGCGAAGATTCGATCCACGCGCTGATGAAGGCCGTCGACGAATACATCCCGACCCCGGCGCGCGCGGTTGACCAGCCGTTCCTGATGCCGATCGAAGACGTGTTCTCGATCTCGGGCCGCGGCACCGTGGTGACCGGCCGTGTGGAACGCGGTGTGATCAACGTGGGCGACGAACTTGAAATCGTCGGCATCCGCGACACCAAGAAGTCGGTCTGCACCGGCGTCGAGATGTTCCGCAAGCTGCTCGACCGCGGCGAGGCGGGCGACAACATCGGCGCGCTGCTGCGCGGCATCGACCGTGACGGCGTCGAGCGTGGTCAGGTCCTGTGCAAGCCGGGTTCGGTGAAGCCGCACACGAACTTCGAAGCCGAGGCCTACATCCTGACGAAGGAAGAAGGCGGCCGCCACACGCCGTTCTTTGCGAACTACCGTCCGCAATTCTACTTCCGCACGACGGACGTGACGGGCACGGTGAAGCTGCCGGAAGGCACGGAAATGGTGATGCCGGGCGACAACCTGAAGTTCGAAGTCGAACTGATCGCACCGATCGCGATGGAAGAGAAACTGCGCTTCGCGATCCGCGAAGGCGGCCGCACCGTCGGCGCCGGCGTCGTGTCGAAGATCATCAAGTAAGACCTGCCGGTCTTTTTGCACGAAAACCGAAGGAGCGCCGAAAGGCGCTCCTTTTGCACTTGACAGACTCGGGGGGGTCCCGTAGGGCCACGGCCTGATCTGCCAAGATTACGGTTCGATGCAGGCGTCGCATGCGGCGGGGTCTGCCTCTCAACTTGAAAGCCCTGCGAAAAGGGAAGACTGCATGTCTGGTCAAAACATTCGCATCCGGCTCAAGGCGTTCGATTACCGCGTGCTGGATGCCAGCACCCAGGAAATCGTGAACACCGCGAAGCGCACGGGTGCACAGGTCCGCGGGCCGATCCCGCTGCCCAACAAAATCGAGAAATTCACGGTTCTCCGTGGTCCGCACATCGACAAGAAGTCGCGCGACCAGTGGGAAATCCGCACGCACAAGCGTCTTCTCGACATCGTCGATCCGACCCCGCAAACCGTGGACGCGCTGATGAAGCTCGATCTCGCGGCTGGCGTGGACGTCGAGATCAAAGTCTGAGGAGCGGGCACATGCGTTCTGGTGTTATCGCCAAGAAGCTGGGCATGACCCGGCTGTTCCTCGAAGACGGCAAGCAGGTTCCGGTGACCGTGCTGCTGCTCGACAACCTTCAGGTCGTCGCGCAGCGCACCGTGGAAACCGACGGCTATACCGCGGTGCAACTGGGTGCGGGCGAGGCGAAAGCCAAGCGCACCACCGCCGCGATGCGCGGCCATTTCGCGAAAGCGAATGTGGCGCCGAAGCGCAAGCTGTGCGAATTCCGCGTGTCGCCCGAAAACCTGATCGACGTCGGCGCCGAGATCTCGGCCGAGCATTACCTTGCCGGTCAGCATGTCGACATCGCCGGGACCTCGATCGGTAAAGGCTTTGCCGGTGCGATGAAGCGTCACAACTTCGGTGGTCTTCGGGCCTCGCACGGCGTGTCGGTCTCGCACCGCTCGCACGGCTCGACCGGCCAGTGCCAGGATCCGGGCAAGGTGTTCAAGGGCAAGAAGATGGCTGGCCATCTGGGTGCTGCCCGCGTCACCACGCAGAACCTGCAAGTCGTCCGCACCGACGCCGCCCGTGGCCTGATCATGGTCAAAGGGTCGGTTCCGGGCGCCAAGGGCGGCTGGGTCACGATCAAGGACGCGGTGAAGAAAGCCGCTCCGGCCGGTCTGCCGCTGCCGGCCGCGCTGAAAACCGCTGCTCCGGCCGAAGAAGTCTCGGTCGAAGGGGGTGAAGCATGAAACTCGATGTGATCAAGCTTGACGGCGGCACCGCCGGTTCGATCGAGCTCGACGAAGCGCTGTTCGGCCTCGAGCCGCGCGCCGACATCCTGCACCGCGTCGTGCGCTGGCAGCGGGCGAAGGCCCAGGCCGGCACCCACTCGGTTCTCGGCAAGTCGGACGTCAGCTACTCGACCAAGAAGATCTACCGCCAAAAAGGCACCGGTGGCGCGCGTCACGGGTCCAAGAAGGCGCCGATCTTCCGTCACGGTGGCGTCTACAAGGGCCCGACCCCGCGGTCGCACGCCCATGACCTGACCAAGAAGTTCCGTGCCCTCGGCCTGCGCCATGCGCTCTCGGCCAAGGCGAAATCGGGCAGCCTCGTGGTGATCGAAGCGGCTGACATGGCCGAAGCGAAAACCGCCCTTCTGGCGAAAGCCGCGAAGGAACTGGGCTGGAAAAAGGTCCTGGTCATCGACGGCGCCTCGGTCAACGAGAACTTCGCTCTGGCGGCGCGCAACCTCGACGGCATCGACGTGCTGCCGACCATGGGCGCCAACGTCTATGACATCCTGAAGCGTGACACGCTGGTGATCACGAAAGCGGGTGTCGAAGCTCTGGAGGCTCGCCTGAAATGAGCGCGAAACCCGAACATTACGACGTGATCGTGAAGCCCGTCATCACCGAGAAAGCCACCATGGCTTCCGAGGCTGGTGCGGTGGTCTTCCAGGTGACCAAGACGGCGACCAAACCCGCCATCAAGGAAGCCGTGGAAGCCCTCTTCGGCGTCAAGGTGAAGGCGGTCAACACCACCATCACCAAAGGCAAGACCAAGCGTTTCAAGGGCCGCCCCGGCGTGCGCTCGGACGTGAAGAAAGCCTATGTGACGCTCGAGGCCGGAAACACCATCGACGTCTCGACCGGCCTCTGATAGAAGCCGCACGAATCTCTCGGGCCGGGGACTTCCCGGCCCGCAGAGTTTTGCTTTTCAGGCGACTGAAAACGTGAGCGGGGAGCTACGGCGCCCCATACGAAACGGACCTGATAGGTCCAAAGCAACGGAAGACAGAGAGCATGGCACTCAAGTCGTATAAGCCGACGACGCCTGGCCAGCGCGGGCTGGTTCTGATCGACCGTTCGGAGCTTTGGAAAGGTCGTCCCGTCAAAGCCCTCACCGAGGGTCTGACCAAGACGGGCGGCCGGAACAACACCGGACGCGTCACGATGTGGCACAAGGGTGGTGGCGCGAAGCGTCTCTACCGGATCGTCGACTTCAAACGTCGCAAATTCGACGTCGCCGCCACGGTCGAACGGATCGAATATGACCCGAACCGCACCGCCTTCATCGCGCTGATCAAATACAGCGACGGCGAACTGGCCTATATCCTCGCGCCGCAGCGCCTTGCCGTGGGTGACACCGTCATCGCCGGCCTGAAGCAGGACATCAAGCCGGGCAACGCGATGCCCTTCTCGGGCATGCCGATCGGCACGATCGTGCACAACGTCGAGCTGAAACCGGGCAAGGGCGGCCAGCTGGCCCGCGCTGCCGGGACCTACGCGCAATTCGTCGGCCGTGACGGCGGCTATGCGCAGATCCGCCTTTCGTCGGGCGAGCTGCGTCTCGTGCGTCAGGAATGCATGGCGACCATCGGTGCCGTGTCGAACGCCGACCATTCGAACCAGAACCTCGGGAAAGCCGGGCGTCGTCGTCACATGGGCATCCGCCCGACCGTTCGCGGTGTGGCCATGAACCCGATCGATCACCCGCATGGTGGTGGTGAAGGCCGGACCTCGGGTGGCCGGACCCCGGTGACGCCCTGGGGCAAGGACACCAAGGGCAAGAAGACCCGTTCGAACAAGAAGACGGACAAGTACATTCTCCGTTCGCGTCACGCCAAGAAGGGTCGCTAACACATGGCACGTTCTCTCTGGAAAGGCCCCTTCGTCGATGCCTATCTGCTGAAGAAAGCGGAAAAGGCTCGGGCTTCGGGCAAAGGCGACGTCATCAAGATCTGGTCGCGTCGTTCCACCATCCTGCCGCAGTTCGTCGGCCTCACCTTTGGCGTCTACAACGGCCAGAAACATATCCCGGTGAACGTCACCGAGGAAATGATCGGCCAGAAGTTCGGTGAATATTCGCCGACCCGGACCTACTACGGTCACGCCGCCGACAAGAAAGCGAAGAGGAAGTAATCGCCATGGGTAAGGAACAAAATCCGCGCCGCGTGGCGGACAACGAAGCCTTCGCGAAAGCGAAGATGCTGCGCACCTCGCCGCAGAAGCTGAACCTCGTCGCCGCGCTGATCCGTGGCAAGAAGGTCGAAAAGGCTCTGGCCGATCTGACTTTCTCGAAGAAACGGATCGCCGAGGACGTGCGCAAGTGCCTGCAATCGGCGATCGCGAACGCCGAAAACAACCACGGCCTTGACGTCGACAACCTGGTGGTTGCCGAAGCCTGGGTCGGCAAGAACCTCGTGATGAAGCGTGGCCGTCCGCGGGCGCGTGGCCGGTTCGGCAAGATCATGAAGCCGTTTTCGGAAATCACCATCAAGGTGCGTCAGGTCGAGGAGCGCGCGTAATGGGTCAGAAGGTCAACCCCATCGGGATGCGTCTTCAGGTCAACCGTACCTGGGACAGCCGCTGGTTCGCCGAATCGAAAGACTACGGCAACCTGCTTCTGGAAGACCTGCGCATGCGCGAGTTCATCCATGAAGAGGCGAAGCAAGCCGGCATCGCCCGCGTGATCATCGAGCGTCCGCACAAGAAGTGCCGCGTCACGATCCACGCTGCGCGTCCGGGTGTCATCATCGGCAAAAAAGGCGCCGATATCGAGACCCTGCGCAAGAAGCTGGCGAATTTCACCGCTTCGGAACTGCACCTGAACATCGTCGAAGTCCGCAAGCCGGAACTCGATTCGCAGCTGGTGGCCGAGTCGATCTGCCAACAGCTCGAGCGTCGGGTCTCGTTCCGCCGCGCGATGAAACGCGCCGTGCAGAACGCGATGCGCATGGGTGCCCTTGGCATCCGGGTCAACGTGTCGGGCCGCCTTGGTGGCGCCGAGATCGCCCGGACCGAATGGTACCGTGAAGGCCGCGTGCCGCTGCATACCCTGCGTGCCGACATCGACTACGCGCTGGACGAAGCCATGACCCCCTATGGGATCATCGGCGTCAAGGTCTGGATCTTCAAAGGCGAGATCATGGAACATGATCCGCAGGCCCGTGACCGCAAGGCCGCCGAAGCCCAAGACGGCCCGGCTCCGCGCGGTCCGCGTCGCGACCGCGACGCTCGCTGAGGAGTGACTTGAAATGCTGCAACCGAAACGGACGAAATTCCGCAAACAGCACAAGGGCCGCATCCACGGCGAGGCCAAGGGCGGCTTCAACCTGAACTTCGGCTCCTTCGCCCTCAAGGCGACGGAACCGGAGCGTGTGACGGCGCGTCAGATCGAAGCGGCCCGCCGCGCGATCACCCGCCACATGAAGCGTCAGGGCCGCGTCTGGATCCGCGTGTTCCCGGATGTGCCGGTGACCTCCAAACCCACCGAGGTTCGGATGGGTAAAGGCAAGGGCTCGGTCGATTTCTGGGCGTGCAAGGTGAAACCGGGCCGCATCATGTTCGAGATCGACGGCGTGCCGGATGCGATCGCCCGCGAGGCCCTGCGCCTCGGCGCGAACAAGCTGCCGGTGATGACCCGCATCGTGGCCCGCGAAGACTGGTAAGTCTTTCAAGGTTCGAGATCGAAACCCCCGCCCGAAACGGCGGGGGTTTTGCTTTGCCGCTCGCCGTAATGTGACAGCCGGATGACAGAGCGGTCTTGCGGGAGCGGGGCGCTTGACGGATGCTGGGTCTCTGGCCTGGAGGGAAGATGTCCGCGGGGCGTATCGAAAGAACGGTCGTGTCCGGTCAAGCCGGATGGGTGAAGCGCGTCGAACAGGTCGGGCTGCGGTTGCGGCTGCAAAAGGGCGACCCGCGGCGGCTGTTCGAGGCCGAGCGGCGGGCCTATCTGAGCTTGCAGGACGCGCATCTGCCGTTTCCGAAAGTGCTGGCCGAGGGGCCGGATCATTTCATTCTGGCCGATGCCGGGCCGACCTTGCGCAGCCTGCTGCGGGCCTCCGGGCCCGAGGCGCCCGAGGTGCGCCGCGCGCTGGTGGCCGGGGCCACCGCGCTGGCGCGGCTGCATGAGGCGGGCTACAGCCACGGGCGGCCGAACCTGTGCGACATCTGCTGGAAGGACGGGCAGATCACCTTCATCGATCTGGAGAAATACCGTCCGCGCCACAACACGCCCGGCGGCCATGTCTGGGATCTTTTGATCTTCTTCTTCGATCTGTGCGCCGAGACCGGCCGGATCGATGCCGCCGTGCTTTCCGCCCGCGACGCTTACCGCGCGGCGGACAGCAAGGGGATCTGGCCCGCGGCGGTGCGGCGGATGCGGCTCTTGCGCCCGGCTTTGACGCTGCTGACGTGGCTGACCCGGCCGCTGCGGCACAAGCGCGACTTCCGCGCCCTTGCCCCGCTCCTGACGCTGTTTGCCGATCCGCGCTGAGGCCGCCTGCATTCGGGGCTTGCCCCGCGGGGCGCTTTCCTGTAGGCAGCGGCATCCGCGCGCCGGTCCCTTCGGGAATCGGCCGTGGCTGACATAACCCACCGGACCACGGGTCACCCCAAGCGTGCAGCCTGCACCCAAGCGGGGCCTTCCGGTGCCAGACAAGGAACCATGGGATGAAAGCCCAAGATCTCAAGGCGAAGACGCCTGACGAGCTTCGCGACGCGCTTGTCGCGCTCAAGAAGGAAGCCTTCAACCTCCGCTTCCAGGCCGCCACCAACCAGCTGGAAAACACCGCCCGCATGCGCGCCGTCCGTCGTGACGTCGCCCGTGTCAAAACGGTGCTGAACCAAAAAGCTGCTGAAGCCGCGAAGTAAGGAGACTTCCGATGCCCAAACGTATCCTTCAAGGGGTCGTGACCTCGGACAAGAACGATCAGACGATCACTGTCCTCGTGGAACGCCGCTTCAAGCATCCGCTGCTGCAAAAAACGGTGCGGAAATCGAAGAAATACCGCGCGCATGACGCGCTGAACCAGTTCAAGACCGGCGACACCGTCCGCATCGAGGAATGTGCGCCGATCTCGAAGACGAAACGCTGGACGGTCGTCGTCGAGGCCTGAGGAAACTCGGGCCCGGCGATGAACGCACAGTTCATCGAAACCCTGGGACGGCTACCTGCATAGACGTTCCCAAAGGTCGGGAGTAACAACATGATCCAGATGCAGACCAATCTGGATGTCGCTGACAACTCCGGCGCGCGCCGGGTGCAGTGCATCAAGGTTCTGGGCGGGTCGCACCGCCGCTACGCATCCGTGGGCGACATCATCGTGGTGTCGGTCAAGGAGGCGATTCCGAAAGGCCGCGTGAAGAAAGGGGACGTCCGCAAGGCCGTCGTCGTTCGCACCGCCAAGGAAGTCCGTCGCGAAGATGGCACCGCCATCCGCTTCGACCGCAACGCCGCCGTCATCCTGAACAACCAGGGCGAACCGGTCGGCACCCGTATCTTCGGGCCGGTCGTTCGCGAACTGCGCGCGAAGAACTTCATGAAGATCATCTCGCTTGCGCCGGAGGTGCTGTGATGGCTGCGAAACTCCGCAAGGGCGACAAGGTCGTCGTGCTGACCGGCAAGGACAAGGGCAAGCAAGGTGAAATCACCGCTGTCATGCCCAAGGACAACAAGGCGATCGTCGACGGCGTGAACATGGCGATCCGCCATCAGCGTCAGACCGCGACCGCTCAGGGCGGCCGCACGCCGAAGGCGATGCCGATCGACCTGTCGAACCTCTCGCTGATCGACGCGAACGGCAAGGCGACCCGCGTCGGCTTCCGCATCGAGGCCGATGGCACCAAGGTCCGTTTTGCCAAGACCACCGGGGAGGCGATCTGATGCTCGACCAAGCCACCTATACCCCGCGTCTGAAGGCGCTTTATGCCGCCTCGATCCGCGCTGCGATGAAAGAGCAGTTCGGCTACAATAACGACATGCAGATCCCCCGGATCGAAAAGATCGTTCTGAACATGGGCGTCGGCGAAGCCGTCAAGGACACCAAGAAAGTCAAGCAAGCCGCCGAGGAGCTGACGCTCATCGCCGGTCAGAAGGCTGTCATCACCAAGGCCAAGAACTCGATCGCCGGGTTCCGCGTCCGTGAAGAGATGCCGCTGGGCTGCAAGGTGACCCTGCGCGGTGACCGGATGTATGAATTCCTCGACCGTCTGATCAACATCGCCCTGCCGCGCGTGCGCGACTTCCGCGGTGTGAAACCGGCGTTCGACGGCCGCGGCAACTTTGCGATGGGTCTCAAGGAACATATCGTGTTCCCGGAGATCGATTTCGACAAGGTCGACGAAGTGCTGGGGATGGACATCATCATCTGCACCTCGACCCAGGTCGATGCCGAAGCGAAGGCGCTGTTGAAAGCCTTCAACATGCCTTTCAACGCCTGATCGCGGAGAGAATTTATGGCCAAGAAATCCATGGTTGAACGCGAAGTGAAGCGCGCCAAGCTGGTGAAGCAATTCGCCAACAAGCGCGCCTCGCTCAAGGCGATCATCGAAGATCAGTCCCGCCCGATGGAAGAGCGCTTCAAGGCGACTCTGAAACTGGCGGAACTCCCCCGCAACTCGTCGGCCGTGCGTCTGCACAACCGTTGCCAACTGACCGGCCGTCCCCATGCTTACTACCGTAAGCTCAAACTCTCGCGGATCATGCTGCGTGACCTGGCCTCGTTCGGCCAGATCCCCGGCATGGTGAAGTCGAGCTGGTAAGGGAGACCGGGAATGTCCATGAACGATCCCCTCGGCGATATGCTGACCCGCATCCGCAACGCGCAACTGCGCGGCAAGTCCACCGTGAAAACCCCGGCGTCGAAACTGCGCGCCTGGGTGCTCGATGTGCTTGCGTCGGAAGGCTACATCCGTGGCTATGAGAAAACGACCTCGACCGACGGCCATCCGGAGCTCGAGATCAGCCTGAAGTACTTCGAAGGCACCCCGGTGATCCGCGAAATCCATCGCGTGTCGAAACCGGGCCGCCGGGTCTATGCTTCGGTCAAGGAAATCCCGTCGGTCCGCAACGGCCTCGGTGTTTCGATCGTCTCCACGCCGAAAGGCGTCATGACGGACGCGGCCGCACGCACTGCCAATGTCGGCGGTGAAGTGCTCTGCACCGTGTTCTAAGGAGGGAAGCATGTCTCGTATCGGCAAGAAACCGGTCGAAATGCCCAAGGGCGTCAGCGCGACGCTTTCGGGTCAGACCATCGAAGTGAAGGGGCCGAAAGGCACCCGCAGCTTCACCGCCACCGACGACGTGACGGTTGCTCTCGACGGCTCGACCGTCACCGTGACCCCGCGCGGCACTTCCAAACGTGCCCGCCAGCAATGGGGCATGGTGCGTTCGATGATCGAGAACCTCGCCATCGGCGTCTCCACCGGCTTCAAGAAAGAGCTTGAAATTCAAGGCGTGGGTTACCGCGCCGCGATGCAGGGCAATGTTCTGAAGCTCTCGCTCGGTTATTCGCACGAAGTCAACTTCGAGGCCCCGGCCGGTGTCACCATCGCCACCCCGAAGCAGACCGAAATCACCATCGAAGGCATCGACCAGCAGCTGGTCGGCCAGGTGGCCGCGAACATCCGCGAATGGCGTCGTCCCGAGCCCTACAAGGGCAAAGGGATCCGCTACAAGGGCGAGTTCATCTTCCGCAAGGAAGGCAAGAAGAAGTAAGGGGCGCGAGAACAATGGCGAACAAGAAGAGAGAGCTGTTCCTCAAACGCCGCCTGCGCGTCCGGAACAAACTGAAGGCGATGGCCAATGGCCGCGCCCGTCTGTCGGTGCATCGCTCGTCGAAGAACATCAGCGTCCAGCTGATCGACGACGTCAAAGGCGTGACGATTGCTGCGGCGTCGACTCTGGAAAAAGAGTTCGGCCTCGTCGGCAAGAACAACGTCGAAGCGGCCACCAAGATCGGTGCCGCGATCGCCGAGCGTGCGAAGAAAGCCGGTGTCGAAGAATGCTACTTCGACCGTGGCGGCTTCCTGTTCCACGGGAAGATCAAGGCTCTGGCCGACGCAGCCCGCGAAGGCGGTCTGAAGTTCTGAGCCTGGTGGGGGGCTGTGCAGCCCTCCCGATGATCCGGGGGCGGTCCCTTTGGGGCTGCCCACCTGGATTGGTATAACGGCGTGGACCCACGCCATTCACGAAAGGAATGCCTGATGGCAGAACGTGAAAACCGCCGGGAGCGTCGCGCTGAGCGCGAAGAGACCCCGGAATTCGCCGATCGTCTGGTTGCGATCAACCGCGTGTCGAAAACCGTGAAGGGTGGTAAGCGCTTCGGTTTCGCCGCGCTCGTCGTCGTCGGTGACCAGCGCGGTCGCGTCGGCTTCGGCAAGGGCAAGGCCAAGGAAGTGCCGGAAGCGATCCGCAAGGCTACGGAACAGGCGAAACGCTCGCTGATCCGCGTGCCGCTGCGCGATGGCCGCACCCTGCACCATGACATCGAAGGCCGTCACGGCGCGGGCAAGGTGGTGATGCGGACGGCTCCGGCCGGGACCGGGATCATCGCCGGTGGTCCGATGCGCGCTGTCTTCGAGATGCTGGGCGTACAGGACGTGGTCGCGAAGTCGATCGGGTCGCAAAACCCCTACAACATGATCCGCGCGACCATCGACGGTCTGAAACTGGAAGCCTCGCCCCGCAACGTCGCGGCGCGTCGCGGCAAGAAAGTGGCCGACATCCTGCCGAAGACCGCCGCTGACGCGGCCGTCGAAGCCTGAGGAGTGTGAAAGATGGCGAAGAAAACCATCGTCGTGCAACAGGTGGCCTCGGCCGCCCGTCGTCCGGCCATCCAGACCGCGACCCTCAAGGGTCTGGGCCTGAACAAGATCCGCCGCACCCGTGAGCTGGAAGACACTCCGGCCGTCCGTGGCATGGTCAACAAGATCTCGCACCTGGTGAAGATCATCGAAGAGCGCGGCTGAGCGTCCTTCGCAAGAATTGAGGAACGCCCCGGGTATCCCCCGGGGCGTTTTTCGTTTAGGACGGTGGGGCAACCAAGGAGGCGATGATGGACCTGAAGCAGCAGAAGGCCGAGACCGAACAGGTGTTTCGGGAAATCCAGTCGATGGAATCGCTGCCTGAGAAGGCCTGCATCAACTTCCAGTTCGTCACCGACGAGCCGAAGGCCGACTGGGACGGCTTTACCGAAGCCGCCGAAGCCGCGGGCTACACGGTCGAATGGTATGAGGCCGATGACGAGGACGACGAGGATTGCCTTGAAATCACCACCGGGCCGGTGGTGCTGACCTTTGAAAACCTCTGGGCCGAGGAAGAAAAGCTGACCCTGATGGCGGCGATCTACGGGTTTATCGCGGACGGCTGGGGGTTCTTCGAAGAGGAGTGACCGTGCCGACAGGTCGGGCGCACTGAATAGACTATC
Organism: Rhodobacter capsulatus SB 1003; assembly: GCF_000021865.1. NCBI lineage: Bacteria > Pseudomonadati > Pseudomonadota > Alphaproteobacteria > Rhodobacterales > Rhodobacter > Rhodobacter capsulatus. The sequence continues at coordinate 351,214 of NC_014034.1, forward strand.
AAGTGCGGCTCTCAAGAGATTTAGATGAGGTCTATATGTAGTGGTCGGGCGCAAGTCTTGGCGCTATATTGTGTCTTTGCGCTCCCGTTATTTGCTCTGACGACACACACGAGTGGCTTATGGCACGGACTGCCAGTTGCCTTGGGGTTGCCACTCGCTGTAGAATTGAGGCTCTGGGGGAGGGACACACTATAACGAGGAGTGTGTCCTTTGGTCTCTGAAGCGAATCCCAGCCTTATGGAACTGCTAATCGAGTCGGTTGCGCAGGCGGACCTGTCTTTCTGGTTCGTCAGCGGGAAGGGCCTTGGCGCGATTCTTCTGACGATGATCGCGATAGTTTTCCTGACGCGACCTAGATCGTCGATTGCTATGATTGTTTCTGTGGCTCAGGCGGTCTTCTCTCTGAAAAAGTGACGGCGTTGGCACTTCTTCCTGCCGCCACCTAAGCACTTGCTCGGCACGCTGGTTGCGTCTATACGCCCCCGGTGGCCCAGCCACAGACTCAACAAGAAACACCGTGTGTGCCCTGGTTTCGCTTCCGGGGGCATCTTCCGGCAAAGGAGAAGCGACATGAAACTTCATGAAATCCGCGACAACGCGGGTGCTGCCAAGAAATCCAAACGCGTTGCGCGTGGTCCGGGTTCGGGCAAGGGCAAAACCGCCGGCCGCGGGATCAAAGGTCAGAAATCGCGTTCGGGCGTCGCTCTGGGCGGCTACGAAGGCGGTCAGATGCCGCTTTACCGGCGTCTGCCGAAGCGTGGCTTCAACAAGCCGAACCGCAAGGCCTTCGCCGTCGTCAACCTCGGCCTGATCGAGAAATTCATCGGCCTTGGCAAGCTCGACGCCTCGGCGCCGATCACCGATGACATCCTGGTGGCCGCCGGTCTGACCTCGCGCAAGCGCGACGGCATCCGCGTTCTCGCCAAGGGCGAAATCACCACCAAGGTCACGCTGGTCGTGACCGGCGCTTCTGCCGCGGCCGTCGAAGCCGTCGCGAAAGCCGGTGGCACGCTGACCGTTGCTGCGGCCGCCGCCGAATAATCGGTTGTGAACGGGCCTTGGCCCGCTTACATAGGCAACAGTTTTCCAGGCGCCGCCGACCGGGGAACGGTCTGGCGGCGCTTCTCGCATGAAAGAGACGGGCATGGCATCTGCTGCAGAGCAAATGGCGGCGAACCTGAGCTGGTCGGCCTTCGGCAAGGCCACCGACCTCAGGGCGCGCATCTTCTTCACCATCGGGCTGCTGATCATCTACCGGCTCGGCACCTACATTCCGGTGCCCGGCATCGACGCCGACGCGCTGCGCGACTTCATGGAACGGGCCTCGCAGGGGATCGGCGGCATGCTGTCGATGTTCACCGGCGGCGCATTGGGGCGGATGGGCGTCTTCGCGCTTGGGATCATGCCCTATATCTCGGCCTCGATCATCGTGCAGCTGATGACGGCGCTGGTCCCCGCGCTGGAACAGATGAAGAAGGAAGGCGAGCAGGGCCGCAAGAAGATCAACCAGATCACCCGTTATTCGACGGTGGGGCTGGCGACCTTCCAGGCCTGGGGTCTGGCCACCAGCCTTTACAACGGCGGCATGGCCACCGATGCGGTGCCGCATCTGTTCTTCATCGTCTCGGTCGTGGTGACGCTGGTCGGCGGCACGATGTTCCTGATGTGGCTGGGCGAGCAGATCACCGCGCGCGGCATCGGCAACGGCGTCTCGCTGATCATCTTCGTCGGCATCGTCGCGGAAATCCCGGCGGCGGCGGCCTCGTTCTTCGCGCAGGGCCGGGCGGCGGGCAACAGCTCGATCCCCGTCACCATCGGCGTGCTGGTGATGATGATCGCGGTCATCGCCTTTGTCGTCTTCATGGAACGGGCGCTGCGCAAGATCCACATTCAATATCCGCGCCGTCAGGTGGGGATGAAGATCTATGACGGCAGCTCCTCGCATCTGCCGATCAAGGTCAACCCGGCGGGCGTGATCCCGGCGATCTTCGCCTCGTCGCTGCTGCTTCTGCCGACCACGATCTCGACCTTCTCGGGCGACAACACCGGCCCGATCATGTCGACGATCCTCGCTTATTTCGGTCCGGGGCAGCCGCTTTATCTGGCCTTCTATGCCGGGATGATCGTCTTCTTCGCCTATTTCTACACCGCGAACGTCACCTTCAAATCCGACGAAGTGGCGGACAACCTGAAGAATCAGGGCGGCTTCATTCCGGGCATCCGGCCGGGCAAGAAGACCGAAGACTACCTCGACTATGTCGTGGCCCGCATTCTGGTGATCGGTTCCGCCTATCTGGCGCTGGTTTGCCTGCTGCCCACGATCCTGCAGACGGAACTGGGCGTTCCGTTCTACTTCGGCGGGACTTCGGTGCTGATCGTGGTCTCGGTGACGATGGACACGATCAACCAGGTTCAATCGCATCTTCTGGCGCATCAATACGAGGGGCTCATCGAGCGGTCTCAGCTGCGCGGCAAACGCAAATCGGCCACGAAGAAGGCGCCCACGCGGCGCTGAGGGAGGAAAGCATGGCCAATATCATCCTGCTGGGACCGCCCGGCGCAGGCAAGGGCACCCAGGCCCGCAAGCTGGTCGAGGAACGCGGCATGGTGCAGCTGTCCGCCGGGGACATGCTGCGCGAGGCCAAGACCTCGGGCACCGAGATGGGCAAGAAAGTCGCCGAGGTGATGGACCGCGGCGAGCTGGTGACGGATGAGATCGTCATCGGCCTGATCGAGGAGAAGCTCTCCTCCGGTCACGGTGCGGGCTTCATCTTCGACGGCTTCCCCCGCACGCTGCCGCAGGCGGATGCGCTGGGGCGGCTTCTGGCGAAGATCGGCCAGAAGCTGGATGCGGTGATCGAGATGCGCGTCGATGACGAGGCGCTGGTGGACCGGATCTCCGGGCGCTACACCTGCGGCAAGTGCGGCGAGGTCTATCATGACACGACGAAGCCGGTGAAGGTTGCGGGCACCTGCGACGCCTGCGGTTCGACCGACCTGCGCCGCCGCGCCGACGACAATGCCGACAGCCTGCGCATCCGGCTGATGGAATATTACAAGAAGACCTCGCCGCTGATCGGCTATTACTATCACGCGGGCGATCTGTTCGGCGTCGATGGGCTGGCCGAGATCGACGAGGTGGCGGCCTCGGTCGCGGCGATCCTCGATCAGCAGGCCTGAGGCGGTTATTGCTTGACCTGCGCGGAAATACCCACTAGGTCGCGGTGTCTCGCATGAGAATCGCCCGAATCTCCGGATGCCGGAGGTTCGGGCGTTAAGCCGTCCGGAAGAACGATTTTCGGACAAGTTGTGAAAAAAGGTTCTGGAAGCACGGAACCGCAACGAAAGGAAGCACGCTTTGGCACGTATTGCTGGCGTCAACATTCCGACCGGGAAACGCGTCCCGATCGCACTTCAATACATCCACGGCATCGGCCCGATGTTTGCCAAGCAAATCGTCGAAGCCGTCGGCATCGCCGAAGCCCGCCGGGTGAACGAACTGACCGACGCCGAAGTGCTCGCCATCCGCGAATACATCGACGCGCATTTCACCGTCGAAGGTGACCTGCGCCGCGAAGTCTCGATGAACATCAAGCGTCTGATGGACCTTGGTTGCTACCGTGGCCTGCGTCACCGCAAGAACCTGCCGGTTCGCGGCCAGCGCACCCACACCAACGCCCGCACCCGCAAGGGCCCGGCGAAACCGATCGCCGGCAAGAAGAAATAAGGGGAGGGGTAGCACATGGCTCGTGACAAGACTCGCGTCAAACGCAAGGAACGCAAGAACATCGCCGCTGGTGTGGTGCATGTGAACTCGTCGTTCAACAACACCAAGATCCTGATTTCCGACGTGCAGGGCAACGCCATTTCGTGGTCGTCCTCGGGCACGATGGGCTTCAAGGGCTCGCGCAAGTCGACCCCCTATGCCGCCCAGATGGCCGCCGAAGACGCCGCCCGCAAGGCGCAGGAACACGGCCTGAAAACCGTGGACGTGGAAGTGCAAGGCCCGGGTTCGGGCCGTGAATCGGCGCTGCGCGCGCTGGCCGCGGTTGGCCTCAACATCACCTCGATCCGGGATGTGACGCCGATCGCCCACAACGGCTGCCGTCCGCCCAAACGCCGCCGCGTCTGATTGATTGTAGTAAGCCGGGCCGTGCGGGGGTGTCCTCGCGCGGCCCGGTCAGTTTCGTTTTTTCCTCGGGCGTTCCGGGCAAGGGACATGGGTCCGGAACAAGAATGGAGGCAGAGCGCATGATCCACAAGAATTGGGCCGAACTGATCAAGCCGACGCAGCTTGAAATCAAGGCGGGCAACGATCCGCAACGGCAAGCCACCGTCATCGCGGAACCGCTGGAACGCGGCTTCGGTCTGACGCTGGGCAACGCGCTGCGCCGCGTTCTGATGAGCTCGCTGCAAGGCGCGGCGATCACCTCGGTGCAGATCGACAACGTCCTGCACGAGTTTTCGAGCGTCGCGGGCGTGCGGGAAGACGTCACCGACATCATCCTGAACCTCAAGGGCATCTCGCTCAAGATGGATGTCGAAGGGCCGAAACGGCTCTCGATCTCGGCCAAGGGTCCGCGCGTCGTGACCGGCGCCGACATCTCGGAATCGATGGGCATCGAGGTCCTGAACAAGGATCACGTGATCTGCCACCTTGACGATGGCGCCGACGTGTTCATGGAGCTGACCGTGAACACCGGCAAGGGCTATGTGGCCGCCGACAAGAACCGTCCGGAAGATGCGCCGATCGGGCTGATCCCGATCGATGCGATCTATTCGCCGGTGAAGAAGGTCGCCTATGACGTGCAACCGACCCGCGAGGGCCAGGTGCTCGACTATGACAAGCTGACGATGAAGATCGAGACTGACGGTTCGCTGACGCCCGAGGACGCGGTGGCCTATGCCGCCCGCATCCTGCAGGACCAGCTGTCGATCTTCGTGAACTTCGAAGAGCCGGAATCGGCCTCGAAGACCGATGCCGACGACGGGCTCGAGTTCAACCCGCTGCTGCTGAAGAAAGTGGACGAGCTGGAACTGTCGGTCCGTTCGGCGAACTGCCTGAAGAACGACAACATCGTCTATATCGGCGATCTGATCCAGAAAACCGAAGCCGAGATGCTGCGCACCCCGAACTTCGGCCGCAAGTCGCTGAACGAGATCAAGGAAGTGCTGTCGTCGATGGGGCTGCACCTCGGCATGGAAGTCGAGGATTGGCCGCCGGAGAACATCGAAGATCTGGCCAAGCGCTTCGAAGACCAGTTCTGAAAACGTCCGGGGGGTGGGTGACCGCCCCCCGAAAATGCCCGGACTTCCGGGGAACCCTGGGCATGATGCCCCAACGAAGCCCCCCGCACGCACGGGGCGCAACACAAAGCAAAACGACCTTAGGAGAGACCCATGCGTCACGCCCGCGGCTACCGCCGTCTGAACCGTACCCACGAACACCGCAAGGCGCTGTTCGCCAACATGTGCGGCTCGCTCATCGAACACGAACAGATCAAGACCACCCTGCCGAAAGCCAAGGAACTGCGTCCGATCATCGAAAAGCTGATCACGCTGGCCAAGCGCGGCGACCTGCATGCCCGTCGTCAGGCGGCGGCGATGCTGAAGCAGGACAAGGACGTGGCCAAGCTTTTCGACGTGCTCGGGCCCCGCTACAAGGACCGTCAGGGCGGCTACACCCGCGTCCTGAAAGCCGGTTTCCGCTATGGCGACATGGCGCCGATGGCCTTCATCGAATTCGTCGAGCGCGACGTTTCGGCGAAGGGCGCGGCTGACAAGGCCCGTGAAGCGGCTTTCGAAGCGGCCGACGAATAAGCTTTCCGCAAGGGAAGCCGGAAGCCCGCCCCTCGGGGCGGGTTTTCGTTTTTGCGGGCGGCGCAACCGCAGGGCGAGACTTGGCGGCAATCTGCCCGTAATGGCGCCGATTTCAGCAAAAACCACCCCGCCGGAGGCAATTCCCGGTTGATCTTTTCCGGTGGCACCTGTCTAAAAAGACATGTCCATACACACCGAAATCAACAAGTGTCTGCGGGAAATCGGTCGCGTCGCGACGGATGGCTATTTCATCGGCCTGCATATCCGTTTCGCCGCCCCGATCATGCAATTCCAGACCTATCCCGAGGCGTGGACAGATCACTACACCCGGCAGGCCTATGCCCTGCGCGATCCGACGATCGCCTGGGGCTTCTCCGAAGAGGGGGCCTGCCGCTGGAGCGAATTCACCCTGCCGGACCCGTTCAACATTCTGGGCGAGGCGCGGCGATTCGGGCTCAATTACGGGGTGACCGTGTCTTGCGGTCCCGTCACCTCGCGAACGATTGCGTCTTTTACCCTGCGGGACCGCGAGTTCCGGGACGACGAGATCGATCTGATCTCGCAACAGATCCGGCGTCTGCATGACTTGGCGCAGCCGCCGGAGGGCCTGACCAAGGCCCAGATCGAGGCCCTGCGGTGCATCGCTGCCGGGGATCGACATGCTGCTGCTGCTGCGAAGCTTGGCATCACGCAGTCTGCGTTCAAGGCGCGTCTTCTGTCGGCACGCGAACGCCTGATGGCCAGAACCACGGCCGAAGCAATCCAGAGAGCGAAGGAGTACCGGCTGCTGTAGGTCCTCGCAGCGGTCACTTCCGGGCCGTTTCCCAACCCGGAGTAGACCGATGCAGACCACCACACTTTCCTTTGCCAACATGCACAACCACGGCGAGCTTTTCGCCAATATCCTTCGCGCAAGGCGGCAAAGTTTCATCATTCAAAACCGCTGGGAGCTTCCCGAGGCTCTTGGCATGGAATTCGACCAGTATGACACGCCGCAAAGCCGCTGGGTTGCGGTGCATGACGACGGTCAGGTTCACGCCGGGCTCCGGCTGACCCCCTCCACCGCGCGTTGCGGCATTTACAGCTACATGATTCGCGATGCCCAGAAGGGCACATTGGGCGGATCGATCCCGCAGGACCTGCTTTGGGAGCCCGCACCTGTCGATCCGCAGGTCTGGGAAAACTCGCGCGTGTTCGTCTCGCATGACATCCCGATGCAGGACCGCCGCAAGGTGCATTTCCAGCTGGTCGAGGCGATGGTGCAGGCGGCGCGCGATCAGGGGGCGACGCGGCTTCTGGCGATCAGCGCGGCAAGCTGGCCGCGCTGGTATCGCCGCTGCGGGCTGGTTGCGCAGCCGATCGGGCCGGTGGTGTTCATCGGCGACGGCGATTACCAATGCGTTTCGATCGACCTGATGGCGAAGCTGCACTGATCCGGGGCTAAGCCCGGTGGCGGCCCCGCCAATCGCCCCTTCCGCCGCGCGGCAGGGGGGGCTAGGGTGGGGCCGCCATGCCCGATCTGTTCGACACATCCGCACCCAAGGGGGCCGAGGCCCCGCGGCCGCTGGCCGACCGCATCCGTCCGCAGCATCTGTCCGAGGTGATCGGCCAGACCCATGTGCTTGGCCCCGAGGGGCCTTTGGGGGCGATGCTGGCGGCGGGATCCCTTGGCTCGGTGATCCTTTGGGGCCCGCCCGGCGTCGGCAAGACGACGATTGCCCGGCTGCTGGCGCATGAGAGCGACCGCGCCTTCGTGCAGATCTCGGCGATCTTTTCCGGCGTGCCGGAGCTGCGCAAGGTCTTTGATGCGGCGAAGCTGCGGATGGGGCAGGGGCGGGGGACGCTGCTCTTCGTTGACGAAATCCACCGCTTCAACAAGGCGCAGCAGGACAGTTTCCTGCCGCATATGGAGGATGGCACCATCCTTCTGGTCGGCGCCACCACCGAAAACCCGAGTTTCGAGCTGAACGCCGCGCTTCTGTCACGGGCGCAGGTGATCGTTCTGGAACGGCTCAGCTTGGCCGATCTGGAACGGCTGGCGCAACGGGCGGAACAGGCGATGGGCAGGGCCCTGCCGCTGAAGGCCCCGGCGCGGGAAGCGCTTCTGGAAATGGCCGATGGCGATGGCCGCGCCGCCTTGAACCTGATCGAGCAGGTGATGGCCTGGAAGCTTCCGGCGCCCTTGGACACCGAGGCGCTGGCGTCGCGGCTGATGCGGCGGGCGGCGAATTACGACAAATCGGGCGACGGCCATTACAACCTGATTTCGGCCTTGCACAAATCCGTCCGCGGATCGGACCCGGATGCCGCGCTTTACTGGTATTGCCGCATGCTCGAGGGCGGCGAGGATCCGCGTTTCATCGCCCGGCGCCTGACCCGGATGGCGGTGGAGGATATCGCGCTGGCCGATCCGCAGGCGCAGACGCTCTGCCTGCATGCCTGGGAAACCTATGAACGGCTGGGGTCGCCCGAGGGCGAGCTGGCCCTGGCGCAGGCGGTCATTTATCTTGCGCTCGCGCCGAAATCGAACGCCGGTTATGTCGCCTACAAGGCCGCGCGGGAAGCCGCCCGCAAGACCGGCTCGGCGCCGCCGCCCAAACATATCCTGAATGCCCCCACCCGGCTGATGGAGGAACAGGGCTTCGGCGCGGGGTATCACTATGACCACGACGCCGAGGACGGGTTTTCGGGGCAGCATTACTTCCCCGAGGGGATGAAGCGGCCGGTCTTTTACAGCCCGGTCGAACGCGGCTTTGAACGCGAGCTGAAGAAGCGCGTCGACTGGTTCGCGAAGCTGCGCGAAAAGCGCGGCAGTTGACATTGGCGGCGCGGGGGGCAAAGGAGGCCGGATGATCCAGACCCTGCTTTTCGTCGCGCTTGGCGGTGCCCTTGGCTCCGCGCTGCGCTATCTCGTCAACATCACCCTGCCGCGGCTTGTGGGCCACGGCTTTCCCTATGCCACGATGACGGTCAATGTCCTGGGCAGCTTTGCCATGGGCGTGCTGGTCGTGGTGCTGGCGATGAAGGGCGGCACCCGCTTCGCCCCCTTCCTGATGACCGGGATCCTGGGCGGCTTCACCACCTTTTCCGCCTTTTCGCTCGATGCGGCGAAGCTGGTCGAGACCGGCGAAATCGGAACGGCGGCGGTCTATGTGCTGGGCTCGGTCGGTCTGGGTCTGGCAGCACTTTTCGCGGGCATGGCGTTCGCACGGGGGTTTTTCGCATGAGTTCGGTGCAACTGATCAAGGTGACCGAGGACGAGGGCGAAAGCCGTCTCGACCGCTGGTTGAAGAAGAAATTCCCGGTGCTGACCCAGGGCGCGGTGGAAAAGATGTGCCGCACCGGGCAGTTGCGGGTGGATGGCGGCCGGGTCAAGGCCAGCGACCGGATCGGGCCCGGCATGGAGGTTCGCGTGCCGCCGCTGCCCGAGGCCGGGGCGAAGGCGCCCGAAAGCCGGTCGGAAGCGCGGCGGGACGCCACGCAGATCTCGCCCGCCGACGAGAAGATGATCCAGGCCGCGGTGCTGTGGAAGGATGAGCATATCATCGCGTTGAACAAGCCTGCCGGGCTGCCTTCGCAGGGGGGCTCGGGGCAGGGGGACCGGCATGTCGATGGCCTGCTTGAGGCGCTCAAGTTCGGCTACAAGGACCGGCCGAAGATGGTGCACCGGCTCGACAAGGACACCTCGGGGGTGCTGCTGATCGCCCGCACCGACCGCGTCGCCCGGGCGCTGTCCGAATCGTTTCGGCTGAAGACCACCCGCAAGATCTATTGGGCGGCGGTGGCGGGGGTGCCCAGCCCGAAGAAGGGCACGATTCGCTATGGTCTGGTGAAGGCCCCCGGCCATGGCCGCGGCGGCGAGGGCGAAAAGATGCTTTGCATCCATCCGTCCAAGGTCGATGCGACGCCCGATGCGAAACGCGCCACCACCGATTTCGCGGTGATCGACGGGCTCGGCTCGCGCGTCAGCTGGGTCGGGCTGGTGCCGATCACCGGCCGCACCCACCAGCTGCGCGCGCATATGGCGGAACTGGGTCATCCGATTGTCGGCGATGGCAAATATGGCGGCTCGGGGCAGGAAAATCTGGGCGACGGCTGGGGCTCGCAACTGGGCGGAGAGATCTCGCGCAAGCTGCATCTGCACGCCCGCACGATTTCCTTTGACCATCCGATCACGAAGAAACGCATCACCCTGACCGCGCCGCTGCCCGATCACATGGTGCGGACCTGGAAGACGCTGGGCTGGATCGAGGGCGAAGCGCCGCTCGACCCGTTCGAGGACGATCGATGAAACTGGCGATCTTCGACGTCGACGGCACGATCAGCGACAGTCAGGCGCATATCCTGGCCGCGATGACCGAGGCGTTCCGCACCGTCGGCCTGCCGCTGCCGCCGCGCGACGCGGTGCTGGCGATCGTCGGCCTGTCGCTGCCGGTGGCGATGGCGGAACTGGCCCCCGCCGCCGATGCGGCGACGCAGGCGGCGCTGGTGGCGGCCTACAAGGCCAGCTATTTCACCGGCCGCGCCGCCTCGCCCGCGCCGCTTTACCCGGGCGCCAAGGATTGTCTTCTGCATCTGGCCGGGCGCGAGGACCTGCTTTTGGCCATCGCCACCGGCAAGTCGCGGCGCGGCGTGACGGCGCTGATCGCCCATCACGGGCTCGACGGGCTTTTCACCTCGGCGCAGGTGGCCGATGACCATCCGTCAAAGCCGCATCCCGCGATGGTGCTGGAGGCGCTCCGCGCAGCCGGGGTGGAGGCGCAAGATGCGGTGATGATCGGCGACACCACCTTCGACATCGAGATGGGCCGCGCGGCCGGGGTGGCGACGATCGGCGTCAGCTGGGGCTATCACCCGGTATCCGAATTGAAAAAGGCCGGGGCCGGGCGGATCGTCGAAAGTTTCGCCGAGCTGGAACAGGCCCTGCAGGAGAGGTTTGCATGAGTGGTTGGAGCGCGAAACGGTTCTGGAAATCGGCCACGGTCGAGCCCTGCGAGGGCGGCTTCACCGTCAAGCTCGATGGGCGCGCGGTGAAGACCCCGGCCAAGGCGGCGCTGGTTCTGCCCACGCAGGCCATGGCCGAGGCCGTCGCCGCCGAATGGCAGGCGCAGGGCGCAAAGATCGATCCGACGACGATGCCGGTGACGCGCTCGGCCAATGCCGCGCTCGACAAGGTGCGGGCGCAGCAGGCCGAGGTGGCCGCGCTGATCGCGGCCTATGGCGAGACCGACCTTCTGTGCTACCGCGCGAAGATGCCCGAGGAGCTGGTGGCGCGGCAGGCTGCGGCCTGGGACCGCTGGCTCGATTGGGCGGACAGCCGCTATCAGGCGCGGCTGACCGTGACCGCGGGCGTGCTGCCCGTGGCGCAGCCCGAACAGGCGCAGGCCGCGCTGGCGTCCCGGGTCGCCGCCTGCGACATCTGGGAACTGGCGGCTTTGCATGATCTGGTCGGCATCACCGGCTCGCTGGTGCTGGGCCTGGCTGTCGCCGAGGGCGAGATCGCCGCCGAAGAGGCCTGGCGGCTGTCGCGCATCGATGAGGACTGGCAGATCGCGCAATGGGGCGCGGACGAGGAAGCCGCCGAGATGGCCGCGCTGAAGCGCGAGGCGCTGATCCACGCCGGGCGATTCTGGATACTGCGGCATACCGCCTGAAACCCGACCCGGGACGCCTGCGCGCTCTTCCCGATGCGCGCGATACGGGCATTTGCCCGGCGAATGGGCGGTTGCGACCTTGAAAATTACTCAGACGTCTTGACCAATTCCGGGGTATTTGCGCAAACTCGGTCAGCCGGTGATGATCGGCACAGAACTTGCAGACCCGTCAAGGGCAGACTCACCGCCGCAACGGCGGCAACTCAGGAAGAGGTAAACATGAAAAAATCCGCATTCTTCGGCTCGGTCGCACTGGCCGCCCTCGTGGCGGGCGCGGCGTCGGCCTCGACGCTGGATGACGTCAAGGCCCGCGGCCAGCTGATCTGCGGCTCGAACCCCGGCCTGACCGGGTTCGCCGCGCCGGATGCCAACGGGGTCTATCAGGGCTTTGACGTCGCGGTCTGCAAGGCCGTCGCGGCGGCGGTGCTGGGCGATCCGATGAAAGTGAAATACGTGCCGCTGACCGGCGAGACCCGCTTCACCGCGCTGGCCTCGGGCGAAGTCGACGTGCTGGTGCGCAACTCGACCTGGACCTTCTCGCGCGATACCGAGCTGGCGCTCGATTTCGTCGCCGTCAACTACTACGACGGTCAGGGCTTCATGGTGAACAAGTCGCTGGGCGTCAGCTCGGCCAAGGAACTCGACGGCGCGACGATCTGCGTGCAGACCGGCACCACCACCGAGATGAACCTCGCCGATTTCTTCAAGGCGAACAACATGACCTACACGCCGGTGAACATCGCCGATGACGCGGAAGGCCAGCAGAAATTCGCCGCCGGCGCCTGCGACAGCTACACCACCGACGCCTCGGGCCTGGCCTCGTCGCGCGCGACGCTGCCCAATGCCGCCGATATCGTGATCCTGCCCGAGATCATCTCGAAGGAACCGCTCGGCCCGGTCGTGCGTCATGGCGACAACAACTGGGGCGACATCGTCCGCTGGAGCTTCTACGCGCTTGTCGCCGCCGAGGAATACGGCATCACCAAGGCGAACCTGGAAGAAGTGGCCGCCTCGACGCAGAACCCGGAAATCCGCCGCCTGCTCGGCCTCGAAGGTGACATGGGCAAGAAGATCGGTCTCGACAATGATTTCGCCAAGCGCGCGATCCTGGCCTCGGGCAACTACGGCGAGGTCTTCGAGGCCAATATCGGCGCCTCGACCTCGATCGGTCTGGCCCGCGGCCTGAACGCGCAATGGACCCAGGGCGGGCTGATGTACGCCCCGCCGTTCCGCTGATCCGATCCATCGATGCGGCCGGGCAAAGCCCCGGCCGCATTCTGCATTTCAAGGACGGTCTGTCGGGGCACAAGTCCCGAACGCAGTCGGCGCAAAGCCGCGGGGCAGACCGGACAGGGGAAAACCATGGCACTTGCAAGTGACCCGCCGAAAGCTGGCTTTCGGCTCTCGATGCTCATTTACGATACGCGGTTCCGCTCGATCACCATCCAGATCGTGGTTCTGCTGCTGTTTCTGGCCGGGCTCGTCTGGCTTCTGAACAACGCCTATGTGAACCTTGAAGCCAAGGGCAAGGACTTCAACTTCAGCTTCCTCTGGACGCGGGCGGGCTACGACCTGGCGCAGACGCTGATCCCCTATTCGAACGACGACACCCATTTCCGGGCGTTGATCGAGGGGCTGTTGAACACGCTGCTGGTCTCGGTTCTGGGCTGCATCCTGGCGACGATCCTTGGCACGATCATCGGCGTGCTGCGGCTGTCGCAGAACTGGCTCGTGGCGCGGATCATGACGGTCTATGTCGAGACCTTCCGCAACATTCCCTTGCTTTTGTGGATCCTGCTGATGGGCACGATCCTGGCCGAAACCCGGCCGGTGCCAAAGGACTTCCGCCTGACCGAGGCGATGAAGGCCGCGGGCGAGGAGCCCAAGGCCTCGATGTGGTTTTTCGATTCCGTCGCGGTGACGAACCGCGGCACCAACCTGCCCGCCCCCGCCTTCGACCATTCGCTGGGCGTGGTCGATCTGGGTTGGAACCTGCCCGTCAGCCTCAATGCGCTGGCGATCCTCGCGGTGATGTCGGCCTCCTTCTGGGGCTGGCGGCGCTTCATGGCCCGCGCCAAGGCGGTGCAGGAGGCGACCGGCACCCGGCCCACGACCTGGTGGCCCAGCCTGCTGATCCTGTTCGCGCCGATCTCCGCGCTGCTTTACGGTCTCGGGTTCCACCTGGACTACCCCCAGATCACCAAGTTCGACTTCACCGGCGGCTTCCAGATGCTGCATTCCTTCACCGCGCTGCTGATCGCGCTGACGCTTTATACCGCGGCCTTCATCGCGGAAATCGTCCGGGCGGGGATTCAGGCGATCTCGCGGGGCCAGACCGAGGCCGCCTATGCGCTGGGTCTGCGCCCGGGCCGGACCATGAGCCTGGTGATCCTGCCGCAGGCGCTGCGGGTGATCGTGCCGCCGCTGATTTCGCAGTTCCTGAACCTGACGAAGAACTCGTCGCTGGCCATCGCCGTCAGCTACATGGACCTGCGCGGCACTTTGGGCGGCATCACGCTGAACCAGACCGGCCGGGAACTCGAATGCATGCTTCTGATGATGCTGATCTATCTGACCATCAGCCTGACGATTTCAAGCCTGATGAACCTCTACAACAAATCGATCAAGCTGAAGGAGCGCTGAGATGAGTGACACCTCCTTCGTGCGCACCGAGATGCTGGCGCCGCGCCCCGCCCCCGTGTCGCAGGTCGGCGCGATCAAATGGATGCGCGAGAACCTGTTCTCGGGCCCGCTCAACACCGCGCTGACAGTCTTTGGGCTGCTGGCCACGGTCTGGCTGGTGCAGGCGGCGGCGCCCTGGCTGCTGCATGGCGTCTGGAATGCGAATTCGCTGACCGAATGCCGCGCCATCATCGCCGAACGCTGGGGGCCCGAGGCCACCGGCGCCTGTTGGGCGGTCATCCGGGTGCGCTGGAACCAGTTCCTGTTCGGCTTTTACCCGGTCGATCAATATTGGCGGCTGTTCGTGACCTTTGCCGGGCTGTTCCTGGCGCTGGCGCCGGTGCTGTTCGACGCGCTGCCGCGCAAGCTGATCTGGGGCACGCTGCTTTACCCGCTGGCGGCCTTCTGGCTGCTGTGGGGCGGGCCGATCTGGGGGCCGGTCTCGGTGCTGGCGGGCTTCGCGATCCTCGGCCTGCTGTTCACCGCGCTGGCGCCGAAACTGGGGGTGCCGGTCTCGGCCGGGATCGGTCTTGTGGTCGCGGCGCTGTTCTGGCTTTACGCCGCGGCGCCGATCGAGGCGGCGCTGCAATCCGCCCTGCCGCTGGCCCTGCCCGAGGTGGACAGCGACCAGTTCGGCGGCTTCCTGCTGGCGCTGGTGATCGGGGTGACGGCGATCGTCGTCTCGCTGCCGCTCGGCATCCTTCTGGCGCTCGGTCGGCAATCCGACATGCTGATCGTGAAATCGCTGTCGGTGGGCATCATCGAATTCGTCCGCGGCGTGCCCCTGATCACGCTGCTGTTCACCGCCTCGCTGCTGCTGCAATACTTCCTGCCGCCGGGGACGAATTTCGACCTGATCCTGCGGGTGGTGATCCTGGTGACGCTGTTTGCCGCCGCCTATATCGCCGAGGTGATCCGCGGCGGTCTGGCGGCCCTGCCGCGCGGCCAATATGAGGCCGCCGATGCGCTGGGGCTGGATTACTGGCAGGCGCAGCGGCTGATCATCATGCCGCAGGCGCTGAAGATCTCGATCCCCGGGATCGTGTCCTCGTTCATCGGGCTCTTCAAGGATACGACGCTGGTGGCCTTTGTCGGGCTTTTCGACCCGCTCAAGGGCATTTCGAACGTCGTGCGGTCCGACATGGCCTGGAAGGGAACCTATTGGGAACCCTATATCTTCGTCGCCCTCATCTTCTTCCTCTTCAACTTCAGCATGTCGCGCTATTCGATGTATCTCGAACGCAAGCTGAAACGTGACCACCGTTAAGGAGGCGCTCATGTCAGAGCCCAGCTATGACCACCAGGTCGACCGCAGCCACATGCAGGTGAGCGACGAGATCGCGATCCAGATCAGCCAGATGAACAAGTGGTACGGCCAGTTCCACGTGTTGCGCGACATCAACCTGACGGTGCATCGCGGCGAGCGCATCGTGATTGCCGGACCTTCGGGTTCGGGGAAATCGACGATGATCCGCTGCATCAACCGGCTGGAGGAACACCAGTCCGGCAAGATCATCGTCGACGGGATCGAACTGACCTCGGATCTGAAGAACATCGACAAGGTCCGGTCCGAAGTCGGGATGGTGTTCCAGCATTTCAACCTGTTCCCGCATCTGACGATCCTCGAGAACCTGACGCTGGCGCCCATTTGGGTGCGCAAGGTGCCCAAGCGCGAGGCCGAGGAAACCGCGATGTATTACCTCGAAAAGGTGAAGATCCCGGAACAGGCGCAGAAAT
Source organism: Rhodobacter capsulatus SB 1003 (assembly GCF_000021865.1). Taxonomy (NCBI): domain Bacteria; kingdom Pseudomonadati; phylum Pseudomonadota; class Alphaproteobacteria; order Rhodobacterales; genus Rhodobacter; species Rhodobacter capsulatus. The sequence continues at coordinate 367,107 of NC_014034.1, forward strand.
ACCCCGGCCAGCTCTCGGGCGGGCAGCAGCAGCGGGTGGCGATCGCGCGCAGCCTGTGCATGAAGCCGAAGATCATGCTGTTCGACGAACCCACCTCGGCGCTTGACCCCGAGATGATCAAGGAAGTGCTGGATACGATGATCCAGCTCGCCGAGGAAGGCATGACGATGCTCTGCGTCGCCCATGAGATGGGCTTTGCCCAGGCGGTGGCGAACCGGGTGATCTTCATGGCCGACGGGCAGATCGTCGAGCAGAACAACCCGCATGACTTCTTCCGCAACCCGCAATCGGAGCGGACGAAGCAGTTCCTGAGCCAGATTCTGGGGCATTGAAGGGTGGGGGCGCTGCCCCCACACCCCCGGGATATTTGGGGCAAGATAAAGGGGGCGGCCTTTGGGCTGCCCTTCTTATTTGCCGCGGCTGGCGGGGAGGAAGAAATCGAGCATCGAGCCCTGGCCGGGGGCGACTTGCGACCAGTCGTCGATCTGGAAATCGACGATGAGGGTGGCGCAGGTCGGATATTTGCGGAAATCCGGGTCGTAATTCGGCCGCGACGGCAGCGAGGCGGCGAATTCGGCGATGCCCGGGTTATGCGCGATCAGCATCACCGTGGGCGCGGTCGCGGTTTTCAGCACGGCGAGCAGCGTCTCGGGCGTGGCCTGATAGAGGCTGTCGATGTAATGCACGTCGGGCCGGGTCTCGATCACCGCCGAGGCGACGCCGTCCCAGGTCTCGCGGGTGCGGGTGGCGGGGGAGCAGAGCACCTCTTCCGGCTCCAGCCCGCGCGAGGCGAGGAAATCGCCCAGCTCATGCGCCGCGGTGCGGCCGCGGGCGTTCAGCGGGCGGTCGGCATCGGCCATCAGGGGATCGTCCCAGCTCGATTTCGCATGGCGGGTGAGGATCAGGCGACGGTGTCCGGTGGGGGTCATCTGTGGAAGTGCCTCATGTGCCAAGCGGATTGAGCCTCCAGCCTGCCATAGCTTTGACCCGGGGGGCAAGAGCGCCGGACAAGACATCCGGCGGAAAGGCAGTTTTCCCCTTCCCCGGTGTTAAGGAACGCATGGCAGGCGGGGACGTCATAGCCCTTTGCCGACAGGGCGCCGCAGGGGCAGGCCGTCGTGCAGGGCGCCGCGCAGCCCGAACAGGGGTGTTTTGACGCAGGGGGGCAGGGAAGCTGTTCCGGCAGCGCCAGAGCCCCCCGAAACGAGGTCCAAAGCCCCATCCGCGCATGCGCAAGCATCTGAACCGGCGAGGGAAAGGCCTGTTGCGACTCGGTTGCCCAGGCAAAGAACGGCGGGTAGGGCGGCCCGTCCGAGGGAAAGACCGCGCGCCCGCCGAAGGCCGTGGCAAGCGCCCCGATCGCCCGTTTCGACCAGCGGTCGAGCGGATCGGGGCGGCCATCGGCAAATTCCGGCTGCGCGGTGACATGATCCCAGAAGCCCGGCTCGTCGGGGGACAGAAGCAGGATCGTTTCGGCGCCCGCGGCGGTCAGGCCCGCCACGAACAGATGCTCCGCGGCCAGCGCCTCGGTCAGGGCCAGCGGCAGGCTCACCGGCGGCGCGGCTTCACCCGCGTCAGCGTCGAGCGGATCATCGAGCCCGCCCCGTGTTCGGTGAACAGCTCCAGAAGGCAGGCGTTCGGCACCCGGCCATCGAGGATGACCACGGCGCGCACGCCCTCCTTGACCGCCTTCAGCGCGGTTTCGACCTTCGGGATCATGCCGCCCGAGATCGTGCCATCCTCGATCAGCGCATGGACCTCGTCGGGGCTCATCTGGGTGATGACCTCGCCCGCCTTGTTCTTGACGCCCGCGACATCGGTGAGCAGCAGCAGCCGGTCCGCCTGCAGCGCGCCGGCGATGGCGCCCGCGGCGGTGTCGCCGTTGACGTTGAAGGTCTCGTTGTCATTCACGCCCGTCGCCACCGGGGCGATGACCGGAATGAGCCCGGCGCCGTAAAGGTCGCGCACGATCTGCACGTTCATCTCGACCGGCTTGCCGACGAAGCCGAGTTCCGGGTCATCCGCCTCGCAGACCATCAGATCGTCGTCCTTGCCGGAGATCCCCACGGCGCGGCCGCCCTGATCGTTGATCGCCTGCACGATGCGCTTGTTCACCAGACCCGAGAGGATCATCTCGACCACTTCGACCGTGGCCTTGTCGGTGACGCGCTTGCCGCGGACCCAGTCGGACTTGATGCCGAGCTTGGCCAGCATCTCGTTGATCATCGGCCCGCCGCCATGCACGACGACCGGGTTCATGCCGACCTGTTTCATCAAGACGACATCGCGGGCGAATTCCGCCATCGCCTCGTCGTCGCCCATGGCATTGCCGCCGAATTTCACCACGACGACGGCGCCGGTGTAACGCTGCAGATAGGGAAGCGCCTCGGAAAGCGTCTTCGCGGTGGCGATCCAGTCACGGTCCATCGTCTGTTTTCTCATCGGAAGCCCTCGGGGAAGTCCGGACTTTGTTAGAACCAATCGGCCCGACTGCCAAGGGCATTGCCATTCCCGCGCCGGTGATTACATCGAAGGGGAAAAGCAGGAGAACGGGCATGGACGGACGGAAGGTGTTGCTGTTGACAGGGGCGAGCCGCGGGATCGGCCATGCCACGGTGAAGCGTTTCGCACGCGAAGGCTGGCGGATCATCACCTGCTCGCGCCAGCCCTTCCCCGAGCAATGCCCCTGGGGCGGCGGGCGCGAGGATCACATCCAGCTCGATCTGGGCGATCCGAATGCGACGATCCAGGCGATCGACGAGATCAAGTCGCGGCTGGGCGGCAAGCTGCATGCGCTGGTGAACAATGCGGGCATTTCGCCGAAGGGGCCGGGGGGCGCGCGGCTGAATTCCATCGACACCGATCTGCGGACCTGGGGACAGGTGTTCCATGTGAACTTCTTCGCCTCGATCGTGCTGGCCCGCGGGCTGAAGGACGAACTCTCGGCGGCCAAGGGCGCGGTGGTCAACGTCACCTCGATCGCGGGCTCGCGGGTGCATCCCTTTGCGGGGGCGGCCTATTCGACCTCAAAAGCGGCGCTGAAGGCGCTGACGCGGGAAATGGCGCATGATTTCGGGCCGATGGGGGTGCGGGTCAATGCGATTGCCCCGGGCGAGATCGAGACCTCGATCCTCTCGCCCGGCACCGAAAAGATCGTCGAGACCCTGCCCCTGCGCCGTCTGGGCCAGCCGCGCGAGGTGGCCGATGTGATCTGGTTCCTGTGCTCGGATGCGTCAAGCTATGTCACCGGCACGGAAATCGAAGTGAACGCGGGGCAGCACGTCTGACCGGCGGGGCAGGGGGGCTGTGCCCCCCTATTCCAGCGTGGCGATGATCGCGCGGAGCGTCTCGATGCCCTCGCCCTTTTCCGAGGAGGTGACGACGATCTCGGGATAGGCTGCCGGGTGTTTGGCCAACGCGCCCTTGACCTGTTCGATCACCCGCTCCAGCTCGGCCTTGGAGATCTTGTCGGCCTTGGTCAGCACCGCCTGAAAGGTCACGGCGGAGCGGTCGAGAAGCTGCAGGATTTCCTCGTCGACCGCCTTCACCCCGTGGCGCGCGTCGATCAGGACGAAGGCGCGGCGCAGGGTGGCGCGGCCCGAGAGGTAGGATTTCAAAAGCGCCTGCCACTTCTTCACGATCGCCACCGGCGCTTCGGCGAAACCGTAGCCGGGCAGGTCGACCAGATAGGGGCCGCCCTCGGTGGTGAAGAAGTTGATCTCCTGCGTCCGGCCCGGCGTGTTCGAGGCGCGGGCAAGGTTCTTGCGCCCGGTCAAGGCATTGATCAGCGAGGATTTCCCCACGTTCGAGCGGCCCGCGAAACAGACCTCGATCCGGTCGGCGGGCGGCAGGCCCGCCATCGCGACGACGCCCTTGAGAAACAGCACCTGCGCCGCGAACAGCAACCGGCCGCGTTCGCGGGCCTCTTGCTCCGGCTCCGGGGCCAGCGTGAATTGCATCTGCATCAAAGCACCTCCACAGGGTCGCCAAGGGTGATGGTGCCGCTTTCGATCACCGTCGCATAACAGCCGAAATGCCAGTCGCCGTGCAGGCGCTCGAGCAGGTCCAGCATTTCAAGATCTTCCGTCCCCGTCGCCGGATCGGTGCAGGTGGCCCGGCAGCGGGTGATCGGCATTGCCACCTCCAGCACGGCCGCACCAAGGCGCAGCCGTTTGCCGACCAGATCCCGCTCGGCCCAGGGGGCCCAGCCCTCCACCCAGAGATTGCCGCGAAAGCGGTGCCGCGAGATTTCCCGCCCGGCGGCCTGACCAAGTGCTCCGAGAGACGAGAGCGACAGCAGCGAAACATAGGGCTCTGCCATGTCGGCCAGCGCGACCCCCTCGACACGTTCGACCGCGCGCGGCGCCGGGCGGCTCTCGGGCCAGAGCGGGGTCAGCCAGTCGATCAGCCGCGCCTGATCCCCGGGCCGGTCGGGATCGACGGTCAGGGCGGGGCGCTCGGGATGGGTGAGGTCAAGCTGCCCGTCGGGGCGCAGCCGGGCCTGCACCGCCATCAGCTTCGGGGCGGCAACCCCACGCAGGAAATTCATCTTGCGCGCCCAGGCGCCCAGGGGGCTGTCGAATTTCGCCGCCTGATGCGACACCGCCCAGACCCGGTCAAAAGGCAGAACGCGCCCCTGCATCAGGGGCGCGCTTTCGATGTCCTCGTAGCCGATCGACTTGATCGGATGCCGGACGATATGGGTCAGCCGTCCGGTCATTTCTTCGGCGGTTCTTCCGCGGTCTTCTTGCGGAACCCGGCGATGATGTTGCCGAACAGGTCAGGCCGTTTGCCGTGCAGCGACATGATCGAATATTGCTGGATGAAGGTGATCACGTTGTTGGCGATCCAGTAGAGCACCAGCCCCGAGGCGAAGCCGCCCAGCATGAACATGAAGATCCACGGCATCCAGGCGAAGATCGCGGCCTGGCTCGGATCGGTGGGCGCGGGGTTCAGCTTTTGCTGGAACCACATCGAGATGCCCAGCAGGATCGGCAGCACGCCAAGGCTGAAGATGAACAAGAGCGAACCCGGTTCCGGCGTCGCATAGGGCAAGAGGCCGAACAGGTTCAGGATCGAGGACGGATCGGGGGCCGAAAGGTCCTTGATCCAGCCGATCCAGGGCGCGTGGTAGAGCTCGATCGTGACGTAGATCACCTTGTAGAGCGAGAAGAAGATCGGGATCTGCAGCAGGATCGGCAGACAGCCCGCGGCGGGGTTGATCTTTTCGCGCTTGTAAAGCTCCATCATGCCGCGTTGCAGCGCCTGCTTGTCATCCTTGGTGCGCTCTTTCAGCGCCTCCATGGCTGGCTGGATTTCCTTCATCTTCGCCATCGAGATGTAGGAGGTCCGCGCCAGCGGGAAGACGATCAGCTTGATGATCACGGTCAGCGCGATGATCGCCCAGCCCATGTTGCCCAGCACCGCATGCAGCCAGTGCAGCAGCCGGAACATCGGCTTGGTCAGGAAGTAGTACCAGCCCCAGTCGATCGAATCGACGAACCGGGTGATCTGCGGCTGCGTCGGGTCGATCTTGTCGCCGAAGAGCCGGTCGAACATGCCGGGATCGTTCTGATATTGCGCGATCGCTTCCCATTCCTTCGCGCCCGCGAAAAGCCGCATCGTGACCGAGGTGCTGGCCCCGGCCGCGATCTCGACGGCGGGCTGGCGGGTCTCAGTCTGGTACAGATCGGCCGAGGGGACGTATTTCACCACCGAGGTGAAGCGCGCGGTGTCCGGAATGAGCGTGGTCATCCAGTATTTGTCGGTGAACCCGGCCCAGCCGCCGGTATCGGCGCTGCGCACATCGGCCTGACCCTCGCCCTCGAGCGCGTCAAGATCGGTGATCTTCTTGTATTTGATTTCCTGCAGCTCGCCGTTGGTCATCCGCACCGCGCCTTCGTGCAGCACATAGACGCGGTTGCCCGCCGGGATGCCGTGCCGGGCGATGATGCCCCAGGGCGCGATGCTGACCGCGGCCGCGCCGGTGTTCGTCACCGCATCGGTCACGGTGAACAGATATTGCGGATCGACGGCGATGGTGCGGGTGAAGGTCAGCCCGGCGCCATTGTCCCAGGTCAGCACGAGTGGCGTCTCGGGGGTCAGCTTCGCACCTGCGGGGGCGGTCCAGAGCGTCTTCGGCCCGGGCACCTGCGCGGCGGTCACGCCCGCAAGCGCCGACCAGCCCTGCACCACGTAATAGGGCTTGGCCGCATTCAGATCGCTGCCGCCGACCGGCGCCAGCAGGCGGACGAGCGGCGAGGCCGGGTCGAGTTTCTCGTGATAATGCTTGAGCGAGAGGTCATCGAACCGCGCGCCAAGCAGCGAGATCGAGCCGGTCAGCGCCGGCGTGTCGATGGTGACGCGCGGCGCCTCGGGCGCGGGCTCGACCGCGGGCGCGGCCGTGGCCACGGGGGCGGCCGTCGGCGCCGGGGTCGCGGTCTGCTCTGCCACGGCCGGGTCCGTCGGTTCCGGTTTCGGCGGCGGGAAGAAGACGGTCCAGACGACGATCACCAGTGCCGAAAGCACCGTCGCAAGGATGAGGTTCCTGTTTTGATTGTCCATGGGCGTGCATTTCCCCTGCCGATCCGGAGTCGGCCCGGTTCAACAGAAGGGGCGGCCAAAGGTCAAGCGGTTTCGCGCGGCCACCTGTCGCAAGCGGCGATTCCCGCCTTATGTCGCAGCGGCAGCCGGGCCCGGTCAGGCGCCGCGGCGCAGGTCCGGCCGCGGGATCGAGGCCAGCCGCGCATCATGGCGTCCCATCCATCCGGCGCATTCGTCCAGCGGCAGCGGCGCCGAGATCGCCTTGCCCTGCACGTGATGACAGCCGAGCTGCGCCAGCATCGCATGTTCGCCGATCGTTGCCACGCCTTCGGCCAGGGTCTCGAGCCCGAGCCCGGCGGCAAAGGAGATGATCGCCGAAACCAGGCGCTGCTGTTCCGGGTCGCGTTCGACATTGGTGACGAAAGAGCGGTGGATGCGGATGCGTTCCGCGCCGGTGCGGCGGATCGCCGAGACCGAAATCGGCCCGGTGCCGAACCCCGCCAGCTCGATCCGGCAGCCCATCTTCGCGCAATGCGCGATGTTGCGCATCACCACCTCGTCGTCGAGCCGGGCGGTAACCTCGCGGTGCAGCACCAGACAGACGCGTTGCGGCGCCATGTCGAAGCGGTCGAATTCCCATTTCAGCCGGTCGGACATCTTCGGATCGGTGACATGGTCAAGCCCGATCGGCAGGCTGACAAGCCCCGGTCCGGCGGGCAGCTTGTCCCATTCGCGCAGCGCGCCGAAACATTGAAACAGCATCACTTCCGCCAGCCGCCCCTGCAGGCCGTTCGCGGTGATGGCGGGCAGGATCTCGGCCTCGCCGAGGATGCCGCGGTCGCGGTCAAGCCAGCGCGGCACCGCCTGCATCCCCGAAATCGTGCCGGTGTCGGTGCTGATCTGCGGCTGGAAATAGGCGACGATGCGCCCGTCTTCGAGCGCGGGGGTGATTTCGCTGTCCAGCTTGCCCTGCGTCCGGGCGAAGGGACGGGCGTCCGGCGCATAGGCCCGGATGCAACCCGGACCATGGCGCGCGGCCTCTTCGGCGGCGGTTTCGGCCGCGCTCAGGATCGCGGGGCCGGTCGGTTCGGGGGCGCGGGTCATCAGGCAGAAGCCGACATGGCTGGTGATGTTCACGCTGCGCCCGTTGACCGAATAGGGCGCGTCGCAGGCCTGCTGCAGCCGCCCCGCAAGCTGGATCATGCCTTCCAGATCGGGCCGGTGCGTCGGGGCAAGGATCGCCGCATGGCGGGCGTTGTCGATCAGGGCGATTCGGTCGGTGTTGCGCAACACGCCGCGGATGCGGGCGCCGACGGCCTGCTGGAAATCCTCGAATTCCGCGCGCGACATCTGCCGCGAGACCGCCGCCGGATCGTCGATGCCGATCACCAGACAGGCCGTGCCCTTGCCCGCCGCCTGCGCATCCTGCGCCGCGGCCTGCATCATCTCCTCGGCATCGGCGCGTTGCGGCAGCGCACGCAGGGCGCTGCCATCCTCCTCGATTTCCTCGGGAATCGCCAGCGGCCGGCTCATCCAGGCGACGATCAGCGCGGTCACGCCGACAAGCGTCATCCCCTCGAGCCCGAACCAGAGCCCCGCCAGCGAGACGGCAGGCAGAAAGGCCACCATTTCCCGGCGCAAGAGAATCGGCCCCTTGCGTTTCGCCCCGGTTTTCTTGCCCTTCCATGCGGATTTGACCATTTTCGCCCTCGTCCCAGTCCAAAGGGGCATGCCCCTCGCATCGGGGATGACCCTAGGCAGGTTTCGTCAGGGATTGGTTAATAACCTTGGCGCAAATTCGGCATGTTTTCGTTAAAATCCCCGGCAATCGGCGCCTCGGCCCGCATCAGCGCGGCGAAGTCGAACAGGCCCGGGTCGCACAGATGCGAGGGGCGGACATTCATCAGCGACCGGAACATCACCTGACGACGGCCGGGGCTGCGGGCCTCCCACGCGTCGAGGATCTGCTTGACCTGCACCCGCTGCAGGCCTTCCTGAGAGCCGCAGAGATTGCAGGGGATGATCGGATAGCCCATGCCGCGGGCGAATTTCTCGCAATCGGCCTCGGCGACGAAGGCGAGCGGGCGGCAGACGAACAGATCGCCCTCCTCGTTCAGCAGCCGCGGCGGCATCGTGGCCAGCCGCCCGCCGTGAAAGAGATTCATGAAGAAGGTTTCCAGAATGTCGTCGCGGTGATGGCCAAGGACGACGGTGGAACAGCCCTCTTCGCGGGCGATGCGGTAAAGATTGCCGCGCCGCAGCCGCGAACACAGGCTGCAGGTGGTCTGACCTTCGGGGATCTTCTCCTTGACCACCGAATAGGTGTCCTGAAACTCGATCCGGTGGGCGACCCCCATGCGGGTCAGGAAGTCGGGCAGGACGGTGGCGGGAAAGCCCGGCTGCCCCTGATCAAGGTTGCAGGCGAGCAGATCGACCGGCAGCAGGCCGCGCCATTTCAGCTCGACCAGCGCGGCGAGCAGCGTGTAGCTGTCCTTGCCGCCCGAGAGGCAGACCAGCCAGCGATCCCCGGGCCTGACCATGCCATAGGTCTCGATCGCGTCGCGGGTCTCGCGCAGGATGCGCTTGCGCAACTTCTTGAATTCGGTGGAGGAAGGCGCCCCCGCCAGCAGCGGCGGCAGGCCGGTGTCATCCTCGTCAAGCATGGTCGTGATCCTTGTGCCGCGTCGCGTCAAAGGCCGGATCGGCGCCCGGCACCGGGTCGTAGCCATGCCCGCCCCAGGGGTGACACGAGGCCACCCGTTTCGCCGCCAGCCAGCCGCCCTTCACCGCGCCGTGGCGTTCGAGCGCCTCCATCGCATAGGCGGAACAGGTCGGCTGATAGCGGCAGCCATGGCCCACCCAGGGGGACAGCAGCAGCCGATAGCCGCGCACGGGCAGCGACACGAGAAAGGCGAGGGGGCTCATTTGCCCCGTCTCCGGCCCTTTGGCACCTCGCCCAGCGGGCGCGGCTTCAGGCTGCGCCCGGCGTGAATCTCGGTGATGGCGCGGACAAGATCGGCCTGCAGCGCGGCAAAGTCACGGCTGGCCGTGGCCTCGGGGCGGCCGACAAGGACATAGTCCCAGCCGGGCAGGCCAAGCGCGGGCAGGCCAAGCCGGGCCACTTCGCGCAGCCGGCGCTTGGCGCGGTTGCGGGCCACGGCATTGCCGAGTTTCTTCGAACAGGTGAAGCCGACGCGGATCAGATCGGCGGCGGCCGTGTCGGCCTCGCCACGCTTGCGCGCCTGCAGCAGAAAGCCCGGCGCGCTCATCCGTTGCGCCGAGGCGGCACGCAGGAAATCGGCGCGTTTGCGCAGGATGAGGATGGTCCGGCCCGGAAATGGGGAAACCGCCGGGCGGCTTCCCGGGTCCCGACCCTCGGGGTCAGTCGCGGGCGCCTCCGGCGGTGTCATCGGTCAGGCCGTGAGCCTTACGCCGACAGAACCTTGCGGCCGCGGGCGCGACGGGCGTTCAGAACCTTGCGGCCGCCTTTGGTCGCCATGCGGGCGCGGAAGCCGTGACGGCGGGCGCGAACGAGGTTCGACGGCTGGAAAGTGCGTTTCATCGCGGATACTCCGGTTGTCTTGTCGGGGGGGCAGCTGACTTCCTGCCGGATTCGGCCGCCCTGCAATTGAAGCCCGGTCTTTAGGGGCATCGCCCGCACAAGTCAATTCATCCGCGCGGGTTTTTTGCGCCTCCCGCGCCTGCGCGGCGTTTGCGCCCTTCCGCTGCCGCCACGCGCCCCCTATGTAGGTGCAAAAGGCTTTGGTATTCCTGAAAAATGCCGAAGCGACAAAGGGGGGCGAAAGGACCCCCGGGCGGATCGCCGCCGATCGGGACAGGATGAAGGTCAACACGCTTTCCGGGCGGTTTCTTGTGCTCACGACGGTCTTCGTCGTGTTGGCTGAAGTGCTGATCCTGTTGCCGGGCCTTGCCAATTTCCGCGAGGATTACCTGCAGACCCGGCTGGAACGGGCGCAGATCGCCTCGCTTGCGCTTTTGACCACCGACATGATGATCGAGCCGGATCTGGAGCAGGAGCTTCTGGACAACGCGGGCGTTTACAACGTCGTTCTGCGCCGCGATGCGGTGCGCCAGCTGGTGCTGTCCTCGCCGATCCCGCAGCCGATCTCGGCGACCTATGATCTGCGCGAGGAGCCCTTCGTCAATCTGGTCCGCGATGCGCTGGCGGTTCTGGCCGATTCGCAGAATCACGTGATCCGGGTGATCGGCGATCCGGTGCAAAAGGGCGGTCTGGTGATCGAGGTGACGCTGGCCACGCAGCCGATGCGGCTGGCGATGATCGAATCGGGGCTGCGGCTGCTGTCTTTGTCGGCCGTGGTCTCGGTGGTGACGGCGCTTTTGCTGTTCTTTCTGGTGCGGCGCCTGATGGTGGTGCCGATCAAGCGCGTCGTGGCGCATATGGCCGCCTATGCCGCCGCGCCCGAGGATGCCCGCACGATCATCCGCCCCGAGGCCCGGATCGAGGAGCTGCGGGTGGCCGAGGAGGCGCTGGCCTCGATGCAGCATCAGCTGACAGCGGCGCTGCGGCAAAAGGAACGGCTGGCGCAGCTGGGTCAGGCGGTCGCCAAGATCAGCCACGATCTGCGCAACATCCTGACGACGGCGCAGCTTTTCGCCGACCGGATGGAGGGGTCCGACGATCCGGCGGTGCAGCGGGCGGCGCCGAAGCTGATGGGCTCGATCGGCCGCGCCATCAATCTTTGCGAGACGACGCTGGCTTTCGGTCGCGCCGAGGAACCGCCGCCGCGGCTCGAACCCTTTGATCTGGCCGGGCTGGTGACCGAGGTGATCGAGGGCGAAGAGGGGCTGACTGCCGCGGTCGATTTCCTGTCCGACGTGCAGCCGGGCTTTGAAATCCATGCCGACCGCGAGCAGCTTTACCGGGTGCTGTCGAACCTCGCCCGCAATGCGCGCCAGGCGATCGAGGCGACGGGCAAGCCCGGCACGATCGAGATCGGCGCGGGCGACGAGGCCGAGGGCTGGTGGATCCGGGTGCAGGACACCGGGCCGGGCCTGCCCGCCAAGGCGCGCGAGCGGCTGTTCCAGCCCTTCTCGGGCGGGGTGAAGAAGGGCGGCACCGGGCTGGGTCTGGCGATTTCGGCGGAACTGGTGCGCGGTCACGGCGGGCGGCTGGAGCTGGAGCGCAGCGACGAGACCGGCACCGAATTCCGCCTGCACCTGCCGCGGCCGCTGCTGCTGGCGGGCGACGAGGCCGCGGTCTGAACGATGCCCCGAAATCCGGACGAAATCCGGGGGGCGGAAAGAAATCTTTCGATCTCCGCGTTTTCGGGCTTGCAAAGGTTTTCCTGCGGGGCTACATCGCCCCCCACGACGGACCCGTAGCTCAGCTGGATAGAGCATCAGACTACGAATCTGAGGGTCGGGCGTTCGAATCGCTCCGGGTCCGCCACTTCCTCTTCGACTGTGAAAGCCACGCCTTCGGGCGTGTTTTTTATTGCCCGGCCGGGCCCTTCGCCCTAAGGCGCAAGAAAGGCGCGGCTTTGGGAGAGACCGATGACCCTTCTTCTGATCCATACCGGCGGCACGATCGGCATGGCCCCCGGCCCGCTGGGTCTGGCGCCGCAGCCCGGTCTGGTCGAGGCAGCGCTGGCCGCGCGCCTGCCCGCGGGAACGCGGCTTTTGACCCATGTCTTCACGCCTTTGCGCGACAGTGCCGATATCGGCCCGGCGGACTGGAACGCGATCCTCGACGCGCTCGATGACCATCCGGGCCTGCCCGCGCTGGTGACGCATGGCACCGATACCATGGCCTTTACCGGCGCGGCGCTGACGCAGGCTTTGGCGGGGACCTGCCGGCGGGTGGTTCTGTGCGGTTCGATGCTGCCGCTGGGCCAGGGGGGCGATGCCGAACGCAACCTGGATCTGGCGCTTGCCGCCGCCCAGGCGCCCGGGATGGGGGTCGATCTGGCTTTTGACGGGCGGCTGATGGCGGCCGGGGGGCTGGTGAAGCACGACAGCCACGCCCGCGACGCCTTTCGCGCCCAGCCGCAGGATCACGGCCCCGCGCCGAAAACCCGCCGCTTCGATCCGGCGCGGCGGCTTGCCGTGCTGACGCTCTCGCCCGGTCTGCCCGGCGCGGCCTTGGCGGCGATGCTGCAGGCGCTGGATGGCGCGGTGCTGCGGGTTTTCGGCGCGGGCACGGTGATGAACGATCCGGCGATTCTGGCGGCGCTGCGGGACGCGGTGGCCACGGGCAAGCGGCTGCGCGCGGTCAGCCAATGCGAGGCGGGCGGGCTGGCGCCGGGGGCCTATGCGGCCGGGGCGGCGCTGTGGGCCGCGGGCGTCGAAAACGGCGGCAAGGAAACACCCGAGGCGGCGCTGATCCGGCTTTGGCTGTCGTGACGGCAAAAGGGGCCCCGAAGGGCCCCTGTCGTCGCCTCTTGCGGGCTTATTTTGCGGGCGCGGTGGCGCTCAGCACGGCGGCGGCGACGGCTTCGACCGGTTTGCCCGAGGCGGTGCCGACGGCGGCCAGCGTGTCCCCGGGCCCGGTCACTTTCAGCCCGGCCTCGCTCAGCTTCGCCGCCAGCGTCGCGCCATCGGTGCCGAAAACCGGCGCCACATCGGCGATTTTCGCATTCATCACCGCCATCGCCAGCGCGAATTGCGGCGGACCCGACCGCCCCTCGCCCGAGGGGATCGCGAAGGGGATCGAGATCACCAGCGACACGACCAGCGCAATCCACATCGGCGCGCGCTTGACGTAATTGGTGACCGAGCGCCAGTTCTTCCAGACATGCAGCACGAAGGGCAGGATCAGCACCATCGACAGGATCTCGTGCATCTCGTGGAAGGTCGATTGCCCGACATGGAAAAAGAGCGCGACACCGGAAATCAGCGAGACCAGAAACAGCCCGGTGATGAAGGGCGTCGCATAGCGGTTGAAAAGATCGTTCATGACAGTGCTTTCTGTGGGGCCGGGTCATCCCTGAAGGATCAGGCCCGGGTGCCTTGGGAGGGGTCAGGTGTAAAACGCGAATGGCCGCAACTTTCGTCGCGGCCATCGGTCGAAAGGCGCAATCCCGGCTGCGGCAGGCTGTCACACCGGCTTTGCCGCCAGCTGCACCAGTCGCAAACAGACCTGCGTCGCCTTCTCCATGTCCTGCACCGAGACCCATTCCAAAGGCCCGTGAATGTCCTGCATGCCGGTGAAGATATTCGGGCAGGGCACGCCCATTTCCGTCAGCCGCGAGCCGTCGGTGCCGCCGCGGATCGGCACCGACAGCGGCTCGATCCCCTCGGCCCGGCAGGCCTTGCGGGCCAGATCGACCGGGGTCATGTCCTGTTCCAGCCAATAGCGCATGTTGCGGTATTGCGGCTTGATCGTGCAGGTGATTTCCGCCCGCGGCTCGGTCGCCGCCACCGCGGCGCAGACTTGTTGCAAGAGCGCCCCCCGCGCGGTGAGGCCATCAAGCTCGAAATCGCGCAGGATGATCGAAAATTCGACCTCGGCCGCGGTGCCGGCGATGTTGGTGATGTGCCAAAAGCCCTCGCGGCCGTCCACCACCTCGGGGGTTTGGGTCGCCTGCGGCAGCATCTCGATGATCTTCGCGGCCAGATGGAGCGCATTCACCATCTTGCCCTTGGCAGTGCCCGGATGGGTCGACACGCCCTTGACCTTCACCTTGGCGCCATCGGCCGAGAAGCTTTCATATTCGATCTCGCCCACCGCGCCGCCATCGAGCGTATAGGCGAAATCGGCGCCCAGATCCGCGGGCAGGCGGGCGTCGACGCCGCGGCCGATTTCCTCGTCCGGGGTGAAGGCGATCCGCAGTTTCCCATGCGGGATCTGCGGGTTGGCGATCAGATGCTCGGCCATCGTCATCAGGATCGCCACCCCCGCCTTGTCATCGGCGCCCAGCAGCGTCAGCCCGGAGGCGGTGATCAGGTCATGGCCCAGCTTCTCGCCCAAGTAAGGGTTGGCGGCGGGCGAATTCACCAGACCGGGGGCATCGGGGTAAGTGATCTCGCCGCCGTTGTAGCCGCGAATGACCCGCGGTTTCACGCCTGCCGCGTGATAGGCGGGGGCGGTGTCCATATGCGCCAGCATGCCGATCACCGGGCCTTCGGCCGTTGCGGGCACGGTGGCCAGCACGGCGCCATAGTCGGTCACCGTCACCTCGGCGGCGCCGATCCGGGTCAGCTCCTCGGCCAGCATCCGGGCCAGGTTCAGCTGAATCGCGGTCGAAGGCGAGGACGGGCTTTCCTCGTCGCTTTGGGTGTCGACGGCGGCGTAGCGGCACAGGCGCTCTTCAAGGCGGGGGCAGAATTCGGTCATGTCGGACTCCTTTTGCGCAATGGGACGCGACCGGGCGGAAGTGTCAAGGCTTGCCCCCTCGCGGCGGGGCGGCTACATCACGCTTCCGGCCGAACGGAGGACCCCATGGACACCGCCACCCGCATTGCCCGCACCATCGCCGAGGAAATCGCCGCGACCCCCGCGCAGGTCACCGCCGCGGTGGGACTGCTTGATGAAGGCGCGACGGTGCCCTTTGTCGCGCGTTACCGCAAGGAGGTGACGGGGGGGCTGGATGACACGCAGCTGCGCAAGCTCGCGGAACGGCTGGAATATCTGCGCGAACGCGAGGCGCGGCGGGCGGCGATTGTCGCCTCGATCACCGAACAGGGCAAGATGACGGATGAGCTGGCGCTGGCCTTGGCCCGGGCCGAGACCAAGGCGGAGCTTGAGGATCTGTATCTGCCCTACAAGCCCAAACGCCGCACGAAAGCGATGATCGCGCGGGAAAACGGGCTGGGGCCGCTGGTCGAGGCGATCTTTGCCGACCGCAAGGCAGCGCCGGAAAAGCTGGCCGAGGGCTATCTGTCCGAGGCTGTTGCCACGGTGAAGGAGGCGCTGACCGGCGCGCGGGAAATCGTCGCCGAAGGGCTGGTGGAAAACGCCGCGCTGCTGGGGTCCTTGCGCGACTTTCTGGCGCGCGAGGCCGTGATCACCGCGAAGCTGGTCGAGGGGCAGGCGGAAAAGGGCGCGAAATTCTCGGACTACTTCGACCACCGCGAACGCTGGGCCGATGTGCCCAGCCACCGCGCGCTTGCCATGCTGCGCGGCTCGAATGAAGGCGTGCTGACGCTCGATATCGGCCCCGACGAGGACGGCGTCGCCCGCGCCGAGGCGATGGTGGCCGCGGCGCTGGACGCCAAGACCCAGGCGCCGGGGGATGTCTGGCTGCGCGGCGTGGCGGGCTGGACCTGGCGGGTGAAGCTGAGCCTGTCGATGATGCTGGATCTGCTCTCGGACATGCGCGGGCGCGCGCAGGACGAGGCGATCAAGGTTTTCTCCCGCAATCTCAAGGATCTGCTGCTGGCCGCCCCGGCCGGGGCGAAGACGACTTTGGGGCTGGATCCGGGCATTCGCACCGGTTGCAAGGTTGCGGTCGTCGATGCGACGGGCAAGCTGCTGGCCACCGAGACCGTCTATCCCTTCCCGCCGAAATCCGATCTGCGCGGCACGCAGGCGGCGCTGATCCGGCTGATCACCGCGCATAAGGTGGACCTCATTGCCATCGGCAATGGCACCGCCAGCCGCGAGTCCGAGCGGCTGGTGGCGGAAACGCTGAAACTGCTGCCCGCTTCGGTGAAGCCGCCGACCAAGGTTGTCGTGTCCGAAGCCGGGGCCTCGGTCTATTCGGCGTCCGAACTGGCGGCGAAGGAATTCCCCGATCTCGACGTGTCGCTGCGCGGCGCGGTGTCGATTGCGCGGCGGTTGCAGGACCCCCTGGCCGAACTGGTGAAGATTGAGCCGAAGTCCATCGGCGTCGGCCAGTATCAGCATGACGTGGATCAGTCGAAGCTGGGCCGGGCGCTGGAAGGCGTCGTCGAAGATGCGGTGAACGCGGTGGGCGTCGATCTCAACACCGCCTCGGCGCCGCTTCTGGCGCATATCTCGGGCCTCGGGCCGGGGCTGGCCGAGGCGATTGTCGCGCATCGCGATGCCAATGGCGCCTTCAAAAGCCGCAAGGAATTGCTGAAAGTGTCCCGCCTTGGGCCGCGGGCGTTCGAGCAATGCGCGGGGTTCCTGCGCATCACCGAAGGTACCGAGCCGCTCGATGCCTCCTCGGTCCACCCCGAGGCCTATGATGTCGCCCGCGCCATCGTGAAGGCCTGCGGCCGCGATATCCGCGCGCTGATGGGCGACAGTGCGGCGCTGGCGAAACTGCGCCCGCAGGAGTTTGTCACCGAGAAATTCGGCCTGCCCACCGTGCGCGACATTCTGGCGGAACTGGAAAAACCCGGTCGCGACCCGCGGCCCAGCTTTGTCACCGCGACCTTTGCCGAGGGGGTCGAGGATATCAAGGACCTGAAACCGGGCATGCAGCTGGAAGGCACGGTGACGAACGTCGCGGCCTTTGGCGCCTTTGTCGATATCGGCGTGCATCAGGACGGGCTCGTCCACATCAGCCAGCTGGCCGACCGTTTCGTCAAAGACCCGCATGAGGTCGTCAAGGCCGGTGATGTGGTCAAGGTCCGGGTGACCGAGGTCGATGTGGCAAGGAAGCGCATCGCGCTGACGATGCGCAAGGATGGCGGCACTTCCGCGCGCGAGGACCGGGCCGCCCGCGGGCCGGAGCCGCAAAAGGGCCCGAAGGGGCGCCAGCCGATGTCGGCCGGGCCGAAGACGAGCCAGGCCACCGGCGGTTTCGGCGCGGCGCTGCTTGATGCGATGAAGAAACGCTGAGGGGGTCCCCCCTCAGCTCACTGCCGCGCGGCCATGGCCGATGGCGGACTGCATCGTGCGCACGACCACAAAGGCATCGCGCAGATGCGAGCGTTCCAGATCGCTGAGGTCCGAGGGAGCGAGGAAATTGTCCGCCGCCCGCCCGGCCTTGATCAGAACCGCCTGATTTTCCAGCCGCATCGTCGCGATCAGATCATAGGCCTCGATCAGATCGCGGGCGCCTGCGGCCGAAACCACCCCGGCTTCCTCGGCCGCCTTCAGCCGGGCACGGGTGTTCGTGGGCAAAAGCCGCCCCTGCAGCGCATAGATCCGCGCAAGGTCCACCACCGGCACCACCCCGTTCATCTTCATGTCGATGTGGTTCCTGTGCTCGCCCGAGCGGATCGTGGCGAAGCTGCGAATGAGGCCAAGGGGCGGCGCGTGTTTCAGGGCCGCCGCCGTCATGTGCATGACAAAGACCGAATTCTGCGCCGCCATCGCCAGAGTTTCCGCCCGCAGATCCTCGAACATCGCGATGCCGCCGCCGCCGATCGGGCGCAGATCGAACATCACCGAGGCCAGCATCTGCGCCTCCGGGTCGGGGCGCGAAATCCAGCCCGCGAAATAATCGCGCCAGACCCGCAGCGGCTGGCACCAGCGCGGATTGGTCGCCATCATCTCGCCCGGGCAATGCGCATAGCCGCAGGCATGGAGCCCGTCGCAGACGATCTTGGCGAGGGCGCGGAAATACGCCATGTCGGCCGCCGTCACCCGGTCATCCAGGATCAGGCAATTGTCCTGATCCGAGACGCTGCTTTGCTCCTGCCGCCCCTGTGACCCGCAGGCGAGCCACAGATAGGGCACCGGCGGCGGGCCAAGCTGGCGTTCCGCCATCACCAGCAGACGCCGCGTCACCGCATCGGCGATGTCGGTAATGAGCCGCGTCACCACATCCGGGCCGTGATGCCCGCCCACCAGCTGCACCAGAAGCTGCGGGATGCGTTCGGTCACCGCGGTCATCTCGGAGAGCGTCTCGGCCGATACCACGTCGCGGATCAGCATGGCCGAAGAGACGGCCTGAAACCGGGTCAGATCGGTCTGGGTGATCATGCCGACAAAGCGGCCGTCCTCGGTGATCGGCAGATGACCGATGCGGCGTTCCAGCATGATATGCAGGATGTCGGATCCCAGAGCCGTCGGCGGCAGGCTGACCGGCCCCGCCGTCATCACCGCCGCCACCGCGGTCCCGGTGGGCAGGCCATCGGCCAGCACCTTGTTCGACAGATCGCGTTGCGTGACGATGCCCAGCAGCCGCTCGCCCGGGTCGACGACACCGAGCGAAGAGACATGCGCGTCGCGCATCATCCGCGCGGCCGTCAGAACCGTCGTCTCGGGCGTGCAGGCCAGCGGCTTGCGCGCCACCAGATCGGCGACCTTCTGCGTCGCGATATCGGTCGAGACCTTCTCGCCGCGCTTGCGGTTGAAAAAGCGTTCAAAGGCCGGATAGGTCTCGATCAGCCGCTTGAAGGTCGGCGTGGGCAGCACAAGGCAGATCGTCTGTTCGCTGGCCTTCGCCTGCGTCGCCGCCAGCCCGTCGCGCAGGATGCCGCGTTCGCCAAAGGAATTGCGCGGACCGAGCAGCGACACCAGCCCGCCATTGCCGTCGGTGATCTCGACCGCGCCCTGTTTCACCAGATAAAGCCCGCCGATCGGCGTTTGATAGACATAGATCAGCGAGCCCGGCCGGAACTCCATCCGGCGAAAGGCGCTGGCAACGGTTTCCAGCTCCTCGCGCGGCAGGGTGTCGTAGGGGTGGACCGTCTCCAGAAAGGCGATATGGGCCTCGCGATCGGTTTCCATGACCTGTTCCTTGGCTGTGGCGGCCAGGCCGAGGGGCGGCCGCCCTTGAACGCGGCGGCGCCTGCCGTCGCGTCAGCCATCCTGCGCAAAGATCACAATCCGCGCCAGTCCGATTTCGGGGCCGGGCCAATTCGTCGCGTCTTCTCAGTCCCTTGCCAGCGCCTCGACAGGGTCGAGCTTGGCCGCCGCCCGGGCAGGCAGAAAGCCGAAACTGACCCCGATCAGCGACGAACACAGGAAGGCCAGCGCCGCTACAGGGGCCGAGAACGAGAGCTTCATCGCGGTCTGGAAGCTGTTGAAGACCTGCCCCGCCGCAAGTGCCAGCGCCACGCCCAGAAGCCCGCCCAGAAGACAGATCAGCACCGCCTCGATCAGGAATTGCGCCACGATGTCGGATCGGCGCGCGCCGACCGCCACCCGCACGCCGATTTCCGCGGTGCGTTCGGTGACCGACACCAGCATGATGTTCATCACCCCGATGCCGCCCACCACCAGCGAAATCAGCGCGATGGCGGCGACGAGAATGGTCATCGTCTGCGTCGTCTGGGTGATCGTGTTGCGGATCGTGTCGGCGTTTTGCAAGAAGAAATCCTTCTTGCCGTGGCGTTGCTCGATCAGCGCGGAAATCTGCCCCTCGGCATCGGCCATGGTCACGGTGTCGGCCACTTTCACCGCGATCGAATTGATCGTGTTCGAGCCGGTGATCCGCACCGAAGCCGTGGTGAAGGGGGTGAAGACGCGCACCTGCGTCGGGCCGAAGCCGGAACTGGTCGCCTCGACCCGGCCGATGATGCGCAAGGGCACTTTGCCGATCAGGATGGTCTTGCCAAGGACAGAGCCGCCCTGCGGGAAGAAGGCCTTGTAAGCCTCGGCATCCAGCACGGCCACCTGCGCGCGGGCGTCGATCATCGCCTGATCGATCAGCATGCCCTCGCGCAGGGTGAACCCGCCAACGTCGAAATAGCCCGCCGAAACCCCGCGCAAGGAGACCGAGGTGGTGATGGCGCCCAGCGTCGCGGATTTCTGCGTGCTGATTTCGGGGCTGACCGAGGCGGTGAAGGGCTGCGCCGCCAGTGCCACTGCATCGGCCACGACAAGGGTGCGGATGCGGCTGGCCATGCGGTCGCCAAAGCCCGTGCCGGGGCGGATGGTGATGGTGTTGGTCCCCAGCGCCGAGATGCCCGAGAGCACCTTTTCCTGACTGCCCTTGCCAAGCGCCACCACCGACACCACCGAGGCGATGCCGATGATGATGCCGAGCATGGTCAGGAAGCTGCGCAGCCGATGCGCGGCAAGCGCCTTGACCGCCATCCGCGCGGCTTCGCCCAGGCGCCCGACAAAGGCGCCGGGGCCGGCGCGCTCGACCGTCGGGCGGTCCAGCGCCGCCGCCGAGGGGGCGGGGGGGCCGGGGCGGCTGTCGGAGAGGATCGCACCGTCGCGGATCTGGATGATGCGGCTGGCCCGGGCGGCAACGTCGGGATCATGGGTGATCACGACGATCGTATGGCCGCGCCGGTGCAGATCGTCGAAAAGATGCAAAAGCTCGGTGCCCGAGACGCTGTCCAGCGCGCCGGTGGGTTCGTCGGCCAGGATCACCTCGCCGCCGTTCATCAGCGCACGCGCGACCGAGACCCGCTGCTGCTGCCCGCCCGAGAGCTGCGACGGGCGATTGTGCAGCCGGTTGCCAAGGCCGAGCCGGGTCAGCAATTCCTCGGCCCGGGGCTGGCGCCTGCTGGCTTCGGTGCCCGCATAGATCGCCGGGATTTCCACGTTGCCCACCGCCGAAAGCGCACCAAGCAGCTGATAACGCTGGAAGATGAAGCCGAAATGTTCGCGCCGCAGCTTGGCCAGCGCGTCATTGTCAAGCCCGCTCACATCCTGCCCGTCATAGGCATAGCTGCCGCGCGTCGGGTGATCGAGACAGCCGATCAGGTTCATCAGCGTCGATTTGCCGGACCCCGAAGCGCCGATGATGGCGACGTAATCGCCGCGCCAGATGTCCAGATCGATGCCGCGCAGGACAGAGACCGCCTCGTCGCCGATCACGTAATCCTTGCCGATGCCGCGCAGGCGAATGATCGGCGCGTCCATCTCAGAACCCCATCATCGGCGGCCGGTTGCGGCGGCCGGTGTCGGAATTCGCCGCCGAGATCGAGGGCAGCACCACCGCCTCGCCCTCGGTCAGCCCCGAGGTCACCTCGGCCAGCGTATCGGTCATCATGCCGACGCCGATCTGCCGCGGCGTGTTCTGCCCGGTCGCCGGGTCGTAAACCGCCACCTCGGCCTTGCCGCCCGACACCCGCGGGATCGCCGTCACCGGCACCGTCAGCACGTTCTTGCGGGCCTCCAGCGTGATCGTCACCTCGGCCGACATGCCGATGCGCAGGATGCCGTCGGGGTTCGCCACATCCAGCAGCGCGTTGTAATAGATCGCCTCGTCGGTATCGATCGTGTCCGAGGTCTCGATGCTGGCGGGGGCCGGTTCCAGCGCCCGCAAGGTTGCGGAAAAGGCTTTCGTCAGCGAGGAATTCAGCGTGAATTCCGCCGCTTGCCCCGGCTTCACCGCCACCACATCGGCTTCGGAAATCTCCGCCTTGACCACCATCCGGTCCAGCTCGGCCAGTTTCACGATCGTCGGGCTGGAGGTGTTGGCATTCAGCGTCGTGCCTTCCTCGGACACGATCGCCACCACCGTCCCCGAGATCGGCGCCGAAATCCGCGTCCGCGCCAGCTCGGTCTGCGAGGAGCTGAGCGTCACCTGCGCCTCGTCCAGCTGCGCCTTGAGCCCCTCAAGCTCGGCCTGAGCCACATCCAGCGTGGCTTCGGCGGTTTCGCGGGTTTCATCCGAACTCAGCGCTTTGGAATTCAGCGTCGTCTGCCGGGTCAGCGACAGTTCCGCCACCCGGATCGCGGCCTCCTTGGCCCGGATCTGCGCCTGCAGCTGCTTCAGCGCGGCCTCGGCGCGGGCGACATCGGCGCGCTGGTCGGAACTGTCGATCTGGGCGATCAGATCGCCCTTTTGCACCCGGTCGCCCAGGGCCACGGCCAGCGTCTGCAGCTGCCCCGAAACCTGCGCACCGACCGAGACCAGCTGCGCCGCCTCGATCGTGCCCGAGGCCAGGACCGTCTTTGACAGATCGGCGCGGGTGACGGTGGCGGTCAGCGGCGCCTGCGGCTCTTCGGCGGTGCCAAGCGTCCAGACCGCAGCCCCGGCCGCTGCCAGCATCAACACGAGGGAGAGGGCAATCAGGTGTCTTTTTCGCATCGGGTCCGGTCCAATCGACGCCGTCATGGCAATCAGAGGTCTTACGCAGGAGATAGCGGTTTCCGGCGTTTGTCATCGGCACTGACGCCGGGCCGGGGCGCCGATCACGGGATCGTGCGCAAGATCGCAACCGGGCCGCGGCGCAAAGGCCCCGCTCTCTCCCTTCCCCGGTCACGCTTTGGCCGCAATGGCGGACAAGACTGGGCGGGCCAACCGGAATGGAGACCAAAATGGCACGCAAGCTCCTGGCCCTGATCGCGAAATGGCGGTCGTCCGAAGATGCGGTCTTTGCGACCCGCCTGTCGCTTCTGGCCGAAGGGGTCGCGCCGGGGCGGCTGCACGGGCCGCTGTCGCCCTTCCGCTTCGTCGCGCCGCGCCGCGCCCTCTGATCAGAAATCGACCGTCACGCCGGGCAGGTTGAGATCGCGCACCAGATCGCGCAGCTCCTGCCGCGCCGCGATGTTCGAGATGTTCAGGTTCTCCACGCCCAGATCGCGCAGATCAAGCAGCGTCATGCCGCGCGGGAACAGCTCGCGGAAGATCACCCGTTCCGAAAACCCGGGCGCGACGCGAAAGCCGATGCGTTTCGACAGCTGCTCCAAGGCCTCGCCGACCTTGCGCTTGTTATGCGCCTGCTGCGAGCTCATCCGGTTGCGCAGCACCAGCCAGTCGATCGGCTTCAGCCCCGCCCGCGCCCGCAGCTGCCGCGCCGACCAGACCATTTCCGAATAGATCGAGGGGCCGGTGACCTTGGAGGTCTCGGGGTCGATCCGGGCAAGCAGGTCGAAATCGATGAAACTGTCATTGAGCGGCGTGATCAGCGTGTCGGCCAGCGAATGCGCCACCTGGCTGAGGCGGGTATGCGAACCGGGGCAGTCGATCACCACGAAATCGCAGACCGGGTCCAGCTCGGCCACGACCGAGGACAGCCGGTGGTCATAGGGGTTTTCGCCGGGGGCAAGCGTCGCGGCATCGGCCTCGGGCAGTTCGCGGTATTCGGGCGAGGGCAGGTCCAGCCCCTCGCGCGCCAGGAAGGCCAGCCGGTTCTCGACATAACGGCCGAAGCTGCGCTGCCGCAGGTCGAGATCGAGCGCGCCGACCTTCTTGCCCATGCGCGCCAGAGCGGTGGCCACATGCATGCAGGTGGTGGATTTGCCCGAGCCGCCCTTTTCATTGCCGACAACGATGATATGCGCCACGAATCCACCCCGTCTTGCGGCCCTCAGACGGCCCGCGCGTTTATAGGACGCTCCGGCTACCGAAGGAAGCGCGCCGGTGCAAGGGGGGAGGCGCAAAGGGTTTGAACGGTCGCGGGGGTGTTTCGCCTCGGGCAAGCCCGAGGCGACCCGCGGGGGGCTTCGCCCCCCGCACCCCCCCAGCGTATTTTGCCAAGGAAAAGGGGGGCGGAGCCCCCTCTGGCGGTCGGGTGGCGCCGCGCAAACAAAAGGGCGCCCGAAGGCGCCCTTTCGCAACAGTCACGCGGCAGCTCAGAAACCGAGGCCGGCGTATTTGTTCTTGAACTTCGACACGCGGCCGCCGGTGTCCATCAGCTTGGCCGAACCGCCGGTCCAGGCCGGGTGCGCCAGCGGATCGATGTCGAGCGCCATCGTATCGCCTTCCTTGCCCCAGGTGGACTTGGTCAGATATTCCGAGCCGTCGGTCATCTTGACGGTGATGAAGTGGTAATTCGGGTGGGTATCGGCTTTCATCGTCCCGCTCCTTATTCGGCTTTGGCTTTGTAGTTGGTGACTTCGGCGATCCGAGCCGATTTGCCGCGACGCGAACGCAGGTAGTAGAGTTTCGCACGACGGACGCGACCGCGACGCACCACTTCGATGCTGTCGATGTTGGTCGAGTAGAGCGGGAACACCCGTTCCACGCCTTCGCCGAACGAGATCTTGCGCACGGTGAACGAGGCCGCGATGGTCGAGCCGCCCTTGCGGGCGATGCAGACGCCTTCGTACATCTGCACGCGCGAGCGGGTGCCTTCGGTCACCTTGTAGCCGACGCGCACGGTGTCGCCAGCCTTGAAGTCGGGGATGGTCTTGCCGAGGGCGGCGATCTGTTCCGCCTCGAGTTGCGCGATAAGGTTCATCGCAAATCCTTTCGTTGCTTGCGGTTATGTCCGCAAAGGTGTCGCCGCCCGAGAGCTCCGGTCTTCGCCCGGGTCCGCGCCTGTTGCCAGGGGCGCCCGCCGGAGGATCGTTCGTCCTGTTCAAGCCCCGTCCAAGGCCCCATGCTGTGGTCGAAGAAGACCGCCGCAGGCAAAGGAAAAGGGTCCGAGAGCCGATTCCGGCCCGGACCAGCGCGGCATACGGGGAAACGGGCGGCGGATCAAGGGGGAAGTGGGGCGGGCGCGCTCATGTCCTCTCCTTCAGCCAGCGGCGCAGCCGCCCGCGCGCATTGGCGTAAGGCGAGGCCGAGTTGAAATGGATCATCCGGCCTTTCGTCCATTTGCCATACCACAGCCGCCCGTAAAGCTCCTCCTCCGACCGCGCCGCCACCGCGTGTATCAGTCCGGCTTGCGCCACGGAGAGGCGTTCCAGCAGCTTCGGCCAGTCCAGAGCGTGATGATCGCGGTAGAATTTCTGCGCCAAAGCGCCCAGCTGGTTCCATTGAAAGCCGGTTTCGGGGAAATCGACCGTCTCGCCGCGGTCATCCCGGTCGAGCCATTTCAGAACAAGCTCGTTCCAGCCGATCAGATAGCTCACCAGATCCGCCGGAGAGATCACCGATCCGGCAACATGGCCCGTCATCGACAGCTCTCGCGCCCGCTCCGGCGGAACCCTCTCGCAATCCTGCATCAGCTTGTCGAAGCTTGTCGCAATGGCGCTCAGCAACTCGGCTTTTGATCCGGGGACGGCCATCGGAAATCCCTCCTTGTCACCGCGCAAGACTATGCGGCCCAAACCGGAGGGACAATGGCAGGCCATTTCATCTTGCCTCAAATATCCCGGGGGTCCGGGGGCGGAGCCCCCGGCGGGTCGCCTCGGCGCAGCCGAGGCGAAATCACTTGCCGAACTTCTCCCACAAATCCGGCCGCCGGTCCCGCGTCAAAGCTTCGCTCTGCGCTCGCCGCCATTCGGCGATCTTCTTGTGATTGCCCGACATCAGCACCTCGGGGATGGCGCGGCCGTGCCACTCGGCAGGCCGCGTATATTGCGGATGTTCCAGAAGCCCGTTCGAATGGCTTTCCTCGGTGGCGCTTTCCGCATTGCCCAGCACCCCCTCGCGCAGCCGCACCGTGGCGTCGATCACCACCTGCGCCGCGATCTCGCCGCCGGTCAGAACGAAATCGCCGATCGAGACCTCTTCGACCCCGTAAGCCTCCAGCACCCGCTCATCCACGCCCTCGAACCGCCCGCAGAGGATCGTCACCCCCTGCGCCGCCGCCAGACGCCGGGCGTGGCCTTGCGTGAAGGGCTTGCCGCGGGGCGACATGTAGATCACCGGCCAGTCGGCGCGGCTGGCGGGCGTGCCCGCGGCGGCATGATCGAGCGCCGCCGCCACCACATCGGCGCGCAGCACCATCCCGGCGCCGCCGCCCGCGGGCGTGTCATCGACGTTGCGATGCTTGCCGAGACCAAAGGGCCGCAGATCGATGGTTTCGAGCCGCCACAGCCCGGCGTCCTGCGCCTTGCCGGTCAGGCTCAGCCCCAGAACACCCGGAAAAGCCTCGGGGAACAGCGTCACGATCTTCGCCGTCCAGACCCCCGCGACGGCCTCGACCTCCGCCATCAGATCGCGCGGCCTCACCTTGCCCGAAAGCGCGGTCACCACCGCCCGCCGCCCGTGCGAGCGCGCGGGCGCGACCTCGGGCGTCTCGGCCTCGACCAGTTCCGCCGTCGTCAGCTTCAGCGCGCCCTTGCGCGGCGGCGGCGGGGTGTCTTCGGGATCGCTCATGCCTCGTCCTCTTCGCTTGTCCTGTCCTGGCCCGCTTCGGCCAGAAGCGCCCGTTTCGCCGCGGCCAGTGCGGCCTCGCCCAAGCCCTGACGGTTCAGCGCCAAAAGCGCCTCGGTCACCGCGCGCGGCGGCGCGACGTTGCGGCGAGAGACCGGCCGGAGCGCGGCACGTTGATCCGGCCTCAGCCCCAGAAAATCGAGAAACGGCTGCCCGGCGCCAAAGGGCAGGCCGTCAAAGCCCGAGACATCCTGCGTCACCAGCCGCAGGCCGGCCGGATCGCGGCGCAAAAGGTCGATCTGCTCGGCCTGCGAGATCCGGGTCATCCGGCTGCGGAAGGTCTCCAGATCCTCGAGGAAGGGGATCGGCTGATCCTTGCGCACGTGATGCGCCCAAAGGCTTTCCACCCAGGGATCCTGCGCGCGGGTGGAAAGATAGGGCGTCACCTCGACCGGCCAGTCGAAGTGGTCGAACCCCGCGATCAGCGCGCGCAGGATCGCCGCCGCATCGGGATAGGGGGCAGGCGTCAGTCCCCGCGGCATCGGGCCGAGCAGGTTTTCCGACGAAATCACGATCCGCCGTTTCGGCCCCAGAACCAGCGTGCCCAGAAAATCCCGCATCGCCGCCGTGATCGCCGCCAGAGAGCCCGCATCGCGGTCATAATGATGCGCAAAGACCGCCTGTTCCACCGCGCGGATCCGGCCGGGCAGAACCAAAGCCGCCCGCGGCCAGACAAGTTCGCGGTTTTCCTGCAGGAAAAGCTGTGCCGAGGAGGTCCCGGTCTTGTGCAAGCCGAGATGCAGGAAGACCTGCATCAATCCAGTTCCTCGGGCGGGTCGGCGATGATGCGCCCCGCGGTCAGATCGACGGTGGGCACGACGGCGCGGGTGAAGGGCAGCATCAGCGTCGTCTTGCGGCCCGGCACATGCACCTCGAGGATGTCGCCCGCGCCGAAATCGAGCACGGCGCGGACGGTGCCGATCAGCGCGCCGCCGGTGTCCTGCACCGGCAGGCCGATCAGATCGGCGTGGTAAAACTCGTCATCGGGCAGATGCGGCAGCCGGTCCCGATCCGCCCAGAGCGTCGCGCCTTTCAGCGCGTCGGCCTCTTCCTTGGTGGCGATGCCGGAAAGCCGCGCCCCCAGACCGCCCGTCACCGGACGGGTCAGCCTGACGGTGAAGCTGCGGGTGCCGTCTTCGGAATAAAGCGGGCCATAGGCGGCGATGTCCTCGGGCGTGGCGCAGAAGCTTTTCAGCCGCACTTCGCCCTTGACGCCGAAGCCCCCGGCGATGGCGCCGACGCAGACACGATCGGTTTTCGACATGATCCCTCCGGAAGACGACAGGCCGGACATCGCTGCCCGGCCCGCATGAAACCCCGAAACCGGGAGAGCGAAGATTATTCTTCGGTCTTGGCGGCCTTGGCGGCTTTTTCCTCGGCGCGTTTCTTGGCTTTCGCGCCCGGCTCGGCTTTTTTCATGTTGGCGCGTTCGGTTTTCGGCATCGCACCGGCCGCTTCCAGGAAGCGGGCGACGCGGTCGGTCGGCTGCGCGCCCTGGGCGAGCCAGTATTGCACGCGCTCCATGTTCATCTTGACGCGGTCTTCGCTGTCCTTGGCCAGAAGCGGGTTGTAGGTGCCCAGCTTTTCCAGGAAGCGGCCGTCGCGCGGCATACGCGAATCGGACGCGACGATCGCGTAATGCGGACGTTTCTTGGAACCGCCACGGGCGAGACGGATTTTCATGGCCATGCTATTTCTCCTTCAGATGGCTGTGAGCGGGCCTTGCGGGCCCATCATTTCTGGAACGACGTGTGATGCCGGATCACTTCCGAAATCACGAAAGACAGGAATTTGCGGGCGAATTCGGGGTCAAGATCGGCCTCGGTCGCCAGTTGTTGCAGACGTTCGATCTGCTGCGCCTCGCGTGCGGGGTCAGAGGGCGGCAGGTCATGTTCGGCCTTGAGCTTGCCCACCGCCTGGGTGCGCTTGAACCGTTCGGCCAGCGTGTAGACGATGATCGCATCCAGCCGGTCGATCGAGGCGCGGTGTTCGCGCAGCACTTCGGCGGCGCGGGCGGTGGCATCGCTCATGCCAGATCCTCCGGTTTGCGGTGGCGATAGACACAGGCCGGTTTTTCCCCGGGATATCCGGGGGCTTCGGGGTCAAGGACGGCGCCCAGACGCTCCGCCAGACGGATCGAGCGGATATTGTCGGGGGGGATGTAGCTGACCGCGGTCGACCACTTCAGGGTGCGGGACGCGTGATCGAGCGTGGCTTTCGCCGCCTCGGTCATCAGGCCCTTGCCCTCGTGCTCGTCCGACCAGAGCGTCCAGCCGATTTCATATTCCGGCCAGTTGATCGGCGCCCAGGGGCCGGTCATGCCAAGGGCCGCGTCGCTGTCATGGGTGGTGACGACGAAGCTGCCCCAGCCGCGCATCACCCAATGGCCGATCACGCCCGACCAGGCCCGCCAGGCCAGCGCCTCGTCGACCGTTTCGGGGCGGATGAAGCGGCTGCGGTCGGACAGGAAGAACTTCCGCCAGGCAGCGAAATCCCGCCCGCCGGGCGCGCGCAGCACCAGACGGGAGGTCTCGATCACCGGCGTGGGGGAAAGGGCGACCATGTTACTTCTTCTTGCCCATGTTCAGACCGGCAAGGCCCGGCGGCAGTTTCAGCCCGCCCAAGCCCGGCATCGCCCCCGGCAGACCCTTCATCGAGGCCATCGCCTTGGCGGCTTCCTCCATCTTCGCCGGGTCCATCTCGTCCTTGCCGGGCAGGCCGCCGAACTTGCCCTGCATCGCGGCCATCGCCTGTTTCAGCATGCCGCCCTTCATGTTGCCCAGCTTCTTCATCGTGTCGGCCATCTGCCGGTGCATCTTCAAAAGCTTGTTCAGATCGGCGACATCGACGCCCGCCCCCGCCGCCACGCGGCGCTTGCGGCTGGCCTGCAACAGCTCGGGATGCGCGCGTTCCTTTTTCGTCATCGAATTGATCATCGCGATCTGACGGCGGATGGTGCGATCGTCGAACCCGGCTTCCTCGGCCTGTTTCGCCATCTTGCCCATGCCGGGCATCATGCTCATCACGCCCTGCATGCCGCCCATCTTCTGCATCTGCTCGAGCTGGGATTTCATGTCGTTGAGGTTGAAAAGGCCCTTCTGGAACCGGCGCATCATGCGCTCGGCCTGTTCCTTTTCAAAGACTTCCTGCGCCCGCTCGACCAGCGCGACGATGTCGCCCATGCCCAGGATGCGGCCCGCGATCCGCGACGCCTCAAAGGTTTCAAGCGCATCCATCTTTTCGCCCAGACCGACGAAGCGGATCGGCTTGCCGGTGGTGGCGCGCATCGACAGCGCCGCACCGCCGCGGCCGTCGCCGTCCATCCGGGTCAGGACGACGCCGGTGATGCCGATCTTGTCGTCGAATTCCTGCGCCACTTCGACGGCGACCTGACCGGTCAGACCGTCAACGACCAGCAGCGTCTCGCGCGGGGAGACGGCGTCGCGGACCTGCTGCACCTCGCCCATCAGCACTTCGTCGATGTGCAGACGGCCCGCGGTATCGAGCAGATAGACGTCATAGCCGCCCATCGCGGCCTGGGTCTTGGCCCGTTTGGCGATCTGCACGGCGGTTTCGCCGGGCACGATCGGCAGCGTGTCGACGCCGATCTGCGTGCCGAGAATCGCCAGCTGCTCCATCGCGGCCGGGCGGTAGATGTCGAGGGACGCCATCAGGACGCGTTTCTTTTCGCGTTCCTTCAGGCGGCGGGCGAGTTTCGCGGTGGTGGTGGTCTTGCCGCCGCCCTGCAGGCCGACCATCAGGATCGGCGCGGGCGGGTTGTCGATCTTCAGCGCATCGGCGGCATCCTCGCCCGACAGCATCGCGACGATCTCGTCATGGACGATCTTGACGACCTGCTGACCCGGGGTGATCGATTTCGTCACCTGCGCGCCGGTGGCCTTGGTCTCGACCTTCTTCACGAAGTCCCGCACCACGGGCAGCGAGACGTCAGCTTCCAGAAGGGCGGTGCGGACTTCGCGCATCGCCACCTTGACGTCCTCGGCCGTCAGCGCGCCCTGTTTCGTCAGCCGCTCGAACACCCCGCCAAGGCGTTCGGAAAGAGACTCGAACATCGTGCCCTCCTGCGCCGCGGTCGCGGCCGATCAACGACAAGCGCACCAGTGGGCGCAACGCGCTGACTGGTGGCGATCCTTGCACCCGCAAGGACCGGAGGAACCGAACCTCCGGGGAATCTGGGGTGAGTTACGCGAAAAACCCGGGGGAGTCAACGTCAGCCCGGGCAGAGCCGCAAGAGGCGCGGGGACTTGCCTGCCCGCGGCGAAGTGCGTAATTGCATATCCAAACAAAATACACATGCTTCAGGCATATTTGTTCATGGGTGCACAAATGCGCTTCGAGAACTGGGACGAGATCCGGACCGCCTATCAGGTCGCCCGGATGGGAACGGTGTCAGGGGCTGCGGAGGTTCTGGGGGTGCATCACGCCACCGTCATCCGCCATGTCGATGCGCTTGAAACGCGTCTTGGCACGAAACTGTTTCAACGCCATCCGCGGGGATACACGCCGACCGAGGCGGGGCAGCAGTTGCTGGCCGTCGGTCAGGCGACCGAGGATCAGTTTGCGCAGCTGGCCGCCCGCATCGCCGGGGCAGGCGAGGAAATGCGCGGCGAGCTGATCATCACCTCGCTGCCCGCCTTGGCCGCGCTGGTGATGCCCGCGATGGCCGAGCTGATGCGGGCGCATCCGGCCCTGGTTTTGCGCTACATCACCGATCCGCGGGTGTTCCGGCTGGAATATGGCGAGGCGCATGTGGCGATCCGGGCGGGGGCACGGCCGACCGAGCCCGACAATGTGGTCAGCCAGCTGGGCGTGAACCGCACCGCGCTTTATGCGGCGCCGGAATATATCGAGCGGCACGGGCGACCGAAGGGGCCGAACGATCTGGCCGGGCATCGCTTCGTCGGGCCGGACAGCCGCGAAAGCCGGGCGCCGTTCTTCCGCTGGCTGGCGGGGCAGGTGCCGCCCGAGGCGATGGTGTTCATGGCCAACGAGATGGCCTCGCAGCAGGCGGCGATTGAGGCGGGGCTGGGGCTTGGCTTCCTGCCGGTGCTGCAGGGCCGGGCGATTCCGCGGCTGGTCGAGGTGGTGGCGCCGATGACGGATTGGGACAGCCCGTTCTGGCTGGTGACCCATGTCGATCTGCACCGCACGCCGAAAGTGCAGGCGGCGCTGAAAGCGCTGCGCTCGGCCGCGGTGCGGCTGGACCCGGGGGGCTAAGCGCGGCTTGATCTGACCGAGGCCATTGCCGAGGTCACGCGCCGCATTTGCCCCGTGACCCCCCGGGGGCCCAAAGGCCCTCGGGCAGCGCCCGCCCCGCCCATGGCGGGCGCTTCTCGCCCGCCGGGGCTGGGCGCTGCCCTCTGTCAGGCTTGTGGAACCGGTCCTGTCCCCGCGGTTGCCCCGGCGGGCGGGGAAAAGCGGTGCTTTTCCTGATCCGCCCGAACCGAGGTCTCAGACCCCCGCCGTTTCCGGCGCGGTCGAATGCGGCTTGATGTATTCGCGCACGGCGGCAAAGGCCCATTGCACGGTCAGCCCGCCCAGGATCAACACGGTATCTTGCCAGAACCCGCCCGGATGCGAGGTCTTCACCGCTTGGCTGAAGATCGCCAGCACGGTCCCCAGCGCAAAGACCTGCAGCCCCTGCTTGCCCATGGTGCGGATCGGCTTCATCACGCGCGACGCGGCGATGGCTGGCACGAGCCAGGGCAGCGACAGGATATAGGCCAGCGCCAGGAAATGCGTCAGCCGCGGCCCGGACACATAGGTCTTGTCGAAATCGACGAGGAAGCGGGGCACGTCATATTGCAGGATCGTCCAGATCACATGGCCGAAGGTCGCCTGCAGCTCCGGCGATTGCGCCCAGAAGGCGCTGAAGACGAGCCAGATCACCGCGGGCACCATCAGCGCCTTCCAGATCGGCACGAACCGCTCGCCCCGGCGCAGGAAAAGCCCGGTCAGGATGCCCAGCGAAAACAGAAGCTGCCAGGAGAACGGGTTGAAGAACCAGCCGCCGTCAAAGGGATAATTCGGCAGATCGAGCCCATACCAGCCCGCGAAGGCCCAAAGCCCGACGGTAAAGGCCAAAAGCCCCATCGGTTTTCGCTGTCCCAAGCGGATCAGGAACGGCGCCCAGAGCAGCAGAACCGCATACATCGGCAGGATGTTCACATAGCCAAGCTGATGGCCGAGCGTCGCGATGCCGACAAGGAAGGCGAGGGGGGTCTCGGTCAGCGGGCCGAAAGCGTTGTGTTTCAGCATCTCGCCGCCGCCGAACCACAGCGTCGCCCCGGCGGCAATCGCGATTGCCCAGGCCGAGATGAAGATATGCACCAGATAAAGCAACCACGCCCGGCCCCAGCATTTGCGGATGCCGGGCCAGTTCAGCCCGTCCTTGATCTTCGGCCCGTAAGCCAGCGCCGCGGCGCAGCCCGACATGAAGACGAAGCCCTCGGCCGCGTCGGACAGACCGTAATTGCGCGAGGTGAAGTTCTCGTAGAGCGTCCCCGGCACGTGGTTCATGTAGATCATCACGAGGCTGACGCCCCGGAAGAAGTCCAGCCGGGGGTCGCGGGCGCCGCTGGCAAGCGGTGCGTGGGTGTGATCAGCCATGATGCGCGGACAACTCTTTCTTCGGTTGTCGCGCGTCTTGTTCCTGTTCGGTCTCGGCGTCAAGTGCCCAACGATTGAGCACTTCGTCATGCAGCTTCACCACGGCCGGTTTCGCATATTCGCTGGGAACCCCCATCAGCCGTGACCGCGAGGGCCGCGAGGACCAGGACAGGATCAGCGGCGAAAACACCATCGGCAGACCGACCGGAAGCAGCCACAACAGCAGGCCGGGGGCGAAAAACCACGTCGTCATAAGGCCGACAAGGCCGATGGTGACGATCCAATGCGAGGCGGCGAAGCTGTCCTTGAGGCTGAGCGTGCCGTCGCCGCGGTTGTTGGTGGGCCAGCCACCGTCGCGGCCCATCACCACCTGCAGCACCGAACGCGTCGAATACATCAGCAGAACCGGCGCGGTGATCGACGAGAGCGCCAGTTCCGACAGCGTCGACGCAAAGCCGAGCGCCGCCCCCCCGAAACCTTTTGCCGCACCCGTCAGCGCCATCCGCGTGGCGATCAGCACCTTGGGCAGGAACAGAAGACCGAAGATGCCGATGGCAAGGCTGATCGCCTTGGAGGCTTCGGAGGGCGGGAAATAGGGAATCGGCCAGTAAGGCGTCGGGAAGTAATCCGGCGGCGGCGCCAGCAGCGGCGCGGCGATCGAGGCCAGGATGAACCCCACCCAGAACAGGGGCGCGATATAGGCCATGATCCCTTGCGAGAAGACGAAACGCGACCACAGCCGCAGCCCCGGGGCACCGATGATCCGGCTGTGCTGCAGGTTGCCCTGGCACCAGCGCCGGTCGCGCTTGGCGTGATCGACGATGTTTTCCGGGCCTTCCTCGTAGCTGCCGCCCAGATCGTCATCAAGCCGCACGATCCAGCCCGCCCGCGCCAGCAGCGCGGCTTCGACGTAATCGTGGCTCATCACGTGACCGCCAAAGGGCGGCTTGCCCTTGAGCGCGGGCAGGCCGCAGCTTTCGGCAAAGGCGCGGGTGCGCACGATGGCATTGTGCCCCCAGAACGGGCCGGTTTCGCCCTGCACCATGGCCAGACCCCGGGCGAAGACGGGCGAGAAGAACGAGGCGGCAAATTGCATCGCCCGACCAAAGCGCGACCGCGCCCGGATCACCTTGGGCAGGGTCTGCAACAGGCCGAGACGCGGTTCGGCCTCCATCCGGCGGATCATTTGCAGAATGGTCTCGCCTTCCATCAGACTGTCGGCATCGAGGATCACGGCGTAATCATAGGCGCCGCCCGAACGGGTGATGAAATCCTCGATATTGCCCGCCTTCTTGCCGGTGTTCAGCTCGCGCCGACGATAGAAGAAACGGCCCACCGCGTTGCGTTCCGCCACGAGGCGCGCGAAGATCAGCTTTTCCCGCGCCGCGATCAGATCGTTGCGGGTGTCGGACAGAACGGCGAAATGCACCGAAGCCGCATCGCCCGTGGCCGCCAGCGAGGCATCCATCGCGGCGATCCGGGCGAATGTCACCAGCGGATCTTCGTTATAGACCGGGACCAGAACGACGGTGCGGCCCCTGATCGGGGCCTTCGGGTCGTATTTCGGCGGCCGGGCGCGGCTGGGCAGGCCGATCATCGCGACCGTGGCCCCCAGCGCCAGCCATTGCGTTGAGATCAGGATCAAGACCGCCCGCGTCACATCGAGCGCGTCGATCCCGTCGACCGAGCCGAACTGCAGGAACAGGATGAAGGCGCCAATCCCCGCGATCAGGCTGAAGGCGATGGCAAGAAAACGCAGGGCGTAAAGCCCTGCGCGTGAGGCGAGCGAGCGCGCCATGATCTCAGTGGCCGGTGCCGACATGCGCGGCCTGCAGATGCAGACCGGCGAGCAGACGACGGATCAGCCCGCTTTGCGGTTCGATCACCTGATGCGGCATCGCCATCGGCGCCACCGGCAGGGCACAGGGCCCGGCAATCAGCGCATCGGGGGTCAGAACGGCTTCGGACGCGAGCGCAGTGAGAGAGGAGGTATGCGCGGTCATGCGTGGATCCATTGATAGAGCCAGGTTTCGGTCAGCTTGCGACCATATCCTGCGATATGGGCAGCCAGTTCGACAGTGTCACCCCCGGTCGGCTTCACATCCATGACAAGACGCCAGATTCCGTCGGTGGTGTTGCGGGAGAGCACTTTCGTCACGATTTCGCCATTCCAGGCATTGGCGACGATGGTCAGGTTCTCGGCCTCGTCATGGCCAAGGCTGTCCATCAGCCCGCCGACGAAATCGATCACGAACTTGCGCGTGCCATCGGTGTTCTGCACGCCCGAAACCCCACCCTCGCCGGTGCGGGTTTCCCTGACATGAGCGCGGTCGTCGAAATCCTCGAATTCCAGATCGCCCCAGCGCAGCCGATAGCTGAACTCGCGGCTTTCGCCCGCCTTCGCGGGCGCATCCGGGATCCAGAAGGCGACGATATTGTCGTTCACCTCCAGATCCGAGGGGATCTCGACCAGACGGATCACGCCCTTGCCCCAGTCGCCGATCGGTTCGACCACGCAGGAGGGACGTTTTTCGTAATGCGCGGCATCGTCCTGATAATGGTCGAATTCGCGGTCGCGCTGGTAAAGCCCGAAGGATTTCGGCGCGGTTTCCGAGAAATAGGACGAGGCCAGCCGCGACGGATTCGCCAGCGGCCGCCACAGGATGTCGCCATCGGCGCGCACGATGCCCAGCCCGTCGCTGTCATGCACTTTCGGGCGGTAATCGTCGAAATCCTTGCGGTTGCGTTCCGAGAACAGGAACATCGAAGTCAGCGGCGCGATGCCCAGCTGCTGCACGTCGGACCGGAAGAAGAGCCGGGCCGTCACCTCCATCACCGTCTCGAAGCCCGGACGGATGACGAACTGATAGGCGCCCGTCAGCGAGGCGCTTTCCAGCGCCGCCCAGATCGTGATCGTCTCGCCGCCCGGTTCGGGGCGCTGGATCCAGAAGCGGGTGAAGCGCGGGAATTCCTCGGCCACCGAGAGGCCGGTGTTCACCGCCAGGCCACGCGCCGAGAGGCCATAGGCCGAATTGCGGCCAAGGGCGCGGAAATAGGAGGCGCCCTGAAACGCCACCAGCTCGTCGAAGACATCGGGGCGGTTGAGCGGCGTGTGCAGGCGGAACCCGGCGACGCCCGGCAACGCCACATGCAGCGGAACCTTGTCGCGGCTTTCGCGCTCGTAGATGAAATCGTCGGTGTCAAAGCCCATCGGCAGCGTCTGCCCGCCGATCACCTCGTTCAGCAGAACGGGTTCCTTGAACAGCCAGCCCATGTGGAAGGCATGCAGCTGGAAATGCGTGCGTTCGACATCGGCAAAGCGGGCCTTGGCCGGATCGAAGCGGATCAGCCGGTAAAGGTCGTAGGTGAGCTGGTTGAGGAAGCTGTCGGGCAGCACCATCGGCGCATCGGGACCGGCGGCGGCCAGGGCGCGCATCTCTTCGGCGAGCGTGTCGAAGCTGAAGGGCTTTTGCGGCGGCGCAGCGGGCACGTCGATCGGCGCGGGCGGGGTGGTTTCCTGCGCATGGGCACTGCGCGGCACGGCCCCGGTCCCGGCCAGGATCGCAGCCGAGGAGAGCGTCACCAGAAGGTGGCGGCGGGTCATCATCATGGAGGCTTCGTTCCGGCTGGAGGGCATCTGTTTTCTATGCAAAGTCAGATAGTTCCAGAGGCCGCTCAAGGGCGCCCCCGTTTGCCGTTTCTATAGCCACAGTGCTTAAAAACTGGCAAGAGAGTTTGCGTAACAGATGTGTCAAATGGGCGCTGTCCCGCCGGTTTCGGCGCAAAGTTGCGCAACTTCCCGCGCATCCGTCAGGAAGTTGCGCATTCTGCGCAGGCAAAGCGGATTTTCCCGATTTCGATACATGTTTTAGCCGGTTTGAGCCGGTTTTTCCGCAGCTGCACAGGCCCGCCCGGCGCCCGGCGGCGGGGGGTGAGTCGCGCCCGCCCGGCCCGCAGTTTGCGCCGCGCCGCGCAGTCCGCGTGCCAGCCCGTGATCGGCGCCGCGGGCGCTCTTGTGACACCGGGGCAGGCTGGATAAACCGATGCAAACAGCCGGAGGGACCATGGAACAACTCGATCTGACCGGAAGCATCTTCGGCATTCTGTCGGTGATGATCTTCCTTGGCGCTTATGCGCTTGTGGTGATGGAAGAGACCACCCACATGCGCAAGTCGAAGCCGGTGATGCTGGCCGCAGGGCTGATCTGGATGCTGATCGGCATCGCCTATGCCCGCCACGGTCTTTCCGATCTGGCGCATGAAAAGGCCACCCATATCGTCGAGGAATATGGCGAGCTGTTCCTGTTCCTGCTGGTCGCCATCACCTATGTCAACACGCTCGAGGAGCGCCGGGTCTTCGACGCGCTGCGGGCGAAACTGATCGGCATGGGGCTGAGCTATCGCAAGCTGTTCTGGCTGACCGGGATCATCGCCTTCTTCCTCTCGGGCATTCTTGACAACCTGACGACGGCGCTGGTGATGGGAACGGTGGTGGTCGCGGTCGGGCGTGCGGCGCCGAAATTCGTGATGATCGGCTGCATCTCGATCGTGGTTGCGGCGAATGCGGGCGGCGCCTTCACCCCCTTTGGCGACATCACCACGCTGATGGTCTGGCAAAAGGGCGTGATCGAGTTCTTCGAATTCTTCGACCTGTTCCTTCCCTCGCTGGTGAACTGGCTGGTGCCCGCGGCCATCATGTCCTTTGCGATCCCGAACGAGATGCCCGCCCGGACCGAGGACAACGCAAGGATGAAGCCCGGCGGGGCAATGGTGATCGTGCTGTTCGGCCTGACCATCGGTTCTGCGATCAGTTTCAAGAACTTCCTGCATCTGCCCCCGGCGATGGGGATGATGCTGGGGCTGGGCTATCTGCAGATCTATTCCTATTTCCTGACCCGCAACGGGCGGCGCCAGCACAACACCGAGCTGGTTCTGGACAGTTTCAAGCAGTTCGAACGGGTGGAATGGGACACGCTTCTGTTCTTCTTCGGCATCATCTTTGCCGTCGGCGGGCTGGGGGTTCTGGGCTATCTCGACATGCTGTCGGTGGCGCTTTACGACGGGCTTGGCGCGACCGCGGCCAACACCATCCTTGGTATCATGTCGGCGGTGGTCGACAACATCCCGCTGATGTTTGCGGTGTTGACGATGGAGCCCGACATGAGCCACGGGCAATGGCTTCTGATCACGCTGACCTGCGGCGTCGGCGGCTCGCTTTTGTCGATCGGTTCGGCGGCCGGGGTGGCGCTGATGGGGCAGGCGCGGGGGCATTATTCGTTCTCGGGGCATCTGAAATGGAGCTGGGCGATCGCGCTGGGCTATTTCGCCGCGATCGGCGTGCATCTGCTGCTGAACGCGCACCTCTTCGAAGTGGCGGTCCGGCCGCACTGATCGCCGCTGCGGCACACCAAGGCCCGGGACCTGCGTCCCGGGCCTTTTTCTTTGCGCCTTGCGGTGGCAACATATGCGCTCCATGCATGGATGCGCGTCGAAATGGCTGCGGCCCGGGCGTTGCCTTGGCGCTTCGGCCATGGTCAGGTGAGACCGGAGGGAGCCATGTCCGAAACCCGTATCGGCGGCATTGCCGCAGCCCGTATCGCCGCCTTCGCGGCCGAGGAAGCCAAGGTTTACGCCGCGGCCCGTCCGCGCACGCGTGCGGCGCTTGCGGCGGGGGCGGAGCCCTGGCTTGCGGGCGTGCCGATGCATTGGATGCGCGACTGGCCGCAGCCCTTTCCGATGCTGGTGGCGGCGGCGAAAGGCGCGCTGATCGAGGATCTGGATGGCCACCGGATCGATGATTTCTGTCTGGGCGATACGGGGTCCATGTTCGGCCATTCGCCCGCACCCGTGGCCCGCGCCATCCGCGCGCAGGCCGGGGCGGGGCTGACCTACATGCTGCCGACCGAGGCCGCGCTGCAGGCCGGTCAGCTGCTTTGCGACGTTTTCGGCCCGATGCGCTGGCAGGTGGCGACGACCGCGACCGATGCCAACCGCTTTGCGCTGCGCGTCGCCCGCGCGGTGACCGGACGGCGCAAGGTGCTGGTTTTCGACGGCTGCTATCACGGCACCGTCGATGACGCGATGGTCTGCCTTGAGGGCGGAAAAACCGTGTCCCGCCCGGGGCTTGTGGGTCAGGTCGAGGATCTGTCGCTGGTCGCCGTGGCCGTGCCCTTCAACGATCTGGCGGCGGTGGAACAGGCGCTTGCCGCGGGGGACGTGGCCGCGATCCTGACCGAGCCGGTGATGACCAATTCCTGCATGGTCCTGCCTGCACCGGGCTTTCACGACGGGTTGCGCGATCTGGCCAGCCGTTACGGCGCGGTGCTGATCCTTGATGAAACCCACACGATTTCCTCGGGGCTGGGCGGCTATACCCGCGTGCATGGGCTCAAACCCGATATCTTCGTCGTCGGCAAATGCGTCGCGGGGGGCGTGCCCACCGCGGTCTGGGGCCTGACGCCCGAGATCGCCGCGCGCTTCGCCGCCTATGACGCCACCCGGCCCTCGGGCCACAGCGGCATGGGCACGACGCTTTCGGCCAATCCGCTGCAATTCGCGGCCCTTGTCGCCACGCTTTCGCAGGTGATGACGCCAGCCAATTACGCCCGGATGGAGGCGGGCGCAGCGCGGCTTTGCGCTGGCCTTTCGAAGGCGGTGAGCCGCCGCAAGCTGCCGTGGCATGTCGTGCGAGTCGGCGCCCGGGTCGAGTTCATCTGCGCCCCCGGCCCGCTGCGCAATGGCTTTGACGCCGCAAGGGCCCATGCCCCCGCGCTTGAAGCCGCGCTGCACATCGGCCTTTTGAACCGCGGCTGCCTGATTGCCCCTTTCCACAACATGATGCTGATCTCGCCCGCCACGACACGCGCGCAGATCGACCGCCTGATCGCCGCCTTTGACGCCGTGACGGCCCAATTGCTCGAGACATGACATGACCCAATCGCCGACCGGCTCCACCCTGCAAGAAGCCGAAGACTTCCTGACCGCCCATCCCGAGATCGAGGCCTTTGACATCGTGCTGCACGATGCCAACGGCATCGGCCGCGGGAAGATCATCCGCCGCCACGAGCTGATCGGGCTATACAAGGGCGGGCGGCATCTGCCGATTTCGATCCTGGGCCTTGATATCGTGGGCGAGGACGTGCACGAGACCGGCCTGATCTGGGATCAGGGCGATGGCGATTTGCGCGCCTGGCCGATTCCCGGCACGCTGAAGGCGCTGCACGGCACCAACCCGCCGCGCGGCGAGGTCTTGATGAGCATGTATCATCTGGATGGCGCGCTGATGACCTCGGACCCGCGACATGCGCTGGCCCGCCAGGTGCAGGCGATGGCCGATGAGGGGCTTTATCCCGCGGGTGCGTTCGAGTTGGAATTCTTCCTGCTTGACCCCGACACGACCCAAGGCGTGCGGCCTGCGGCGGCGGTGCTGGACGGTCGGCGCAGCGACTGGACCGAGGTTTATTCGGTCGATCACCTGCACGGGATGGAGCCCTTGTTCTCCGATATCTACCGCGCCGCCGAGGCGATGGGGATCAAGGCCGAGACGGTGATTTCCGAATATGCGCCCGGGCAATATGAACTGACGCTGCATTACCGCACCGATGTCATGCAGGCGGCCGACGATCTGGTGCGATTGAAACGCATCGTCCGGCTGCAGGCGCGCAGGCATGGCGTCGTGGCCTGTTTCATGGCGAAACCGATCGAGAAATACGCGGGCTCGGGGATGCATTTCCACGTCAGCCTGTGCGACGCGACGGGCCGGAACATCTTCGCCGAGGCGGTGGAAGGGCAATGGACCGACACCATCCGCCACGCCATCGGGGGCTTGCGCGCGACGATGGGGGAATCGATGCTGGTCTTCGCGCCGCATGGCAATTCCTGGCGCCGCTTCGTCGGCCAAAGCTATGCGCCGGTCTCGCCCAGCTGGGGGGTGAACAACCGATCCGTGGCGCTGCGCATCCCGGCCGGGGAGATCAAGGCGCGGCGGATCGAGCATCGGCCCTCGGGCGTGGACGCGAACCCCTATCTGGTCGCGGCGACGGTTCTGGCCGGCATCCGGCACGGGCTGAAACACCAGATCGACCCGGGCCCGGAAACCACCGGCAACGGCTATGCAGGCGATGACAGCCTGAAAATCCCGCGCGACTGGCGCGAGGCGATCGAGGCGGCGACGGCGTCCGAGTTCCTGAAAGAGGCGCTGGGCGCGGACATGCATCGCACCTTCACCGCGATCAAGGCGGCGGAGCACGGCCGCGTCGCCCGCTGGATCGCAGATGTGGATTACGCGCTCTATCTGCACAACGTCTGAGAGGCTGGGGGCTCTGCCCCCAGACCCCCGGGATATTTGCGGCAAGATGAAGCCGATGTCCTTCATCTTGCCGCAAATATCCCGGGGGGAGGCTTGCTGAAAGCAAAGACGGGGGGCCCCCCGCACAGGTCGCCAAAAGGACCGACCTCAGATCAGCCCGGCGTGTTGCATCGCGGCGTCAAGCGCGGCCTTGGTCCCGTCGGTCAGTTCGGTCAGCGGCAGCCGCACCTCGGGGCTGCAGAGGCCAAGTTTCGACATCGCATATTTCGCCCCGGCCACGCCCGGCTCCATGAAGATCGCGATATGCAGCGGCAGCAGCAGATCCTGATATTCCAGCGCCTTCGCATAGTCGCCGCGCAGGGTGGCTTCCTGCATCTCGGCGCAAAGCTTCGGCGCGACGTTCGCGGTCACCGAAATGCAGCCGACGCCGCCCATCGCGTTGAAGCCCACCGCCGTCGCATCCTCGCCCGAAAGCTGGAGGAAATCGGCGCCGCAGGTCATGCGCTGCTTGGCCACCCGGCTCAGATCGCCGGTCGCGTCCTTGACGCCGACGATCCGCGGCAGTTGCGCCAGTTGCCCCATCGTCTCGGGCATCATGTCCACGACCGAGCGGCCGGGGATGTTGTAGATGATGATCGGCAGATTGCAGGCATCATGCATCGCGGTGAAATGCGCCACCATGCCCCGCTGCGTCGGCTTGTTGTAATAGGGCGTCACGACCAGCGCCGCATCGGCGCCGTTTTCCTCGGCGTGGCGGATCAGCTCGATCCCCTCGGCGGTCGCATTCGAGCCCGCGCCCGCGATCACCGGCACGCGTTTCGCCGCGGTTTCCACCACGACGCGCACGACTTCGTTATGTTCTTCATGGCTCAGCGTCGGGCTTTCGCCCGTCGTGCCCACCGGAACAAGCCCGTGGCTGCCCTGCGCGATGTGCCAGTCCACAAGCTTCTTGAGCGTGTCCCAATCGACGGCGCCGTTTGAAAACGGCGTGACGAGTGCGGGGAAGGACCCTTTGAACATGACACGCTCCTGAGCTTGAGGCGGATTCGCCTGGGTGAAAGTCGCGCGGACCATAGGCGAGGCTTTCGGTCTTGCCAACTTGTGAATTGCAACGATCACGCCTTGCGCGCAGCCTGTTGAAAACGCATGCACGGGCCCATGATCAAACCTCTTTCCCTTGCCGCTTTGCTGGCGGTTTCCACGGTGTTTCTGCCCCTTGCCGGGCGGGCCGACGACCCCGTTTCCCTGACCCGCGCGCTGGCGGCGGCGGCAAGAACCGACTGGGATCAGGCCGCGGCCGAGGCCCGGCTGGCCGGTCCGCTTGCCTTCGATCTGATCGAATGGCAACGCCTGCGCGCGGGAAAGGGCAGTTTCGCCGATTACGCCGATTTCGCCGCCCGGCGGGGCGATTGGCCGGGCATGGAGCTTCTGCGCAAGCAGGGCGAGGCGCAGCTGGCGGGCGCCAATCCGGTCGAGATCGTGGCCTATTTCGGCGACGGCGCGCCGCAGACCGGCACCGGCGCCTTGGCGCTGATCGCGGCGCGGCAGGCGATGGGGCAGCGCGACAAGGCCGCCGCCGTGGCCGAGGCGGCCTGGCGCAGGCTCGAGCTGACAGCCGAGGAACAGGCCGCGTTTCTGGCCCGTTACGCCGATCTGGTCGCGCCGTTCCACGGCGGGCGGATGCAGGCGGCGCTGGATCAGGGCCGTCTGGCGCGGGCGCGGGCGATGCTGCCGCTGGTCAGCCCGGGCACGAAGGCGGTGGCCGCGGCGCGGATCGCGTTGCAGGCGCGGACCGAGGGGGTGGACAAGCTGCTGCAGGCGGTGCCCGAACGTCTGGCGGGATCGGCCGGGCTGGCGCGCGACCGCGCCGTCTGGCGCTGGCGCAACAGTCTGGAGGACGGCGCGGCCGAGATCGTGCTGGCCTTTTCGAAGGATGCGGAAAGCCTTGGCGATCCGAAACTGTGGGCCGAGGTCCGGGGTCA
Organism: Rhodobacter capsulatus SB 1003; assembly: GCF_000021865.1. NCBI lineage: Bacteria > Pseudomonadati > Pseudomonadota > Alphaproteobacteria > Rhodobacterales > Rhodobacter > Rhodobacter capsulatus. The sequence continues at coordinate 410,365 of NC_014034.1, forward strand.
GCTGGCGCGGTTCTTCCTGCGGCAGGGCGATCCGCGGCTGGCTTACAAGATCGCGGCGCGGCACCGGCTGCCCTCGGACGATGCGGATTGGGGCGATCTGGAATGGCTGGCCGGGTTCGCGGCGCTGAAGCTGGGCGATGCGCCCACGGCGCTGGAGCATTTCGAGGCGCTGGAGGCCGGGGTCAGCACGCCGATTTCGAAATCCCGCGCCGCCTATTGGCGCGGTCGGGCGCTGGAGGTGATCGGCCGGGTGGCCGAGGCCGATCAGGCCTGGGTCGAAGGCGCGCAGTGGCAGACTGCCTATTACGGGCTGCTCTGCGCGGAACGGATCGGCGCGCCGCTGGATCCGGCTTTCGCCACCCCGCCCGCGCTGCCCGACTGGAAAGCCGCGCCCTTCGTGAGTGATCCGGTGTTTCAGGCGGCGCAACTTCTGCAGACGGCGGGGGCGCGGGATCTGGCCGAGCGCTTCCTGCTGCATCTGGAAGAACGCCTGCCGCCCGAGCAGATTGCGCCCTTGGCCCGGCTGGCGGAGGAGTGGCACAATGCGCATCTGATGCTGCTTCTGGCCAAGCGCGCGGCGAACGAGGGGGTGGTGCTGACGCGGGCCTATTACCCGTTGCCGGAGCTGAACCCCGCGGGATTGGTGGTGCCCGAGGAACTGGCGCTGTCGATCGCGCGGCGGGAAAGCGAATTCGACCCGGCGGTGATCAGCCCGGTCGGCGCGCGCGGCATGATGCAGCTGATGCCCGAGACCGCGAAGATGATGGCGAAGAAGCTGGGCGAGCCTTACGAATTGCGGCGGCTGACCTCGGACCCGTCTTACAACGTGCGGCTGGGCAGCGAATATCTGGCGAAGCTGCAGGAGGAATTCGGCACCTCTCCGGTGCTGGTGGCGGCGGGCTACAATGCCGGTCCGGGGCGGCCGCGGCGCTGGATCAGCGAGCGCGGCGATCCGCGCCAGCCCGCGGTCGATGTGGTGGAATGGGTGGAGATGATCCCCTTCACCGAGACCCGGACCTATGTGATGCGGGTGGCGGAAAGCCTGCCCGTCTATCGCGCGCGGCTGGGGCGGCCGGATGCCGGGGCGGTCCGGTTCACCGACGAATTGCGCGGCAACTGGTGAGGCAGGGCGGGGGTTTCACACCCCCGCGCCCCCGTGGGATATTTCCGGCAAGATAAAGGGGATCAGGGCGTTTCGGCCCGGGCCCGCGCGCGCCAGAGCGTGAAGAGCCCCGCGCAGACGACGACCGCGGCGCCAAGGGCGACATTGGGGCGCAGGATGTCGCCAAAGGCCCAGATGCCGATGCCCGAGACCCAGACCAGTTGCAGATAGGCAAAGGGCTGGATCGCCGAGGCCTCGGCGATCTCATAGGCCTGGATCAGCAGGAAATGCGCGGTGACCGCGGTCAGGCACAAAGCCCCCATCCAGAGCCAGTCGGTCGCGATCATCGGTTGCCAGAAGATCAGGCCAAGCGGTGTCATCGCCAGCGCGCCGATCAGACCCGTCCAGTAGAACGACACCGAGGCCGCATCCTTGCGCGCGGCAAAGCGGGTGAGCAGCGAGTAAAGCGCGAAGAGGAAGGCGCCAAGAAGCGGGATCACCGCCTCGGGGCGGAAGACGCCGTAGCCCGGTTGCAGGATGATCAGGATGCCCGCAAAGCCGATGCCGATCGCGGTCCAGCGCCGCCAGCCGACGGTCTCGCCCAGAACCGGGCCCGAGAGCGCCGCGACCAGAAGCGGATAGGCGGCAAAGACCGCATGGGTCTCGATCAGGCCGAGCCGGACGAAGGCCTGAATGACGATCACGATCTCGAAGACCAGAAGCAGGGCGCGGATCGTCTGCAGGAGCGGCTGTTGCGTCGAAAGCGCCGCGCGCAAGCCCCCCGCGGACCGAGCGGCCACGGCAAGGGTGAAAAGCGCGAAGAACCAGTAGCGGATCGTCACCACCATATAGACGTTGTAAGCGCCCGAGAGATGGCGGGAGATCCCGTCCTGAATGGCGAAGATGATCGTGACCGCCACCATCAGCCAGATGCCGCGGCCGATGTTCTGCGTGGCTCTCATGCTTTCGCTCCGCGGCTCATGTGGCGTTTGCCAGCATGGCCGGGGGCGCGGGTGACGGTGAAGCCCGCCGCCGCAAGACCGCGGCGCACGAAGCCCGCGGCGGTATAAGTGGCGAAGGTGCCGCCGGGCGCGGTGTGGCGCCCGACCTCGGCCATCAGATCTTCGCCCCACATCTCGGGGTTTTTTGCGGGCGAAAAGCCGTCCAGGAACCAGGCATCGGCCTTTTCGTCCCAAACTGGCAGGGTTTCGCGCACATCGCCGAGGATCAGCGTGACGGAAATGCTGCGCAGCGAAAACTGTGTCCGCCCATGCTGCATTGCAGCAACAAGCGGTTCGGCAACGGGTTCGATTTCGGGAAAGGCGGTATGGGCGCGGGCCATTTCTGCGGCCGACATCGGGAAGGCCTCGAAGCTGGTGAAGCGGATCGGCTGATCGGTCGAAAGCGCCAGCGCCAGCAGGTTCAGCCCGGTGCCAAAGCCCAGTTCCGCGACGTGAAAGCCGGGGTGCAGGCGCAGGGGCAGGTCGTTGCCCGCCAGAAACACATGCCGGGTTTCGGCCAGCCCTCCGGCCAGGCTGAAATAGGGGTCGTCGAAGCGGGTCGAAACGGGCGTCGATCCGTCGCGCCACGCAAGCGCGGCCGGGCTCTGGTCTGGGGAGGTCATCGGGGATAGTGCCTGTGGGGATTTGACGCAGAGAGTGGCGAAAGGGACAAGCGATGGCAAGAGCAGATCGGGTGACGGTGCGCGGCGGCGGGGTTTTCGGTCTGGCCTGCGCCTATGAGCTGGCGCGGCGCGGCGCAAAGGTGCGGCTGATCGAGCGGGAGCGGATCGGCGCGGGGTCCTCGGGCGGGACCGTGGGCATGCTTTCGCCGCATGTGCCCGATCAGTGGAACCCGAAGAAGCAGTTCCAGTTCGACAGTCTGGTGATGTCGGAGGCGTTCTGGGCGGGCGTGAAGGCGGTCGGCGGCAAGGACGCGGGCTTTGCGCGGATCGGGCGGTTGCAACCGCTCGCCGATCAGGCGGCGGTGACCCTGGCCGAGCTGCGGGCCAGGGATGCGGCGGCGAACTGGGGCGCGGATTATCTGTGGCGCATTGCCCCGGTGAACGAATTCGGCGCCTTTGCGCCGGTGACGCCGACGGGGCTGGTCATTCACGACACGCTCTCGGGTCGGGCTTCGCCGCGCGGCGCGGCGGCGGCTTTGGCCGCGGCGATCGAGGCTTTGGGCGGCGAGATCGTTTTCGGGGATGCGCCCGACGAGGGCATCGTGCTGCATGCGACCGGGCTTGCGGGGCTTGTTGAATTGTCCGAGGCCTTCGGCAAGGAGGTCGGCAATGGCGTCAAGGGGCAGTCGGCGATCCTGAAGCTCGATCCCGGCCCGGTGCCGCAGATCTTTGCCGATGGCGTGCTGGTGGTGCCGCATGCGAATGGCACCGTCGGCGTCGGCTCGACCGCCGAGCGGAGTTACACCGACCCGACCGCGACCGATGATCAGCTCGACGCCGTGCTGGAACGTGCCCGGGCTTTGGTGCCTGCGCTGGCGGGCGCCGAGGTGATCGAGCGCTGGGCGAATGTGCGGCCGCGCTCGGTTTCGCGCTCGCCGATGCTCGGGGCCTGGCCGGGGCGCGAGGGGCATTTCATCGTCAATGGCGGCTTCAAGATCGGCTTCGGCATGGCGCCCAAGGTGGCGCAGGTGATGGCCGATCTGGTGCTGGACGGGGTCGATGCGATCCCGGCGGGGTTCCGGGTCGAGGACAACCTGTAAGATCAAGATGTCCCGGCCGCGAGGTCGGGACATCGGTTCGAAAAGGGCGTATTTGCGCCAAGAAAAAGCAGGCGTTCAGTAGCTGTATTCGCCGTAGATGCGGGACAGGTCGCCCTTCCAGGCGCCGTGGTATTTTTCCAGAAGCTCATCGGCGGGAACGCGGCCGGTGTCGATGCTTTCTTCCAGCGCGTTGAGGAAATAGGTCTCGTCCGGGATCAGCCCGCCCGCGCCGGGGATCTTGCGCGCGGCAAGGCCGGTCTTCGAGATCGCCACCACCTCGCGGGCCAGATCATGCATCTTCACGCCGCCCGCCTCGGCCTGCAGGGCGTGTTTGGCGGCGGCGACGCGCAGCCCGTCGCGGGTCTCGGCGTCCCAATGCTTCACCAGATCCCATGCGGCATCAAGCGCCGACTGGTCATACATCAGACCCACCCAGAAGGCGGGCAGGGCGCACAGGCGCCGCCACGGGCCGCCATCGGCGCCGCGCATCTCGATGTATTTCTTCACCCGGGCTTCGGGGAAGACGGTGGTCAGATGGTCGGCCCAGTCGGACAGGGTGGGTTTCTCGCCGGGCAGGGCGGGCAGTTCGCCCTTCAGAAAATCGCGGAAGCTTTGCCCCAAAGCGTTGATGTACTGCCCGTCGCGGTAGACGAAATACATCGGCACATCGAGGACGTAATCGACGTAGCGTTCATAGCCCATGCCCTCTTCGAAGAAGAAGGGCAGCATGCCGGTCCGGGCCGGATCGAGGTTCTGCCAGATGTTCGCGCGCCAGGATTTCATCCCGTTCGGCTTGCCGTCAAGGAAGGGCGAATTCGCGAAAAGCGCGGTCGCCACCGGCTGCAGCGCCAGCGCCACCCGCATCTTTTTCACCATGTCGGCCTCGGACGAAAAGTCGAGGTTCACCTGCACGGTGCAGGTCCGATACATCATCGTCTTGCCCATGGTGCCGACAGAATCCATGTAGCTGTTCATCAGCCGATAGCGCCCCTTCGGCATCATCGGCATTTCCTCGGCCGTCCATTCCGGCGCCGCCCCAAGGCCGATGAACTTCGCCCCGATGCGGTCGGCGATCCGGTGCACCTCGGTCAGATGTTCGTTCACTTCCTCGCAGGTCTGGTGCAGGGTTTCCAAAGGCGCGCCCGACAGTTCCAGCTGCCCGCCCGGTTCCAGGCTGACATTGGCGCCCTTGCGGGTCAGGCCGATGATGTTGCCGCCCTCGAGCACGGGTTCCCAGCCGAAGACCTGCTGCAGCCCCTCCAGCATCGCCCGGATCGAGCGCGGCCCGTCATAGGGCAGGGGCTTCAGCACATCCTTGCAATAGCCGAATTTCTCGTGCTCGGTGCCGATGCGCCAGTCGCTTTTCGGCTTCTCGCCCGAGGCCAGGTATTCGGCCAACTGGGCAAAATCTTCGATCGGGCCGCCGCCCTGCTGGGGAATGGACATCGGACCCTCTCTTTCCGTTGGGACACAACAGGTGGTTCTTCCGCGCCGCCAAGTCAAGGCGACTCAGACGGGGCGGCGCCACAGGCTTTGTGCGGTGAGGCGCCGATCCAGCGCGGCGGCCAGTGCGCCCATGTCGATGCCGGGCAGACCGGCGAAGGCGTCAAAGAGCTTTTCCGAGCCGACCGCGGCCACCGGCACCAGAAGCGCCTGCCCGTCGCGGCTTTTCAGCCGCCAGAACTGGCTGTCTTTCAGGATCAGCAGCCGGATCTCGGTCAGATCCTCCAGCGCCATGGTGCCGCCCAGAACGCTGCCCCCGGTGCCCCAGTAGCCGATCCGGCCCTCGTCCAGCTCGACGACGCCGGGGTCGGAGACGGGCCGCGCAAAGCGGGCGCGGCGCAGCGCAAGCACCAGCCAGCCCGCGGTGATCGCCGCAAGGCAGAGCCCCACCGCCGCCAGAAACCAGCCGCCGCGCGTCGCCACCCAAAGCGAGGCGGCGAGCGCAAGCGCTGCGACATAAGCTTCGCGCTGCCGTGTCAGATGCGCGCGCAGCTCGGGTCGGATCACCGCCAGTCCCCCAGAGAGGATTGCCAGAGCGTGATCGCCGCGCAGGCGGCGGTATCGGCGCGCAGGATGCGCGGGCCAAGTGACACCGGCGTGACGAAGGGCAGGGCCCGCAGCTGGTGCCGCTCGGTTTCGGAAAAGCCGCCCTCGGGGCCGACCAGAATCGCCCAGGGGCCGGGGGCAAGACCGGCGAGCGTCTGCGCGGGGCCCACCAGCGATTCATCGCCCCAAAGAATGCGCCGCGCCGGGTTCCAGGATTTCAGAACTTTCTGCAAAGGCTGCAAGTCACTGACTTCGGGGACATAAGTTCCCAAGCATTGCTCGGCCGCTTCCAGCGCATGGGCCTGCAGCCGGTCCTGTTTGATCCGCGCGGCATTTGTAAACTCGGTTTGCACCGGAAGGATTTTCGCACAGCCCAGCTCCGCCGCCTTTTCGACGATGAAATCGGTGCGTTCCTTCTTGATCGGCGCGAACAGAAGCCAAAGATCGGGCGGGTTCAGCTGCGGCGCGGCGAGGCCCAGACAGGCGAGCGTGCCGCCGCGTTTCGACCCCTCGACCACCTCGGCGGTCCATTCGCCGTCCCGCCCGTTGAAGAGCGCAACCCGGTCCCCCGGACCCAGCCGCATCACCGCAAAGAGATAATTCGCCTGATCCGGGCTCAGGGGCACGGCTTGCCCCGGCCCGAGCGGGTGAGTAACACAGAGTCGTATCTTGGCGCGTTCCATGAGGCGAAACTTATGACCGGCAAAACCGAAATGCCAGAGGCTCAGGTGACGGGACAGGTGGCCGACGCCTATCGCGGCAACTGGGTGGACCATACCGCCCCCGCTTTCAGCCGCCCCTATCTGCGGCTCTCGCGTGCCGACCGGCCGATCGGAACCTGGCTTTTGCTCTTGCCCTGCTGGTGGTCGATTGCGCTCGCCGCCGCGACCGACAGCCTGCGCCCCTTCGATCTGTGGCTGGCGCTGGGCTGCGGGCTTGGCGCCTTTCTGATGCGCGGCGCGGGTTGCACCTGGAACGACATCACCGACCGCGATTTCGACGGCAAGGTGGCGCGGACGCGGTCACGCCCGATTCCCTCCGGTCAGGTGAGCGTGAAACAGGCGGTGGGCTGGATGGTGGCGCAGACGGCCTTGGCCGCGGCGATCCTGTTCACCTTCAACTGGGCGGCCATCGGCATGGGGGTTCTGGCCCTTGTCCCGGTCGCCGTCTATCCCTTTGCCAAGCGCTTCACCTGGTGGCCGCAGGCCTTTCTGGGCATCGCCTTCAACTGGGGGGCGCTGCTCGGATGGGTCGCGCACAAGGGCAGCCTCGGGCTGGCGCCGGTGCTGCTTTACGCCGCCGGGATCATCTGGACGCTGTTTTACGACACGATCTACGCGCATCAGGACAAGGAAGACGATGCGCTGATCGGGGTGAAATCGACGGCGCGGCTCTTTGGCGCCAACACCCATCGCTGGCTGACGCTGTTCTTGATCCTGACCGTCGTTCTGATGACGGCGGCGGTGCTGCTGGCGCTGGTGCCGCTTTCCAATCCCGCGGTGCTGGCGCTGGGCCTTTGCGCGCCCTGGGCGATGGGCTGGCACATGCTCTGGCAGATGCGCCGGCTGGATATCGACAACCCGGACACCTGCCTGTGGCTGTTTCGCAAAAGCCGCGACACCGGGCTTTGGGCTGCGCTGTTTCTTGCCGGCGCCGCAATCCTTTGATTGATCGGCACGGGGGCGCCCCTTAAGACGGTGCGGACCAAAGGCGAGGAACGACATCCCCATGCGTGGCCGCATCACCCTCCTGACGACGACGGCTTTCGTCGGCGCCCTCGTGCTCTCGGCCTTCATCGCGGGCGGCTCTGCCACGATCATCGAGCAGCGCTCGCGCAAGGCGGTGAAACTGGCGCTGGAAACCGCAAGCCATTCCTGGGTCCAGGTCGAAACCGACGGGCTGCAGGTGATCTTGCTCGGAACTGCGCCGTCGGAGGCGGCGCGGTTCCGTTCCGTCACCCTGGTTTCGACCGTGGTCGACAGTTCCCGCATCGTCGACAACACCGATGCCGAGGTGCAAAAGGCGATCGCGCCGCCGGATTTCTCGCTGCAGATGCTGCGCAATGACGAGGGGATCTCGCTGATCGGGCTGGTGCCCTCGGGCACCGACCGCAAGGCGCTGCAGGAGCGGCTGACGAAGATCGCGGGCGAGGGGGCGGTGACCGACATGCTGGAAAGCGCCGATTATCCGGTGCCGGGCGGCTGGCGGACGGCGCTTGAATTCGGCATCGCGGCGCTGACGGAACTGCCCCGCGCCAAGGTGTCGATCCTGCCCGGCAAGGTCGGCGTCGAGGCGATCACCGACAGCCCCGAACAGAAGGCCGAGGCCGAGGCGCTGCTGAACCGCCGCCGCCCGACCGAGATCCGGCTTGACGCCAAGATCTCGGCGCCGCGCCCGGTGATCACGCCCTTCACCCTGCGCTTCCTGATCGACGCCGAGGGCGCCCGTTTCGACGCCTGTTCCGCCGATACCGACCGCGCCGCGGGGCGGATCATGGCGGCGGCGCGCAAGGCCGGGGCCAAGGGCGAGCTGGATTGCACCGTCGGCATGGGCGTGCCCTCGCCGCAATGGGCCGAGGCGGTCGAAAAAGGCGTGGCGGCGCTGGCGCAGCTGGGCGCGGGCACGCTGACCTTTTCCGATGCCGATATCGCGCTGGTAGCGGCCGACACGACCGATCCTGCGATCTATGACCGGGTGGTGGGCGATCTTGAATCGAACCTGCCCGAGGTGTTCTCGCTCAAGGCCGAGCTGGCGAAGAAAGCCGAGGCCAAGGCGGCCGTGCCCGAATTCTCGGCGCTTCTGCGCGAGGATGGGCAGGTGGAGCTGCGCGGCCGGGTGACCTCGGACCGCTCGCGCGAGGCGCTGGAAAGTTTCGCCCATGCGCAATTCGGCGCGACCTCGGTTTACGGCGCGACGCGGGTCGATACCGGCCTGCCCGAGGGCTGGCCCTTGCGCACGCTGACCGCGCTCGAGGCGCTGCGGCTGATGCACGAGGGCACGGTGACGGTGACGCCCGATCTGGTCCGGCTTGCGGGCGTGACCGGCGACCGGCAGGCCTCGGACAAGGCGGCGCGGCTGTTCGCGCGACGGCTGGGGGAGGCGGCGCCGATCGCGCTTTCGGTGAAATACGACCGCAGGCTGGATGCGTCGCTGGCGCTGCCTGATGGCAACGACTGCGTGGCCCGGCTGAACGGCGCTCTGGCGCGCGACAAGATCGGGTTCGAGCCCAGTTCGGCGACGATCAAGCCCGAGGACGGGCCGAAGCTGGACGCCCTGGCCAAGGCGATGGCGCAATGTCAGGATTTCCGCATGGAAGTGGCGGGTCACACCGACAGCCAGGGCAGCGACGAGGGCAACCGCAAGCTGTCGCAGGCCCGGGCCGAGGCGGTGATCACCGCGCTTTCCGCGCGCCGGGTGCTGACGCGCAACCTGACGCCCAAGGGCTATGGCGAAAGCCAGCCCATCGCCGAGAATGACACCGACAAGGGCCGCGAGGCGACCCGGCGCATCGAATTCGTGCTGCTGGATGCCAAGCCGGTGGGGGGCGCCGGGCAGATCGATCTGCCGGTGACGGTGCCGGAACCGCCGAAGCCCGCGCCCGTCGCGCCGATCGAGGCTGCGCCCGATCTGGTGCTGGACGAAAGCGCCATCGCAGGCGCCGCCCCGATGGAAGAGGCGCATGGCGAGCCGATGCCGGCCCCCGCAGATACGCCCGCCGAGACGCCCGCGGTGGCCGCTCCCGCTCCGGCTGACCCCGTTGCGACGCCCCCCGTTCCGGCGGACCCCGCCGCGGCCGCTTCGGACGCTGCGGCGACGGAAGCTGCGACGACGCAGGCCGGAGCGGCCGAGGGGACCGAGGCCGCCCTTGTCATTCCGGTCAACCCCGCCGCGCAATCGCCCGGCCACCCGAAACCGCGCCCGAAGAAACTGGGCGGGCGGGACAACTGAGGAGAGCCGCAGATGAACAGAACCGAATTCGTCATCGCCACGGCGATCATCCTGTTTCTGGCCTTCTGCCTGGGCTGGTTCGCCTCCTGGCTGATCCACCGGCTGACCCGGGTCACCGCGGCCGACATGGGCGAGCTGGAACAGATGGCGCAGGCGCTGCACGAGGCCGAGGAACAGCGCGATCAGGCCGTGGCCTATGTCGAAAGCCGCGAGGCGGAGCTGACGAACCAGATCAACCAGACCGAGGCCGAACTCCGCGCGGCGATGGATGGGCTGCGCGATGCCCGCCACGAGGCCGAGGAACTGCGCGCCTATATCGAGCGCCTGCAAGCCGAGCGGTAACGGCGGATTTCGCCGCCGCCCGCTTGTCTGCGCGCGGCCCCGGGCCTACATCGGGGGCATGAACATCACCCGATCCCTCCCCGCCCCGTTCTTCCGCCGTCCGCCGCGCGTGGCCGTTGTCCGGCTGCAGGGCGCGATCGGGATCAGCCGTCCCGGGGCGCCGGGCCTGTCGGATGCCGCGCTGGCCGAGACGCTGGAGCGCGCCTTTCGCAAGGGCAAGCCGGTGGCGGTGGCGCTGATCATCAATTCCCCCGGCGGCTCTCCGGTGCAATCCTCGCTGATCGCGGCGCGGATCCGGGCCCTGGCGGCGGAAACCGGCCTGCCGGTGCATGCTTTCATCGAGGATGTGGCGGCCTCGGGCGGCTACTGGCTGGCCTGCGCCGCCGATGACATCTGGGCCGATGCCACCTCGATCGTCGGCTCGATCGGGGTGATCTCCTCGGGCTTCGGCTTTGCCGATCTGATCGGCCGCTACGGCGTCGAGCGGCGGGTGCATACGGCGGGCGGTTCGAAAAGTTTCCTTGACCCGTTCCGACCGGAAAAGCCCGAAGATGTGGACCGGCTGACCCGGCTTCTGGAAGACATGCACCGCGCCTTCAAGGCCTGGGTGACCGACCGGCGGGGCGCGAAGCTGGCTGCGGGGGCGGATCTCTTCACCGGCGAGATCTGGACCGGGGCGCAGGCGCTGGAAACCGGGCTGATCGACGGGCTGGCGCATCCGGGGCCGAAGCTGCGGGCGCTTTACGGCGACAAGGTGAAGCTGGTGCCCTATGGTCCGCGCCGGTCCTGGCTGCGCCGTTTCGGCGCCAGCATGGCAGCCGAGGCGGCGGTTTCCGTGCTGGAGGCCGCCGAGGAACGGGCGCTTTGGGCGCGGGTCGGGCTTTGACATGCTGATCAAGGCCGCGATCCTGTTCGTGCTGGTGATGGTCGGGCTGGCATTTTTCGGCCGCCTGCGCCTGCCGGGCCGCAAGGCGCCGCCGCTCTTGCGCAAGAACTGCCCGCGCTGCGGCAGGCCGCGGATCGGGGCGGGGCCCTGTCCCTGCGGAAAGGGCTGAGGATGGATGTGATTTGCCATGATATTCCGCCCGCCCTTGCGGCGCCGCTGACCGAGGCGCTGGCGCTGTGCGCGTTGCGGCCGGTGCAGACCGGGGCCGCGGTGCTTCTGCTTGGCACCGAGGATCCGGCGCAGGCCTTGGCGCGGATCGCCGATTTCGCCGCAAGCCGTCCCGAGGCGGGCCGGGCGGGCGCCGACCGGATCGCCAGCGGTCAGGTGGTCTGGCTGCTGCCCGCGGGGCAGGCGGCGGTGCTGCAGGGCACGCTGGCGCGGGCCGCCTTGGCCCATGCGCCGCAGCTGCGGGTGAATGCGATCCATTTGGCGCCGCGCCGTCCGCCCCCCGCGCCCTGGCAGGCGGCCTGGATCGCCGCGACGCAGCATCCGGGGCCGCCCCCCCTGCCGCAGGCCCTGGCGCGGGCGCTGGGCCTGCTGCTGCAGGGTCCGGCGCTGACCGGACAAGTGGTTAACATTGCGGCCTTGCGTTAATTGATCCTTAACCTTTTCGCCGCCGAACCGGGGGGGCTGGCGCGTGACTCAGCGGCAAGTTGTCCACGTTTCGCGCAGGTGTAAACAAAGGGTTACAATTCTCTCAATCCTTTCAGGGGCTTGCTTTTGATGAAAATAATTTCCAATCAAAATCAACGCCTTGCCGGACTGCCTATTTTTTAGTCAAGCTTGTGAAAGGGGCTGGATTCAAGGGAAATCTGCAGATCGCCAAATCTTTCCCACGAACTTATCCACAGAAACGGTGGACAGCTTTCCGCTTGTATTTGGCGAAGCATGGTTGCAACCCAGACAGAGAATCAGAGGGCCAGAATGACGGACGGATGCGATCTTCCCGATGGTGCTGCGACGCAGCAGGGCGTGCGGTTGAAAGGCCATGCGCTGATCGCGGATTACGTCAGCCGTCTTGACGGATCTCCGGGCGTCTATCGCATGCTGAATGCGGCGCAGGAGGTGCTTTACGTCGGCAAGGCCCGCAATCTGAAGGCGCGGGTGTCGAATTATGCGCGCACCACCGGCCATTCGGGCCGGATCGCGCGGATGATTTCCGAAACCACCCACATGATGTTCCTGACCACGCGCACGGAAACCGAGGCGCTGCTTCTGGAACAGAACCTGATCAAGCAGCTGAAGCCGCGCTACAACGTGCTTTTGCGCGACGACAAGAGCTTTCCCTATATCCTGATTGCCGGGGATCACCCGTTTCCGATGATCCGCAAGCATCGCGGCGCAAGGACCGTCAAGGGCGCCTATTTCGGGCCCTTTGCCAGCGCCTCGGCGGTCAATCGCACGCTCAATCATCTGGAACGGGCGTTTCAGCTGCGCAACTGCTCGGATGCGATGTTTTCCTCGCGCACGCGGGCCTGTCTGCAATATCAGATCAAGCGCTGTTCCGGCCCCTGCGTGGGCAAGATCAGCGAAGACGACTACCGCCGCACGGTGGCCGACGCGCAACGGTTCCTTGAGGGGAAGTCGTCCAGCATCCAGCAGGATCTGGCGGCCGAGATGAGCGCGGCCTCCGAGGCGATGGAATATGAACGCGCGGCGGCGCTGCGCGACCGGATCGGCGCCTTGACGACGGTGCAGCAAAGCCAGGGCATCAACCCGCGCTCGGTGGCCGAGGCCGATGTGGTCGCGGTGCATCTGGAGGGGGGCCAGGCCTGCGTGCAGGTCTTTTTCATCCGCGCGCATCAAAGCTGGGGCAATCACGATTTCTACCCCCGTACCGGCGCGGGCGCCGAGGAGGCCGAGGTGCTGGAGGCCTTTCTGGCGCAGTTCTACGACGCCAAGGAGCCGCCGAAGACGATCCTGCTCAGCCACGAGATCGAGGATGCCGATCTGATGATCGATCTTTTGTCCACCCGCGCCGGGCGCAAGGTGGAGCTGGCGGTGCCGAAGCGCGGCGAGAAAGCCGAGCTTGTGGAAAATGCGCTGCGCAATGCGCGCGAAAGTCTGGGCCGCAAGATGTCGGAATCGGCGGCGCAGGCGAAGCTGCTGCTGGGGGTGGCCGCGGCCTTCGGGCTGCCGAAGCCCCCGGACCGGATCGAGGTCTATGACAACTCGCATATTCAGGGCGCCCATGCGGTGGGCGGCATGATCGTCGCGGGGCCCGAGGGGCTGATGAAATCCTCTTACCGCAAGTTCAACATCAAGGGCGAGGATCTGACCCCCGGCGACGATTTCGGCATGATGAAGGAGGTTCTGACGCGGCGCTTCGAGCGGCTTCTGCGCGAGGACCCCGAGCGCAAGACCGACCTTTGGCCCGATCTTTTGCTGATCGACGGCGGCGCGGGGCAGGTCTCGGCCGTGCATGAAATCATGGTCGCGCTGGGGGTGGCCGATATCGCGATGGTTGGGGTGGCCAAGGGCATCGACCGCGATCTGGGCAAGGAGGAGTTCCACCGCATCGGGCACCGCCCGATGGCGCTGCCGCGGCAGGACCCGGTGCTTTACTACATCCAGCGGCTGCGCGACGAGGCCCACCGCTGGGCGATCGGCGCGCATCGGGCGAAGCGGGCGAAAGCCACGATGGCCAATCCGCTCGATGAAATCCCCGGCATCGGGGCGACGCGCAAACGCGCGCTTCTGGCGCATTTCGGCTCGGCCAAGGCGGTCAGCCGCGCGGGCGAGAGCGATCTGATGGAAGTTCCCGGCATTTCCGCCGCCATGGCCGAGACGATCTGGAACTTCTTCAACGATCGGGGTTGACGGACGGGCCGCCCCGTCGTAGCGCCCGCCCCCATGACCGCACCCGTGACCACCGCCCTGACCCGCCCCGAAGACCTTCTGGCCGAGGGTCTGGTGACGCCCGGGCAGATGCCCGATCTGACCCAGGTGGCGCAGGACTTCCGCATCCGGGTGACGCCCGCGATGCGCGCGGCGATCACCGCGCCCGCGGACCCGGTGGCGGCGCAATTCGTGCCCTCTGCGGCGGAACTGATCACCCGGCCCGAGGAACGCGCCGATCCGATCGGCGATGCCGTGCATTCCCCGGCGCCCGGGCTGACGCATCGCTACCCCGACCGGGCGATCTTGCACATCACCAAGACCTGCGACGTCTATTGCCGCTTCTGCTTTCGCCGCGAAACTGTGGGCGAGACCGGGCCTCTGCCGGAACCCGATCTGGCGCAGGCGCTCGAGTACATCGCCGCGACGCCGGCCCTGCGCGAGATCATCCTGACCGGCGGCGATCCCTTGACGCTGTCGCCCCGCAGGCTGGAAGACGTGCTGACCCGGCTTTCGGCTATCCCCCATATCACCACCCTGCGCTTTCATTCCCGCGTGCCGGTGGTGGCGCCCGAGCGGATCACGCCTGCGCTGGTCGCGCTGTTGCGGGCGCAACGCCCCGCCGTCTGGGTGGTTGTGCACACCAACCACGCGCAGGAGCTGACCGCGCCCGCCCGCGCGGCGCTTGCGCGGCTCGTGGATGCCGGGGTGCCGCTTCTGTCGCAATCGGTCCTGCTCAAAGGCGTGAACGACAGTCACGACGCGCTGCGCGACCTGTTTCGTGCGCTGCAAGATTGCCGGGTGAAGCCCTATTACCTGCATCATTGCGATCTGGCCCCCGGCACCGGGCATTTCCGCACCACGATCGCGGCGGGCCGTGCGCTGATGGCCGGGCTGCGCGGGCCTCTGAGCGGGGCGGCGATCCCGACCTATGTGCTCGATATTCCGGGCGGCTTCGGCAAGGTGCCGATCACCGCCGATCATGTCGCCCCGGGGGCGCGGCCGGGCCTGTGGCGCGTCACCGACTGGCGGGGCGGCGTTCACGATTACGCCGACCCCGCAAGCTGAGTGTCGCACCCCCCTTTTCCTTGGCCCCGCCCGGGGCTAGGGTGCGGGCATGAAATGGAACCTGCCCAACTCGCTGACCGTTTTGCGCCTGATCGCCGCCCCCGGCGTCGCGGTGATGTTCCTTTACTTCGCCCGTCCCTGGGCCGACTGGTTCGCGCTGACGCTGTTCATCGGCGCGGCCGTCACCGACTGGTTTGACGGCTATCTGGCGCGGGCCTGGAAGCAGGAAAGCAAGTTCGGCGCCATGCTCGACCCGATCGCCGACAAGGCGATGGTGGTGATCGCGCTTGTGGTCATCACCGGCTATTCCGGCATGAACCCCTGGCTGATCCTGCCCGCGACGGTGATCCTGTTCCGGGAGGTTTTCGTCTCGGGGCTGCGCGAATTCATCGGCGCCGATGCGGGCAAGCTCAAGGTCACGAAACTGGCGAAATGGAAGACCACGGCGCAGATGGTGGCGATTGCCATCCTGTTCCTGGGCACCGGGCTTGATTATCTGGAAAAGGGCCGGGCACCCCGCGCGGGCGAGGGCAACCTGCCCAATTTCGCCAGCCTCGCCGATCTGGCCAATCACGTCGGTCTGGCGCTGATCTGGGTGGCCGCGGTGCTGACCGCGATCACCGGCTGGGATTATTTCCGCAAGGCGCTGCCCTTCCTGCGCGATCACAAGGACAGCTGAGGGAAGGGCAGAAGGCGTTACGCCTTCTTGCCGATCCGCGGTTCGGTGCCTGCCAGGATCCGCTCGATATTGGCGCGGTGACGCACGAAGATCAGCACCGCCATCAGCGCCGTCACCGGCATATAGGCCTGATCGCCCAGCAGATAGGCCAAGGGCACCGCCCCCGCCGCGGCCACCAGCGCCGAAAGCGAGGAAATCCGCCCCACCGCGGCGGCAATCAGCCAGGTGCCGCAGGCGCCCAGACCCAAAAACCAGTCCAGCGCGATCAGCGTGCCAAGGAAAGTCGCAACCCCCTTGCCGCCCTTGAACTTCAGCCAGACCGGGTAAAGATGCCCGATGAAGGCCGCACCGCCCGCCACAACGGCCGCGGTGTCGTTGCCTTCCAGCAGCGCGCGGGCGATCAGCACCGCCACCGCCCCCTTGGCGCCATCCAGGATCAACGTCGCCGCCGCCGCCGCCTTGTTGCCGGTGCGCAGCACATTCGTCGCGCCGATATTGCCCGAGCCGATCTTGCGCAGATCGCCCAGACCGAATGCCTTGGTGATCACGACGCCAAAAGGCACCGAGCCCAGCAGGTAGCCAAGCCCCGCCACCGCCAGAAGCAGCATCGCCTCCGCATGCAGATCCGCCATCCTTGCCCCCGTCCGTTCTTGTTATGCCTGCCCGTGAACCTGCACCCCGCCGACGAAAGTGGCAAGCACCTTGCCCGTCAGCCTGGCGCC
The DNA here is from genome assembly GCF_000021865.1 of Rhodobacter capsulatus SB 1003. Lineage (NCBI taxonomy): Bacteria > Pseudomonadati > Pseudomonadota > Alphaproteobacteria > Rhodobacterales > Rhodobacter > Rhodobacter capsulatus. The sequence continues at coordinate 426,783 of NC_014034.1, forward strand.
GTCAAAAGGCGTGTTCTTCGATTTCGAGGCCAGCGTGAACCGGTCCAGCACAAAGGGCGCCTCCGGGTCGAACAGCACCAGATCGGCCGGACTTCCCTCGCAAAGTCGGCCCTGCGGCAGCCCCATCAGCCGCGCCGGATTGAGCGCAAGCGCGCGGAACAGCCCCGGCAGGTCAAGGCTTCCTGCGTGATAAAGCCGCAGCGCCGCGGGCAGCAGGGTTTCCAGCCCGACCGCACCGGCCGCCGCCTCCTCATAGGGCAGGCGTTTTGATTCCTCGTCCGCCGGGGTGTGCATCGAACAGAGGATGTCGATCACGCCCTCGGCGAGCGCCTGCACCATCGCCAGCCGGTCGTCTTCGGACCGAAGCGGCGGCGTCAGCTTGAAGAAGGTGCGGTAATTGCCGACGTCGAATTCGTTCAGCGTCAGGTGATGCACCGACACGCCCGCCGTCACCGGCAGCCCGGCCGCCTTGGCGCGGGACAGCGCGGGCAGGGCGCGGGCGGTGGTGATCTGATCGGCGTGATAGCGCACCCCGGTCATCTCGACCAAGGCCAGATCGCGGTCGAGCCCCATCCGTTCCGCCATCGGGCTGACCGCGGGCAGGCCGCGCAAGCTGGCGAACTTGCCCGAGGTGACGGCGGCGCCTTTCGACAGCCCCGGGTCCTGCGGGTGACACAGCACCAGCGCCCCCAGGCTGCGGGCATAGGTGAAGGCGCGGGACAGCACCTTGGTGTCGGCGCAGACATGATCGGCATCGGTGAAGGCGATGGCGCCCGCATCCATCAGAAAGCCGATCTCGGTCATCTCGCGGCCCGCGCGGCCCTTGGTCAGCGCGGCCATGTGGCGGATGCGCACCGGCGCCTCGGCGGCGCGGCGGGTGACGAATTCCAGCGTCTCGGGCGTGTCGATGGCGGGGCTGGTGTCGGGACGGGCGATGATCGTGGTCACGCCGCCGCGCGCCGCGGCCAGCCCCGCGGTGCGGAAGCTTTCCTTGTGCCGTTCGCCGGGTTCGCCGATCTTCACGCCGATATCGACGATCCCCGGCGCCAGGCATTTGCCGCCGCAGTCGATCACCCGGGCATCCGCGGGGGCCTGCATCTGGCCGATCGCGGCAATGATGCCGCCATCGACGACAAGATTGCCAACCGTCTCGGTGCCCGCTTCGGGGTCGATCAGCCGGGCGTTTTCAAAAAATACGGTCATCTGAGCGCCTCCCGGGCGTTTCGCAAGATCGCAAAGACTTCGGGCGCATCCAGGATGCCCTGAAAGCCGATCTCCTCGGTTTTCGTGCCGCGTGTGCGGGTGGCAAAGATCACGCCGCCCGCCTTGTCGCCGCCGGTCAGCCGCAGCGGCATCTCGGCGGTGATCGGATAGGTTTCCAGCCGCTTGCCCCGCCACGGATGCGGCCGCGCGATATAGGCCGCGCGGGTCGACAGGGTAAAGACGGTGCCGGTGATCCGCCGCCGGTCGGCCCAAAGCGCCGCCCCGGTCAGGCCAAGGCCCGCCGTGATCAGCAGCCCGCCTGTCAGGCCCGAAAGCACCGCCCCGGCACCAACCAGCGCCGCCGCCGCCAGCAGCGCGGGGGCAAGGCGCGTCCAGCCGATGCGGCGCAGCGGATGTCCCTGCCACAGAATGCGTTCGCCCGGTTCCATCACGCCGTCCCAGCCCGCAGGAACCGAGGTCGGGTCATGCGGGATCTCGGTCAGGGCCCGTTCGGACGGCGGCAGCGGCGCCTCGGTCCCGCGCGGGGTTGCGCGCGGCGGTCTCATCGGACCTCCCGGGCCCGGCGTGCCTTGGCCGCCTCGATCGCCGCCACCACCGGCGCCGCCTCGGCCAGATGCCGGATCAGATGCTTGTCCCCCGCTTTCGTCACGATCTGCACATCGCCGATCAGGGACCGCACCCTCTCGATTTCCAGCAGCATCGCCTGCTTGCCCTGCGGCCCGATCAGGCGGCGGTCGGTCAGCTGCCAGCGCCGCGCGAAGGCTTCCGACCGGAACCAGGCCGCCCGTGCCGCCATGCCGATCAGAATGGCCAGGATCGCCACCGGGATCTGGTCGGTCTTGCCCAGCCAGACCAGCACGGCCGAAACCAGCACCGCGCCCAGCCCGCCCAGAACCAGATGGTCCATCCAGTAGCGGCGCAGATCGGGCAGGAACACCTGCGAGACCTTTTCACCCGGTTCCAGCGCCAATTCGCTGGCCGGGCCGGGGCGGTAATTGAGGACGGAATCGCGTTTCATCTCAGACATGTGCCGCCTCCAGCGCGGCGCGGCCGCGTTCGGCGCGCAGGTTCTGCGCCAGAAGATCCATCACCGCCATCCGCACCGCGACGCCCATCTCGACCTGCTCCTGAATCACCGAGCGGTTGATGTCATCGGCGATCGTGCCGTCGATCTCCACGCCGCGGTTCATCGGCCCGGGGTGCATCACGATCGCATCGGGTTTCGCATAGGCGAGCTTTTCCGCATCGAGCCCGTAGCGGTGGAAATATTCGCGCTCGGACGGGATGAAACCGCCGTCCATCCGCTCCTTTTGCAGCCGCAGCATCATCACCACATCGGCATCGCGCAGCCCTTCGCGCATGTCGTCGCAGATTTCCGCGCCGATATCGCCAAAGCCCGCGGGCATCAGCGTCGGCGGCCCGACCAGCCGCACCCGGTTTTCCATCTTGCCGAGCAACAGCAGGTTCGAGCGCGCCACCCGGCTGTGCGCGACATCGCCGCAAATCGCCACCGTCAGCCGCTGGATCCGGCCCTTGGCACGCCGGATCGTCAAGGCATCCAAAAGCGCCTGCGTCGGGTGTTCGTGCCTCCCGTCGCCCGCATTGATCACAGCACAATTCACCTTCTGCGCCAGAAGATCGACGGCGCCGGAGGAGGGATGCCGCACCACCAGCAGATCGGGATGCATCGCGTTCAGCGTCAGCGCGGTGTCGATCAGGGTCTCGCCCTTTTTCACCGACGAGGTCTGCATCGACATGTTCATCACGTCGGCGCCCAGCCGTTTTCCGGCCAGCTCGAAACTGGATTGCGTCCGCGTCGAATTCTCGAAGAACATGTTGATCTGCGTCAGCCCCGCCAGCGCATCGGTGCGCTTCACGGTGCGGCGGTTCAGATCGACATAGCTGTCTGCAAGATCAAGAACGGAACGGATGTCTTCCGGCGAGAGATGCTCGATCCCCAGAAGATGGCGGGCGCGAAAAGCCATGACGTCCTCCGATGTTGTCGGGCTGCTTATGGCAAATGGGGGGGGCTGCGTCCAGCGGCTTTACCCCCGGGATCGGTCATGCGATGGAAAGCCATGGAGACTCGCCCCGCCCCCGAGATCAGCTATGATGCCGCTCTGGCCGCTTTCGAGTGGCTGATCGAGCTTGGCGCCACCGATCCGGTGGGCGATGCGCCGGTGAACCGCTACGATCTGGTGACCCCGGAACCTGCACCGGCTCCGCCGCCCCAGGCCGAGACCCGCGCGCCGCGCCCGGCGCCGGTGCTGGCGCCAGTCGAGACGGTCGATCCGGTGGCGGTGGCGCGCGGGCTTGCCGCGCGGGCGGCGACGCTGGACGATCTGCGCGAAGCGATCCTGGGGTTTGACCATTGCCCGCTGAAACGGGGCGCGCGCAACACCGTCTTTTGCGACGGCAATCCGAAGGCGCGGGTGATGCTGATCGGCGAGGCCCCGGGCAAGGACGAGGATGCGCAGGGCAAGCCCTTTGTCGGCCGCGCCGGGCAGCTGCTTGACCGGATGCTGGCGGCGGTGGGACTGGATCGCGCCGCGCCCGATCCGGGAACGGCGGTCTATATCACCAATGTCATGCCCTGGCGGCCGCCCGGCAACCGCGAGCCGGAGCCCGCAGAAATCGCGATGATGGGGCCGTTTCTGGCCCGGCATGTCGAGCTGGTCGACCCCGATCTGATCGTGCTGATGGGCAATACCGCCTGCGCCGCGGCGCTGAACAGCCGCGGCATCACCCGGCTGCGCGGCAGCTGGACGCAGGCTTTCGGCCGTCCGGCGCTGCCGACGCTGCATCCGGCGAACCTCTTGCGCACGCCGATCAACAAGCGGCTGGTCTGGGCGGATCTGCTGGAATTGCGCGCGAAACTGAACGCGCTTTGAGGGCCCGGTCAGGGGGCGGGGCAGCCGTCGATCTCGACCGCATCGCCATGGCTGACCACCGTGATGCGCAGATCGGCGGGGTCCAGATCGAAGGGCCGGGCGTCCTCGGGCACGAAATCGACGCTGGCCAGAAGCGTCTTGTCCTGCCGGTCGATCTCGGGTTCCGAAACCCACATCGGCCGCGAGCGCAGCTCGAACAGCGCGGTTTCCCCCGCCGCTTGCGGCAGCTCGATCCGGGCGGCGACGCGGACGCCGTCGCGAATGGGGGTCAGGGTGCAGCGGGCCAGCCCGGGCGCGGGCCGCGGGGCCGCCGCCATCGCCGCCGCGATCTCGGGATCTTCGGCGCCGGGACCGGACAGCTCTCGCGTCAGCGCGACACTGACCGGCACGCAGACCTCGTCGCAGATGCCGAAATCCAGAGCGGCGGTCAGCGAGACCGGCGCCTCGGGCGCCTTCGGCGTGATCTGCAGCGGCAGGACCAGCGTGTCATGATAGCCGACGGTGTTCATCCCGCCGCTCTCGAAAACCTCGGGCGCGGGCCAGATCACCTGCAGCGCCGCGACATTGCCCGAGGCGTTGAAATCGAATTGCGGCGGCACGCCGACATCGCCCGGCACGCGCCAATAAGTCTTCCAGCCCGGGGCCAGAACGATCCTTATCGCGGCGATGCGGCTGCCGTCCCTGTCCTGCCAGCCCGGCAACAGCTCGGCGGACAAGAGCCCCTGTCCCAAAGGCGGGGCCTCCTCGGCCGCGGCGACGACGGCAAGGCTCTGGCACAGGACAAGGGCGAAAACGGGCAGTCGCATGATCCTGCGATAGCCGCGGCCCCGGGAACGGCCAAGTCACAAACGCGACAGGAGCGCGCGGACAGGGCGTCGCCGGGGCTTGATTGCAACGCGGACCGGGTCCACCTTTGGCAAAGGGGCAGGGCAGGCACGGGAGAGCGGCATGGATCTGAGCGGCAAACTTCTGATCGCGATGCCGGGCATGGGCGATCCGCGGTTCGAGCATTCGGTGGTGGCGATGTGCTCGCATTCGGCCGAGGGGGCGATGGGGATCATCGTCAACAAGCCGCTGCCGAAACCGCCGATGGGGGATCTGCTGGATCAGCTCGGGATCGCGGTCACCGCCTCGGATCGCGGCGCGGCGCCGCTGTTCTTTGGCGGCCCGGTCGAGACCGGCCGCGGCTTCGTTTTGCATTCGGCCGACTGGTTCGCCGCGACGATGCCGGTGGGCGAGGGGCTGGCGATGACGGCGACGCGCGACATTCTGGAAGAGATCGCCGCCGGGCGGGGGCCCTCGCGGGCGATTCTGGCGCTGGGCTATGCGGGCTGGGGGCCGGGGCAGATCGAGCAGGAGATCCTCGACAACGGCTGGCTGGTGGCCGAGGGCAATGCGGCGCTGACGCTCGATGGCGATCACGCGACGAAATGGACCCGGGCGCTGGGCACGATGGGGATCGATCCGCGCACGCTTTCGGCGGCGGCGGGCCACGCCTGAGGCCGGGCAGGGGGGCGCTGCCCCCCGTCTGCGGACTCCCCCCGGGATATTTGAGGCAAGATGAAAGCCGATCCGGGCTTCGTTTCATCTTGCCCCAAATATCCCGGGGGTGAATTTTGGCGCAGCCAAAAGAGGGGGCAGCGCCCCCTATCCCCGCGGCGCGGCGGCGCGGCGCAGCCGGTCGTTGATCGCGCGCCCAAGCCCGGTTTCCGGGATCGGCGCGATCGCGATCGTGGCGGCGCCCCGCGCGGTGGCGAGCTTGTCGGCCACCCGCAGCATCGCGAAAAGCCTCGTTGCCGCCTCGACCGGATCGGCCCGGACCGAGAGCGTCAGATCGGCCTCGGGGCCGGGGCCGAAGCCGAGGTAGATTTCCCCCGGGCGTTTCTCGGTGGCGTCCAGCCGCACCGCCGCGCCGGGGGCGTAATGCGAGACAAGCTGGCCGGGTGCATTCGGCTTGACCGCATCGCCGCCAAAGGCAAGCGGCTGGCCAAGCGCCTTTTCCAGCGTTTCGACATCGACCCCACCGGGACGCAGCAGCACCGGCGGGGCAAGGCCGAGGATCGTCGATTCGACCCCGACCGGGCAGGCGCCGCCATCCACCACCGCGGCGATCCGGCCGGACAGCCCTTCGAGCACGTGATCCGCCTCGGTCGGGCTGACCTTGCCCGAGGGATTGGCCGAGGGCGCCGCCAGCGGCCCGCCAAAGGCCGCAAGCAGGGCCCGGGCCACGGGATGCGCGGGCATCCGCACCGCCACCGTGGCCAGCCCGGCGGTGACCAGATCGGAGATCCCGGCCTCGGGGCGGGCGGGCAGAACCAGCGTCAGCGGGCCGGGCCAGAACCGCGCCGCGAGATCGCGCGCCTGATCCGAGAAGACCGCGACCTGTTCCGCCATCTCCATGTCGGCCACATGCACGATCAGCGGGTTGAACTGCGGGCGGCCCTTGGCGGCATAGATCGCCGCCACCGCCGTGTCTTGCCGGGCATCGCCGCCAAGGCCGTAGACCGTCTCGGTCGGGAAGGCGACCAGCCGCCCCGCGCGCAACAGCGCGGCCGCGCGGGCCAGCCCCGCGGCATCCGTCCCAAGACGTTCGGTCATTTCCTGCATCCCACCCTCGTGACGCTGCGTTGCGGTGGACGGGGGCTTCCCTTGCGGTAACCTTTCCCCGAAACCGACCCGAATTTGCCCCACGCATACGCGCCCCGGCCCCGTTTGCCAAGCGCGCCACAGGAGACCGTCATGGCCTATCGCTCGCCCGTTGCCGATATCCGCTTCATCCTCGACAAGGTGGTGCCGCTGGCGCCGGTGGCGGCGACCGAACGCTTTGCCGAAGCCACGCCCGAGACGGTCGAAGCCGTGCTGACCGAGGCGGGCAAGCTGTGCGACGAGGTGATGGCGCCGCTTCTGCGCGCGGGCGACCTGCATCCGGCGCGGCTGGAAAACGGTGTCGTGCGGACCTCGCCCGGGTTCCGCGAGGCCTATCAGCAGATCGCCGAGGGCGGCTGGGTCGCCGTGGCCGCGCCGCAGGAATACGGCGGCATGGGCCTGCCGCAGACGATCTGCGTGGCGGTGAACGACATGATGTCGGGGGCCAATCTGGCGCTGCAGCTGAACCCGCTTCTGACCCAGGGCCAGATCGAGGCGCTGGAACATCACGCCAGCGAGGAGATCAAGGCGCTTTACATTCCGAAGCTGATTTCGGGTGAATGGTCGGGGACGATGAACCTGACCGAGCCGCAGGCGGGTTCGGACGTGGGCGCGCTGCGCAGCCGGGCCGAGCCGCTGGGCGATGGCACCTATGCGATCACCGGGCAGAAGATCTTCATTTCCTGGGGCGATTCCGACGTGACGGAGAACATCTGTCATCTGGTGCTGGCGCGGCTGCCCGATGCCAGCCCGGGCACCAAGGGGATCAGCCTTTTCATGGTGCCGAAATATATCCCCGATGCCGCGGGCAAGCCCGGGGTGGCGAACACGCTGGGCGTGGTGTCGCTGGAACACAAGATGGGCCTGCATGGCTCGCCCACCTGCGTGATGAGTTTCGAGGCCGCGAAAGGCTGGATGGTGGGCGAACCCGGCAAGGGCATGGCGGCGATGTTCACGATGATGAACAACGCCCGTCTCGCCGTCGGCGTGCAGGGGATCGGCGTGGCCGAAGCCGCGTTCCAGCAGGCCCTCGCCTATGCGCAGGAGCGGGTGCAGTTTTCGCAGATCATCCAGCATGCCGATGTCCGGCGCATGCTGGCCGAGATGCGCGCCGAGATCTTTGCCGCGCGCTCGATCGCGCTCGCCTGTGCCGTCGCGCTCGATCTGGGGCGGGCGACGGGCGAGGACCATTGGCTGGCCCGCGCCGCGCTGCTGACGCCGATCGCCAAGGCCTATGGCACCGATACCGGGATCTGGGTCGCCGAACAGGGCGTGCAGGTGCATGGCGGCATGGGCTTCATCGAGCAGACCGGGGCGGCGCAATATTGCCGCGACGTGCGGGTGACGGCGATCTACGAGGGCACGAACGGCATTCAGGCGATGGATCTGGCGGGGCGCAAGATGGCCGATGACGGCCGCGCCGCCTTTCGTCTGCTGCAGGAAATCGAGGATGCCGCGAAAGCCGCGCGCGAGGCCCTGCCCGATCTGGCCGAGGCGGTCTGGCAATCGGCCGAAACCCTGCGCGAACATACCGAAGGCATGATCGCCCAGGGCACGCAGGACCGCTTTGCCGGGGCCGTGCCCTATCTGCGCGCCTTTGCCCGGGTGCTGGGCGCGCATTACCACCTGCGCGCGGCGCTGGAGGGGGGCGCGCATGAGAAACTGGCCGCCGTCTACATCCGTCGCCTTTTGCCGCAGGCCGAGGCGGCGCTGGCGGCCGCGCGGGCGGGGGCGGTTGACCTTTTCGCGCTTTCCCCCGAAGACCTTGGGGCATGAAACAAAGATCCGGTCTGAGCTTCCCCTTTGAAACCGCCCCCGCCTTCGGCGAGACCCTTGCGGTCGCCGAGGGCGTGCTTTGGCTGCGCCTGCCGCTGCCGATGGCGCTTGATCACGTCAATGCCTATGCGCTCGATGACGGCGACGGCTGGACGCTGGTCGATCCCGGCATCGACAGCCGCGCCTGCCGGGCGGCGCTGCAACGGGCGCTCGATGGCCCGCTGGCGGGCAAGCCCGTCACGCGGGTCATCGTCACCCATTACCACCCCGATCACATCGGGCTGGCGGGCTGGCTGCAGACCCGCGGTGCGGAACTTTGGACGACGCGCACGAGCTGGCTTTTCGCCCGCATGCTGATGCTCGACGAACAGCCCCTGCCGGTGCCGGAAACGCTGGCCTTCTGGAAAGCCGCGGGGATGGACCCGGAGCTGCTGGCGCGGCGGTCGCAGGAACGGCCCTTCAACTTTGCCGATTGCGTGCATCCGCTGCCGCTTGGCTTTCGCAACATGGTCGAGGGCGATCTGATCCACGCCGCCGGGCGGCGCTGGCGGGTGCGGATCGGCCAGGGCCATGCGCCCGATCACGCCACGCTCTGGAGCGAGGACGACGGGCTGATCCTGGGCGGTGATCAGCTTTTGCCGGGCATTTCGGCCAATCTGGGCGCCTATGCGACCGAGCCCTTGGCCGATCCGGTGGCCGACTGGCTGGCGTCCTGCCGTGCCTTCCAGCCGCTCGCACGCGAAGATCAGCTGATCCTGCCCGGCCACAAGCTGCCCTTCCTCGGCCTGCCGCTGCGCCTGCACCAGATGATCGAGAATCACGAGGGCGCGCTCGCCCGTCTGCGCGCGGTTCTGGCCGAGGCCCCGCGCAGCGCCACCGACTGTTTCCCCGTGCTCTTCAAGCGGCCGGTGGGCGAGGCGGAATATGGCATGGCGCTGGTCGAGGCGGTGGCGCATCTCAACCACCTGTTCCTGCGCGGCGAGATCACCCGGCAGGCCCGCGACGGCGTCTGGCTCTGGTCCGCCTGAGGCCCGTGGCGCCGAATAGACACTTTTCGGGAAAACGCGCCCGCGGTCCGCGCGGCCGGTTGCCCCTGCAAGCGGGGCGTGCTTAACCCCCTTTCGACGTTCACTTCCTGCCGCCGAGGGGTCCCCGGATGCGCCGCCTTCTTTCCTGTCTGGTCCTGCCGCTTGCGCTGGCCGCCTGTGCCGAACCGAAATGGGCCCCGGACGAGGCGGTGAATGCCGCGCGGTTTTCGACCGGCAATCCGCCCTCGGTCACGCTTTTCACGGTGATTTCGACCAATACCGGCGCGGGCGGGCATTCGGCGCTGATGATCGACGGGCAGGAGCGGGTGATCTTCGATCCGGCCGGGACCTGGTATCACCCCTCGGTGCCGGAACGGAACGATGTCGATTTCGGCATCACCGAGCGGATGTACAAGTTCTACATCGATTATCACGCCCGCGAATCCTGGTATGTGCGCGAACAGCGCCTGGCCGTGACGCCGCAGCAGGCGGCGGCGCTTCTGGCGCGGGTGCAGTCGAACGGCGCGGTGGCCAAGATGATGTGCGCCAATGACACTTCCTCGGTGCTGCGGTCGATCCCGGGCTTTGAAAGCATCCCGGCGACCAGCTCGCCCCTGAAGCTCTCGAAGGCCTTCGGACAGCTGCCCGGCGTGATCACCGAGGATCACTTCGACAACGATCCCGACGACAATTCCGGCGTGCTGATGATCCAGCAGGCGCCGGTGCGGCACGGCACCGGGCTGGGCAAGACCGACTGAGCCTCAGCCGACCAGCCAGAGCGCCAGATAAAGCGACGCAAGGCCGCCCAGGATCGCGGCCAAGGTGTTGCGGCTGGCCAGCCCCACGGCCAGCGTCGCCCCGGCCGCGATCAGCCGCGCCGGATCGGGCTGGCCCTCCGTCGCCGCAGGCCAAAGCACCAGCGGCGCGACAAGGCCCGGCAGTACCGCGACAGCGGTATAGCGCAGATGCCGCAGCGCCCATTCGGGCAGCGGCCGGTTGCCGATCCAGCCCAGAAAGGAATAGCGCAGCACGAAGGTGCCAAGCCCCAGCGCCAGGATGATCAGCCAGATCGTCGGGCTGCCGTAGCTTTCTGCAACGGTCATTGCGCGGCCCTCCGGCGGATCAGCCACAGCTCGGTCTGCGCCCCCGCCGCCATCGCGCAAAGCGCGGCCAGGATCAGCCCGGTGCCCGCGGGCAGGACCGAAAACGCCAGCGCCATCACGATCGAGACCGCCGCGGCGACCAGATGCGGCAGCGACCGCAGCATCGGCGCGATCATCGCAAGGAATGTCACCGGCACCGCGAAATCCAGCGCGAAGGCGGGCGGGATCGCCTTGCCCAGCCAGGCCCCGGCCAGCGTCGCGACATACCAGAGCGGACAGACCGGCGTGCAGGCCCCGGCGTAATAGGCCAGCTTCTCGGACAGGCTCTGGTTCGGCGCCCGTTCATAGTCGGCATTGGCCAGCGCGAAGACCTGATCGACCATGAAATAGGCCACCAGCCCCCGGGCCCAGCCTGGCGCCGCCCCCAGATGCGGCGCGAGCGAGGCGGAATACATCGCCATCCGCAGGTTCACCGCCAGCGCGGCGAGGATCACCATCACCGTGCTGGCGTGATCGGTCATCAGCTGCACCGCGGTGAACTGCGAGGCGCCGGCGATGACAAGGATCGAAAAGCCCATCACCTCGGTCAGCGACAGCCCGGCCTCGGTGCCCGCGACGCCGAAGAGCAGGCCGAAGGGCAGGATGACCAGAATGAAGGGCAGACCTTGGCGGCAGCCGCGCCAATAGGCGAAGGACAGGGGGCTTTGGGCGGTCATCGCGGCTTTTCCCGGGGGGGTTGTCTGGCGGGGCTTGTCTGAGGGGAAGGGATGCGCGAGTTCTAGGGGCAGCCCCGCAAGGCACCAAGCGGGCGATTGTATCGGGCGCAATTCTCGGACCGGGAGGCGGGGCATGAAGGTTCGGCTTCTTCAGGGGCTGACGGCGGATCAGCGGACCGAGGCGGCGGCGCTTTACTGGCGCGTCTTCGGGGCGAAACTGGGCCGGGTGATGGGGCCCGAGGCCAAGGCGATGGCCTTCATCGAGCGGGTGATCGACCCCGCCCACATGATCGCGGCGGTGGACGGGCGCGGCCATGTGCTGGGGGTGATCGGCTTTCGCACCGCCAGGGGCGCCTTTGTCGGGGGCGACCGCGCCGATCTGCGCGCGGTCTATGGCCGGTTCGGGGCATTCTGGCGCGGTCTGGCCTTGCAGCTGCTGGCGCAGGATCTGGCGCAGGGCACGCTTTGCGTCGACGGGTTCGCGGTGACCGAGCCGATGCGCGGCCGGGGCGTGGGCGCGGCGCTGATCGAGGCGCTTTGCGCTCAGGCGCAGGCACGCGGCTACCGTGTCCTGCGGCTCGATGTGGTGCATGAAAACCTGCGCGCGAAGGCGCTTTACGACCGGCTCGGCTTTTCCGTGACCGGGCGGGCGGATCGCTGGCTGACGGCGGCGATCTTCGGCTATCGGACGACGGTGGCGATGGAGCGGCCTTTGTGACGCGGCGCCCGTGCCGCGCCCCGGGGAAATCGGCTCTGGCGGCAGGGGGGCGGCTGTGCTGATACTCGGGTCAGGATGAACAAGGGGGCCCCGCATGAAACCCGGACCGCGCAATCTGATCACCGATGTCGCCGGACTGCGGGTCGGCAATGCCGAGGATGCGGCCTTGCGCTCGGGCGTCACCGTGCTGATGGCGGACCGGCCCGTCACCGCCGCCGTGCATGTGATGGGCGGCGCCCCGGGCACGCGGGAGACCGACCTGCTCGCCCCCGACAAGCTGGTGGAAAGCGTCGATGCGCTGGTGCTTGCGGGCGGCTCGGCCTTTGGCCTTGATGCCGCCTCGGGGGTGATGGCCGGGCTGCGGGCGCTGGGGCGCGGCTTTGCCGTCGGCCCGGCGCTGGTGCCGATCGTGCCCGCGGCGATCCTGTTCGATCTTTTGAACGGCGGCGACAAGGATTGGGCGGAAAACCCCTATGCGGGGCTGGGCCGCGCCGCCCTTGCCGCCGCGGCAGAGGATTTCGCCATCGGCACTGCGGGGGCGGGGTTCGGTGCGCTGACCGGGCGGCTCAAGGGCGGGCTCGGCTCGGCCTCGGCGGTGCTGGAGAGCGGTTTCACCGTCGGCGCGCTGGTGGCGGTGAATGCGCTCGGCTCGGCCACCGTGGGCGAGGGGCGGCAGTTCTGGGCCGCGCCCTGGGAGCTGGGCGCTGAATTCGGCGGCCTCGGCCCCGCGCCGGCCTATCCGGCACAGGCAGAGCCTTTGCCGATGAAACGCATGGGCGAGGCCACGACCATCGCCATCGTCGCCACCGATGCGGCGCTGACCAAGGCACAGGCGCATCGGCTGGCCGTTGCCGCGCATGACGGCATGGCCCGGGCGCTGGTGCCCAGCCACACGCCACTCGATGGCGATCTGGTCTTTGCCGCGGCGACCGGCGCGCGGCCGCTGACGGACCCGCTCACCGATCCGTTCCAGCTTGGCCATGCCGCCAGCGCCTGCCTTGCCCGCGCCATCGCCCGCGCGGTCTTCGCCGCCACGCCCCGCCCGGGCGACCGGCAACCCAGCTGGCAAGACCTGCGCTGATCCCTTTTATCTTGCCGCAAATATCCCGGGGGGTCAGGGGGGCAGCGCCCCCCTGCTACGCGATCACCGCAGCCAGCAGCGGGCTTTCGGCTTCCAGCCCCTCGATCACGTCGAAATGGTGCCGCCCCGGTTCGACGGTCAGCGGACAGGCCCAGGCCTCGGCCAGCCCCCGTGCCTGCTCGAGGAAGACCGGACGCTCCTCTGCGCCGACCCAGACCTGCACCGGCACCCCGGGCACCGGCTGATGCACCGGGCTTTCGCGCCCGGCCTCGGCCGCATCCAGCCGCAAGGTCGCGTTCATCGAGGTGCGCAGAAGCGGCGCCAGATCCGAGACCGGCGAGATCGGCACCACCTTTTCGATCCGGCTCGCCACCTCCTCGGGCAGCATTCCCGGCGCCAGCATCCGCGCCACCAGATGCCCGCCCGCGGAATGGCCCACCAGCCGGATCGGCCCGCTGAAGCGCCGCGCCAGTTCCGCCACCGCCATCGCGATCAGCCCGGTGATCTGCTCGATCCGCATCTCGGGCGCCAGATCATAGCCGGGCATCGCCACGACCCAGCCCGCCTCGACCGCGCCCCGGGCCAGATGCGAGAAATCCTGCGGGGAAAACTTCATCCAGTAGCCGCCATGCACGAAGATGATCAGCCCCTTCTGCCCGCCCATCGGCAGGAACAGGTCGATCTGCCGCCGCACCCCGGGGCCGTAGCCCACCTGCACCATCATCGCCTCGTCGCGATAGGCGGCAGCCGCTTCAGCCCAGCGTGCCGGATAATCGGCGCCCCCCGGGATGTAAGGCATATTGGCATAGGCATCGTCCAGATCGGTCACTTCCTCACCCTTTCTTTCCACGGCGGCCAATTTACATCCGCGCCGCCCCGTGCTTCCCTCTCATATCCCTCAAACCATGAGATGCGCCATGCTCGACACCGTCACCAATCTGAAATCGCTGCTCAAGGACCCGAGCCTTCTTGTGACCAAGGCCCTCGTCGCGGGGGACTGGGTCGATGCCGATGACGGCAAGACCTTCGCGGTGACGAACCCCGCCCGCGGCGACGTGATCTGCACCGTGCCGGACCTGAGCCGCGCCGAAACCGCCCGCGCCATCAAGGCCGCCGAGGTCGCGATGAAGGACTGGGCCGCCCGCACCGGCAAGGAACGCGCGGCGGTGATGCGCAAATGGTTCGAGCTGATGATGGCGAACCAGGAAGACCTCGCGCTGATCCTGACCGCGGAAATGGGCAAGCCGCTGGCCGAAGCCCGCGGCGAGATCGCCTATGGCGCTTCCTTCATCGAATGGTTCGGCGAGGAAGCCAAGCGCATCTACGGCGAGACGATCCCGGGCCACATGCGCGACAAGCGCATCACCGTGCTGAAACAGCCGATCGGCGTCGTGGGCAGTATCACGCCCTGGAACTTCCCGAATGCGATGATCGCCCGCAAGGCCGGCCCTGCCATCGCCGTGGGCTGCGGCTTCGTCTGCCGTCCGGCCTCGGAAACGCCGCTTTCGGCGCTGGCGATGGGGCTTTTGGGCGAACGCGCCGGGCTGCCGAAGGGGATTCTCTCGGTCATCACCTCCTCGCGCGCCTCCGACATCGGCAAGGAATTTTGCGAAAATCATGCGGTGCGGAAGCTGACCTTCACCGGGTCCACGGAAGTCGGGCGCATCCTGATGCGGCAGGCGGCGGAGCAGGTGATGAAATGCTCGATGGAGCTGGGCGGCAACGCGCCCTTCATCGTTTTCGACGACGCCGATCTGGATGCGGCGGTCGAGGGCGCGATGATGTCGAAGTTCCGCAACAACGGCCAGACCTGCGTCTGCGCGAACCGGATCTATGTGCAGGCGGGCGTCTATGACACTTTCGCGGAAAAGCTGGCGGCGGCGGTGCGCAAGCTCAATGTCGTCGACGGGCTGAAGGACGGCGTGACCACCGGGCCCTTGATCTCGGCCGATGCGGTCGAGAAGGTCGAGGAACATATCGCCGATGTGGTGGCGGGCGGCGGCACCATCGTCACCGGCGGCGCGCGGCATGAACTGGGCGGCACCTTCTTCCAGCCGACCGTCGTCACCGGCGTCACGCAGGAGATGAAAGTGGCGACCGAGGAAACCTTCGGCCCGGTGGCGCCGCTCTTCAAATTCGAGACCGAGGCCGAGGTGATCGAAAAGGCCAATGCCACGATCTTCGGTCTGGCCTCCTATTTCTATGCCCGTGACATCGGCCGGATCACCCGGGTGCAGGAAGGGCTGGAATACGGCATCGTCGGCGTGAACACCGGCATCATCTCGACCGAGGTGGCGCCCTTTGGCGGCGTCAAGCAATCGGGCCTCGGGCGCGAGGGCAGCCATCACGGCGTCGAAGACTACCTTGAACTGAAATACATCTGCCTCTCGATCTGAGGGCTGCTCTGGATTTCGCCTCGGGCTTGCGCCCGGGGCGACCCGCCGGGGGCTCCGCCCGTCGTCCATCGGGTCTTGAGCCGATGGTGCCCCAATGGACGACCCCCCGGGATATTTTGGGCAAGATGAAGGGGGAGGTGTCGCCGCGGTTGCGAAGCTTCGGGGTTTTGCGACGGCGCTTGCAATTTCCGGTCCGAGCCTGTCAGATGTGAGCCTTCAAAACGGGCCTGACGATGATCCGCTACACCCTGAAATGCGACAAGGAGCACAGCTTCGACAGCTGGTTCGCCTCGGCTGCGGCCTATGAGGCGCTGCAGGCGCGCGGCATGGTCAGCTGCACCATCTGCGGCTCGACCACGGTCGAAAAGGCGCTGATGGCGCCCGCCGTCCGCCCTGCGCGCAAGGCCGCCGCCGCGCCCGCGGCCGAGGCGCCGCTGAGCGCGCCGCAGACCGGCATCGAGGAGGCCTTTGCCGCGATGCGTCAGGCGGTCGAGGCGAATTCCGATTATGTCGGCGTCAATTTCGTCGCGGAAGCCCGCGCGATGCACGAGGGCGTCAAGCCCGAACGCGCGATCCATGGCGAGGCCCGGCTCGACGAGGCGAAGGCGCTTCTCGATGACGGTATCCCCGTGATGCCGCTGCCCTTTTTGCCCAAAAGGTCGCGGAATTGATTCAGGTCCTTGCCTCTGCCGCCTGAGCCGCCATGATGGCCGCACAGGAGGCGACCATGACAGTTCTCATCACCGGGGCGAACCGCGGCATCGGCGCTGCGCTTCTGGCCCATTACCGCCACACCGACACCGCGGCCTTCGGCACCGCGCGCAACCCCGAGGGCGATCTCTTGCCGCTTGACGTCACCCAGCCCGAGAGCGTCAAGGAACTGGCGCGTCGGCTGAACGGGCTGCCGATCGGGCTTCTGGTCTGCAATGCCGGGGTCTATGCCGATCTGGGGCAGTCGCTGGAAAGCGGCTATGCGCCGATGCTTTGGGCGCGCAGCTTTTCGACCAACGTGATGGGCGTGTTCCTGACGATTCAGGCGCTGTTGCCGAACTTGCGCGCGGCGCATGGCAAGGTGGCGATCCTGTCCTCGGCGATGGGCTCGGATGCCCGCGCGCCCGGCGGCAGCTACATCTATCGCGCGTCGAAGGCGGCGGTGCTGAACCTCGGGCGAAACCTGGCCGCCGATCTGCGCCCCGAGGGGATCGCGGTCGGCATCTATCACCCCGGCTGGGTCAAGACCGACATGGGCGGGCCGCAGGCCGAGATCACCGTGGCGCAATCGGTGGCCGGGCTGACGACGCGGTTCGATGCGCTCAACCTGACCAATTCGGGCTGTTTCGAAAGCTATGACGGGGCGGTGATTCCGTTCTGATCCGGCGGGGATCACCCCGCCAGCACCAGACGCCCGACGCGGCTGATTTCGGCCGCGATCTCGGCCACCAGCGTATCGAGCGCCGCGTTCCGCAGCTTGCGGGCGCGGCGCACGACATAGCTCAGCCCGGGCGGCGGCGGCAAGGGCGGGCCGAGGATCTCCATCTCGGGGCGCAGATGCCGCGTCGACAGCAGCGCGACGCCCAGCCCCGCCGAGACCGCCGCGACGATCCCGGCGGCGCTGGCGCATTCGAAAACGGTTTCCAGCGTCACCCCGCCATCCTGCCCGATATCCTGCGCCCAATGCCGGTAAAAGCAGTCGTCGTGAAAGGACAGGAACGGGATCGGCCCCGCCCCGGGCAGGGGCAGATCGCGGTGACGCACCCAATGCAGATCTTCGCGCAGCAGGACGATGTCGGTCGGCCGGACCTCGTGGTCAAAGACCTGCAGGATCGCGGCGTCGATCTCGCCGCGCTCAAGCTGCGCCCGCAGCATCAGGCTCATCCGGACCTGGGCGCGCACGCTCACTTGCGGATGCAGGCGGCGGAACCGGCCGAGGATGCGGGATAGGTCGGTGCAGGTCGTGTCCTCGGTCAGGCCCAGCACAAGGCGCCCGGCAAGCGGCGTTTTCGAGAGGCTCAGCAAAGCCTCGTCATGCAGGCCAAGGATGCGGGCGGCGTAATCGAGCAGTTCCGCGCCCGCGGCGGTGAACAGCGGCCCGCCGGGGCGGCGCGACAGAAGATCCGCGCCCAGGCTGGTTTCCAGCCGCCGGATCTTGTGGCTGACGGCCGATTGCGTCAGGCCCAAAGCCTCGGCGGCGCGGGTGACGGTGCCGTGATGGGCGATGGCGCGCAGGGCACGCAGCGCGTCGATGTCAAGGCGGCGGGTGGAAAGATCGGTCATCGGGGCCTCATGCAACGGCGCCGATCCTGCGCCGATTGGCGGCTTGTGGCAAAGATTCATTCCGTATCCGGCACAAAAGTCATGCTGCCATCGAAATTTGTCATGTGCGTTTTGGCGACGCTTCGCCGAGGAAGGGACAGCCGACACGAGGAGATGATGACCGCGCCCGCCCTTTCCCTGCCCCGTCCCCTGCTTTGGCCGCTGATGGCGGTGGCGCTTGTCCTGTGCTGGAGTTCCGGTTTCATCGGCATCCGTTACGCCAGCGAAAGCGCCGGGGTGGGGCTGGTGCTGTTCTGGCGCACGCTGGTGGCGGGGCTGATCCTGCTGCCCTTTGCGCTGCTGGTGGGGCCGCGGATGACCCTGCGCGGGGGGATCGAACAATGTCTGTTCGGGGTGATGTCGGTCTTTCTCTATCTGGGCGGGTTTGCGCTGGCGATCGGCGCGCGGGTGCCGACGGGGACGGTGGCGCTGATTTCGGACCTGCTGCCGCTCGCCATCGCGGCGCTGTCGCAGCCGGTGCTGGGCGAGCGGCTGTCGGTGGCGCAATGGGCGGGAACGGCGGTGGCGGTGCTGGGCGTGCTGATCGTTTCGGCCGACAGCCTGTCGCTGGGGACGGCGCCGCTTTGGGCCTATGGGCTGACGGTGGCCTCGATGCTGGGCTTTGCGCTGGCCTCGGTTTTGGTGAAGAAACGGCCCGGGCTGCGGATGCCCTTGCATCAAAGCCTGTGTCTGCATTCGCTGACCGGGGCGGTGCTGTTCGGGCTCTGCGCCGGGTGGCAGGGGACATTGGCGCCGCCGCTGACGATGTCTTTCGCGCTGGGCATCGGCTGGCTGGTTCTGTTCGCAACCTTCGGCGCCTATGGGATTTATTACAGCAGCCTGCGGCTGTTTCCGGTCGCGCGGGTTTCGGCGGTGATCTATCTCAGCCCGCCGGTGACGATGCTCTGGGGCTGGGCATTGTTCGGCGAGCCGCTGACGGCAACGATGGTCGCGGGGCTTGCGGTGACGCTGGCGGGGGTGATGCTGACGATGCGGGGCTAGGTTTGGCCGGTTTCGGGCGGATCAGGAAAGGCATCGCCTTTCCCCGCCCGCCGGAGCAGCCTTGTCCCGGGACCGGTTGCCCCGCGCGCTGCGGGAGGCCGGCGCCCGACCCGGCGGGCGAAAAGCGCCCGCCGAGGGCGGGGCGAGCGCTGGCCGGGGGCCTTTGGGGCCCCCGCCGGTCTTTGCCGCACTGTTGCGCCGGACCTCGGCAATGGCCTCGGTCATCGGGCCGCAAAGACAGGCGTCACCCGCCCGCCCGCAGCCCGGCTTCGAACCGCGCCAGTTCCGCGGCGCCGGGCCGCTTGCCGGTATAGACCTCGACATAATGCGCGATCCGTGCCAGCCGGGTGTCGAGCGTCTCATCGGTCTGCATCGAGATATAGCCGATCTGCACCAGATAGATCGTGCGCGCCCGCACATCGGCATCCTCGGGCGCATGGCCCCAGCGCAGCAGCAGCGCAGACAGGGCCGCCAGCCGCTCGGCATCGGCCGCATGCAGATCCGCCGCCACGGAAGGATCGGCAAAGCCCCAGCTGCGCAGCGCGAATTCAAAGCGCGCATCGAACCGGCCCGACAGGAAACAGGACAGAAGGTTCAGCATCGCCTCGGTCTCGGTTTCTGCATAAGCCGTTGTCGCGGAAAGCAGAACTTCCGTCGTTACCGCCCGCCAGCGCGCCCGCAGCGCGGCCAGAAGATCCTCGCGGTCGGGGAAGAACCAGTAAAACGAGGTCCGCGACAGGCCGAGTTTCTTGGCAAGCGGCAGGATCTTCACCGCCTCGACCCCGCCCGCGATCAGGGCCTCGCAGGCGGCTTCCAGCCACCCCTCGCGCGAGCCGCGCCAACCGCTGTCCTTCGCCTCTGTCATGCCCCGACCCTAGCCCGGGCCGCGACCGGGCTCAAGAAGCTGGGCTCAAGAAAATGTTCAGGGGTGATCTCAAACTTGACATGTGTGCACATTTCGCAAATCCTGCCCCCAGGAACCCCGGAGGCCCCCATGTCGAACGACCCGCTTTTGCAGCCTTACCAGCTGCGCCACCTGACGCTTCGCAACCGCATCCTGATCACCGCGCATGAGCCCGCCTATGCCGAGGACGGCATGCCGAAGGAACGCTACCGCGCCTATCACGTCGAACGGGCGCGGGCCGGGGTGGCCTTGACGATGACGGCGGGCTCGGCCTCGATTTCCCGCGACAGCCCGCCGGTTTTCAACAACATCCTGGCCTGGAAGGACGAGGTGGTGGGCTGGATGCGCCAGCTGGTTGACGAATGCCACGACCACGGCGCGGCGGTGATGATCCAACTCAGCCACCTTGGCCGTCGCACCCGCTGGGACAAGGCGGACTGGCTGCCGGTGGTGGCGCCCAGCCATGAACGCGAGGCGGCGCATCGGGCCTTTCCGAAACGGGCCGAGGATTGGGATCTCGACCGGATCAAGGGCGATTTTGCCGATGCCGCCGAGCGGATGAAAGCGGCGGGCGTCGATGGCATCGAACTCGAGGCCTACGGCCATCTGCTCGAACAATTCTGGTCGCCGCTGACGAATGACCTTGATGCCCCCTATGGCGGGTCGTTGGAAAACCGGATGCGCTTCACGATGGAGGTTCTGGGGGCGATCCGAAGCCGCTGCGGGCCGGATTTCATCGTCGGGCTGCGCTATACCGGCGATCAGGGCCTGCCCGGCGGCATGGATCAGGCCGAGGGGCTGGTGCTGTCGAAAGCCTTGCGCGATTCGGGGCTGGTCGATTTCCTGAACATCGTGCGCGGCCATATCGACACCGACCCGGGGCTGACCGATCTGATCCCGATTCAGGGCATGCGCAACGCGCCGCATCTGGATTTCGCGGGCGAGATCCGGGCCGCGACCGGGTTCCCGACTTTCCACGCCGCGAAGATCCCCGATATCGCGACGGCGCGGCATGCGATCGCGTCGGGCAAGCTTGACATGGTCGGCATGACCCGGGCGCATCTGGCCGATCCGCATCTGGTGGCGAAGCTGATCGCGGGGCGCGAGGAGGACATTCGCCCCTGCGTCGGCGCGAATTACTGCCTTGACCGGATCTATCAGGGCGGCATGGCGCTGTGCCTGCACAACCCGGCGACGGGCCGGGAACTGACCGAGCCGCAGGTGATCCTGCCTGCCGTGACGAAAAAGCGCGTGACCATTGTCGGCGCCGGGCCGGGGGGGCTGGAGGCTGCCCGCGTCGCGGCCGAGCGCGGCCATGAAGTCACCGTTTTCGAGGCCGCCGATCAGCCCGGCGGGCAGGTGCGGCTGACCGCGCTCGACCCGCGGCGGCGCGAGATGGCGGCGATCACCGACTGGCGCTATCAGCAATGCCTCAAGCGCGGGGTGACGTTTCACTTCAACAGCTTCGCCGAGGCCGAAGACGTGCTGGCCACCGACCCGGACGAGGTGGTGATCGCCACCGGCGGTCTGCCGCATACCGAGGTCTTGAGTGCGGGCAATGATCTGGTGGTGTCGACCTGGGACATTCTTTCGGGCGCGGTGAAGCCCGGCCGCGAGGTGCTGATCTTTGACGATGCGGGCGATCATGCCGGGCTGATGGCGGCCGATCTGATCTCGGCCAGCGGGGCGAAGGTGGAGATCGTCACCCCCGACCGCGCCTTTGCGCCCGAGGTGATGGCGATGAACCTTGTGCCCTATATGCGGGCGCTGCAGGGGCGGGACACGACCTTCACCGTGACCTGGCGGTTGATGTCGGTCACCCGCGCGGGCAACCGGCTGAGGGCGGTTCTAGGCAGCGATTACGGCCCGGTGACGCGGCTGCGCGAGGTCGATCAGGTGGTGGTGAACCACGGCACACGGCCGCTCGACGAGCTTTACTTCGCGCTCAAGCCGCTTTCGTCGAACTTTGGCATCGTCGATTACGAGGCGCTCGCCACCGGCCAACCGCAGGCGGTGATCGCAAACCCCGAGGGGCGGTTCCGGCTGCTGCGGATCGGCGATGCGGTGGCCGCGCGCAACACCCATGCGGCGATCTACGATGCGCTGCGGCTGATGAAGGACGTTTGAGGCTGACTTGGCCTCGGCCATTGCCGAGGCCAATCGCAACAGAGGTCCTGTGACCGCCGAGGGCCCAAAGGCACTCGGCCTGCGCCCGCCCCGCCATCGGCGGGCGCAGTCGCGCCGCCGGGGCGGAGCGCAGGCCTCTGTTGTGCTTGGGGCAGGCGGTCGTGCCGCAGCGCTGTGCCTGCGGGCGGGGAAAGGCGATGCCTTTCCTTTTCCGCCCGATCACAGGTCGTGCCAAAGCCCCAGCGCGCCCAACCGGGGCGATTTCTTCGACGTGTGCCGGTCCATCCGCATCAACACGTCGCGCAGGAACGTCACCGCCTGCACAAGATGCGGGCCCTTGTTCAGCATCACGCATTCGGCGCGCTGGCTCATCGCGGCATCCGTCATCTCGGCCCGGCTGGCCTGACCTTCCTTGACCATGCCCTCCAGCACCTGCGTCGCCCAGACGACGGGAACCTCGGCCGCCTCGCAGAGCCACAGAACCTCTTCCTGAATCTCGCTCAGCCGTTCAAAGCCGATTTCCACCGCCAGATCGCCGCGCGCGATCATCACGCCCACCGGCACCCGCCCACCGGCCTCGACGATCAGCGCGGGCAGGTTGCGCAGCGAAAGCGGCGTCTCGATCTTCAGCATCAGCGCCGGCCAATCGCGCGCGGTGCCGCCATCGGACCGGGCATCGAGTTCCGCAAACAGCGCGCGCAGATCGCCCCCCGTCTGCACGAAGGAAAAGCCCAGAATGTCGGCATGGCCCAGCACGAAATCGAGATGACCCAGATCGGCCTCGGTCAGCGCGGGCACGCGCAGATCGACGCCGGGCAGGTTGACCCCCTTTTCGACTTTGATCTTCGCCCCTTTCGAGGGCGTCGAGGTCACCTCGGCCAGCACCTTGCCGGGCCGCACCTTGAGGATCTTTGCCCGCAGCTTGCCGTCGTTGATCCAGATCGCGCCGCCCTCGGCCATCGCCTCCATCAGCGCGGGATGCGACAGTCGCACCTGCGGCAGATCGGCGTCATGGGCCAGCGTCTCGACCACCTCGAAGCGGTCGCCCTCGAACAGACGGCCGGTTTCCTCGACGCTTTCCGACAAAGCCTCGACCCGCAGTTTCGGGCCTTCGATATCCATCTGCACCGGCACCCGCCGCCCGGCCTTCATCGCGGCCTGCCGCACCTGGCCGATCATCGCCGCCCAGACATCGGGGTTGTCATGGGCGCAGTTGATCCGCACGCAATCCGCCCCGGCGGCGATCAAGGCCCCGACCAGATCGGGGTTCACCGCGGCTTCGGTCGGCAGCGTCACCATCACCCGCGAGCGCGGCGCCTCGCGCCGGGCACCAAACAGCGCATCACGGCGGGCGGCCAGACGCGCCGGGCCCGCGGCAAAGGTTTCAACGGTGGGATAGCTTGCCACGCCTTCGCCGCCGATCATCGCCAGCGACGCCAGAACCGCATCGATCGAGGGGCGCACATGCGCCTCGGCCCGGCCAAGCGACGAAAGGCCAAGCGAGGCCAAGGGCGCCTGAAACGGCACCAGATCGCCGCGCCGCAGCGCCAGATAATCGGCCAGATTGCGCGCCGAGGGCAGGAATTCGGGCCGTCGCACCAGACCTTCCCAGCCTTCCATCGTCGCATCCGACCGCCGCACCAGATCGTCGCGCAAAGCCTCCAGCGCCCGTTGCAACCCACGCGCCTGCGCCCGCCTTTCGCGGTATTCGACCTCATCGAGACTCATCACATCCTCCTGCCCTGATCGGGCGCAATTCTGCCGGGTCCGCATGACATGGACATGACGGGCAGATGACGGGTGCGCAGGCGTTTCGCCGCAGGCAAACCCTTGCAAGCTTCGCCCCCTTCCGATAGCAGAAGCGCGACGCCGGGCGCAGGGTCCGGACCAGAATTGGGGGGGAAGATGCCGCTTCTCGTGATGAAATTCGGCGGCACCTCGGTGGCGGACCTCGACCGCATCGCGAATGCGGCGGCGAAGGTCAAGCGCGAGGTCGACCGTGGCTACGATGTCATCGTGATCGTCTCGGCGATGTCGGGCAAGACGAACGAGCTTGTCGGCTGGGTCGAGGGCACCTCGCCCCTTTATGACGCCCGCGAATATGACGCCGTCGTCGCCAGTGGCGAAAACGTCACCGCCGGTCTGATGGCGCTGCGGCTGCAGGAAATGGGCATCCCGGCGCGCAGCTGGCAGGGCTGGCAGGTGCCGATCAACACCACCTCGGCGCATGGCTCGGCCCGGTTCAAGTCGATCCCGCGCGAGAATATCGACGCGAAATTCGCCGAGGGCATGAAGGTCGCGGTCGTCGCGGGCTTCCAGGGCCTGTCGGCCGAAAACCGCATCACCACGCTGGGCCGGGGCGGGTCCGACACGACCGCCGTCGCCTTTGCCGCCGCCTTTGCCGCGGAACGCTGCGACATCTACACCGATGTGGACGGCGTCTACACGACCGATCCGCGGATCAGCTCCAAGGCGCGCAAGCTGGACAAGATCGCGTTCGAGGAAATGCTCGAACTCGCCAGCCTTGGCGCCAAGGTGCTGCAAACGCGGTCCGTGGAACTGGCGATGCGCTTTGGCGTGCGGCTGCGGGTGCTCTCCTCCTTCGAGGAAACCGACGAAACTTCAGGAACCCTTGTCTGCGGGGAGGATGAAATCATGGAATCGAAAGTCGTCTCGGGGGTCGCCTATTCGCGCGACGAGGCCAAGATCACCCTCTTCACCATCGAAGACCGTCCGGGCGTCGCGCAGGCGATCTTCGGGCCGCTGGCCGAGGCCGGCGTGAACGTCGACATGATCGTGCAGAACATCTCGGAAAAGGATTACGACGACAACCACCCGGGCGCCGTCACCGACATGACCTTTTCCTGCCCGATCAACCAGGTCGCCCGCGCGCAAAAGGCGCTGGAAGATGCCAAGACCGCGGGCAAGATCAAATATGACGAGCTGATCATCGACACCGATGTCGCCAAGGTCTCGGTCGTCGGCATCGGCATGCGCTCGCAGGTGGGCGTCGCCGCGCGCACCTTTGAAGCGCTGGCCGCCGAAAACATCAACATCAAGGTCATCTCGACCTCGGAGATCAAGATTTCCGTGCTGATCGATCGGAAATATATGGAACTGGCCGTGCAGGCCCTCCATGATGCATTCGAGTTGGAGAAGGCCTGACACGCGGTTCAGGCCTCTAGAAACGGGGGCGCTCAGGCCATGGTGGATCGCAGCGAAAGTGACAGCCGCACGCTGTTGCGCCGGTTGCGCGATACTTTGGCCACCCCCGGCGACGGACAGGACCGGCTGGATCGGATCACCCATCTGATCGCCCATTCGATGCGGACGCAGGTCTGCTCGATCTATCTGTTCCGCGACCCGGAAACGCTGGAACTTTGCGCCACCGAGGGGCTGAACCCCGAGGCGGTGCACAAGACCCGGATGCGGCTGGGCGAGGGGCTGGTGGGCCGCGTCGCCCGCACCGGCCAGCCCGCCAATACCGCCAATGCCCCCGCCGAACCGGGTTTCCGCTACATGCCGGAAACCGGCGAAGAGATTTACTCAAGCTTCCTTGGCGTGCCGATCCAGCGCGTCGGCGAGAAGCTGGGCGTGCTGGTCGTGCAATCGCGCGAGGCGCGGCTGTTCTCCGACGACGAGGTCTACGGGCTGGAAGTCGTTGCGATGGTGCTGGCGGAAATGACCGAACTGGGCGCCTTTACCGGCGATCAGGGCGGCATCGGCGCGGCGCATCGCTTCCCCGTGATGTTCCGCGGCTCGACCGGGCAGGAGGGCGCGGCCGAGGGCCGGGTCTGGCTGCATGAACCGCGCGTCGTGGTGACCAACCCGGTCGGCGATGATCCGGATGCGGAAAAGGCCCGGCTTGACGAGGCGGTCTCGACGCTGCAGGCGCAGATCGACGACATGCTGATCGGCTCGGCCAGCATGGACAAGGAACAGCGGCAGGTTCTGGAAGCCTACAAGATGCTGGCCCATTCGCGCGGCTGGGTCCGCCGGATGAGCGAGGACATCGACCTTGGCCTCTCCGCCGAAGCGGCGGTGGAAAAGGAGCAATCGACGGCGCGGGCACGGCTGGAACAATCGACCGACGCCTATCTGCGCGAACGGCTGCATGATCTGGACGACCTGTCGAACCGGCTGTTGCGGCTTCTGACCGGGCAGGGCAAGGACACCGGGGCGGAACTGCCGGAAAACCCGGTGCTGGTGGCGCGCAACATCGGCCCGGCCGAATTGCTGGATTACGGCCGCAAGCTCAAGGGTGTGGTGCTGGAAGAGGGCTCGGTCGGCAGCCATGCCGCCATCGTGGCCCGGGCGCTGGCGATTCCGCTGGTGATCCATGCGGCGCGAATCACCAACGAGGCGCTGAACGGCGATCCGATTCTGGTCGATGGCGATCAGGGCATCGTGCACCTGCGCCCCGAGGAAACCGTGGCCGCCGCCTTCCGCGACAAGATCGCGATGCAGGCCGAGGCGCAGAAACGCTATGCCGATCTGCGCAACCAGCCCGCGGTGGACCGGGCGGGCAACCGGGTCAGCCTGATGATGAATGCCGGGCTGATGGCGGATCTGCCCTCGCTCAAGGGCTCGGGCGCCGATGGCGTCGGGCTGTTTCGCACCGAATTGCAATTCCTGATCCGCTCGCGCGTGCCGCGGCGGGGGGAACTGGCGGCGCTTTACAAGCGGGTGATCGATGCGGCGCAGGGCGCCAAGGTGCAGTTCCGCACCCTCGACATCGGCTCGGACAAGGTGCTGCCCTACATGAAGCCGCAAGAGGAGCCGAACCCCGCGATGGGCTGGCGGGCGATCCGGCTTGGCCTTGACAAGCCCGGCGTGCTGCGGATGCAGCTGCAGGCGCTGATCCGCGCGTCCGAGGGGCGGCCCTTGTCGGTGATGTTCCCCTTTGTCGCCACGCCCGACGAATTCAACGCCGCGAAAGCCACGCTTTTGCGCGAAATCGACCGCGAGGCGACCTTGGGCCGCCCGGTGCCGTCGGACCTGCGGGTGGGGGCGATGCTGGAAACGCCGTCGCTCGCCTTTGCGCCCGACAGTTTCTTTGCCGGTTGCGATTTCATCTCGATCGGCGGCAACGACCTGAAGCAGTTCTTCTTTGCCGCCGACCGCGAAAACGAACGCGTGCGGCGCCGCTATGACACGCTGGATGTCAGCTTCCTGGGCTTCATCGAGCAGATCATCGCCCGCTGCGCCGCCAGCGACACCGCGCTCAGTTTCTGCGGCGAGGATGCGGGCCGCCCGATCGAGGCGCTGACCTTCGCCGCCCTTGGCATCCGCAAGCTGTCGATGCGCCCGGCCTCGATCGGGCCGGTCAAGCATCTGTTGCGCCGCGCCGATCTGACCGAGCTGAAAGCGGCGATCGACGCCGCGCGTGCGGGCGGCGTGCAGACGGTCCGCCCCGCGGTCACCGCCTATCTGGCCGGGTTGCAGGGCTGAGACGTTGCAGGGCTGAGACGCTGCGGCGCGGGGCTCAGACCATCGCGCCGATTTCGCGCAGCACGGTGCCGTTGCCGCACCAGTCCGGCGCCGAGCCGCGTTCCTCGGAATGTTCCGACAGATAGGCCAGGCAGCCCTCTGCCCCGGTGCAGCAGCGGCAGCGGTTGATCATCTGCGCGAAATCCGCCTGCGTCAGCAGCCCCTCGTGCATCGCCTCGGTGACGTTCACCCCCATCCGGCGGCCCATGCCGCGGGCGATCCAGAAATACAGATCGATGTTGCCCTGAATGCCCATCATTTCTCTCCCTCGGCGTCTGCAAGAACCTGATCCGTGGCCAGCGCCGCCCGCAGGCGGGCCATCATCTCGCGATTGGTGCAATAGTCCGGCGCCTCGGCCGCGGCGGTCGCGTGCCCGTTCTCGCCGTCATGCTCCGAGAGCCAGTGCAGGCAGTCGGTCGGCTCCGGACAATCGGAGCAGCGCACCACCGCCGCGCGCCAGTCGTCGCCGCCCAGCTTTCCTTGCAGCATCATCTCGGTCAGATTGACGCCGAGCGTCTGCGCCATGCGGTTCATCAGGGCGGCATGCCGATTCAGGGTCTTCCGTCCGTGCATAAGCAATTCCTTGTTCCGGGCAGGGTCGTACAAATCATCTGCCGCAGGTGTCGAATTGCCATGATTCAGATCAATCTTTGCGCGAGGCGCCCGGTGTTCGCGCTCGCGCAATCGGATATGCCGGGGAATTGGGCAGGCTGCGGATCAAAAACCGCGGAAAGTGCCCCGGCGCAGCGCCGCGGTGACCCGGTGCACGACGGCGATGCGCTCGCCATTGGCCGGATGGGTGCCAAGGAAGCTGTGCCCGGGATCGGGCAGGCGGGTGAAGAACAGCGCCCCGCGTTCCGGGTCATAGCCCGCATTCCAGGCGATCACCGTGCCCAGCGCATCGGCCTGCAATTCGTAATCCTTCGAATAGGCGCGCGCGCCCATTTCCGCGCCGAAATCGCGTGCCTGCGCGACGCCATCGGCATCCGCCCCCGAAGCCGCCGCCAAGGCCCCCAGAATCAGCGCCCCCTTGGACGCGTCCGAGGTCTTCTGCTCCAGATGCCCCAGAATGTAATGCGCCGCCTCGTGGCCCATGACAAAGGCCAGCTCGTCGCGGTTGCGGGCCTCGGCGATCAGCGCCAGGTTGAAGGCGACGATCGGCCGGCCGCGGTCATCAAGGGTCTGAAAGGCGTTCGGCTGCGGCTCGGGGCGTTCATCGACCATCACCTGATAGTCGCAATTGCGCCGCCCGTGCGAGCGCGCCAGACATTCGCTTTCGATCCGCGGTTCCATGTCCTGCGCGACGGCCAGAAAGTTCGCCGCGGCGGTCCGGGCATCGGGGCCGGTTTCCACCGTCACCACCGGCGGCTTCGGCCGCGGCAGGGATGCGCGACCGGCCCCGGACTGCGGGGCGTCACAGGCGGCCAGCGCCAGCGGCACGGCAAGAAGGACAAGGAAGCGGCGCGGCATGGATCGCAGGCCCGGAACAAATGTGCCGCAATAGTAACGGCGCTGCCCGCGGGTGCAATCACCTTCGGCCAGATCACCGAAATGTTTGCCCTTTTCGTGCCGCGCCCGCCGCGCTAGCATTGCGCCATGTTCACCATCGAGCACGAATTCGACGCCACCGTGATCACCCTCGTCGACGAGGGCGACGATCCGCGCGACTATCTGCAGGAAGACATCACCATCCAGTCCTTCGAGGATTGCGTGGTGGTCGAGCAGATGGACGAGACCACCGAAACCGTGGTGCGGGTGGTGTTTTCGCATGCGCAGCTGCGCGAACTGGCCGCCGCCCTCGATCTGCCCGAAGGCGTCTATCGGTTGCAATCCAGAACGAAGGCCTGATCCCGGCCGCACCCGCGCGAGGGGCGTATTTTTGCCAAGAAGAAACGATGCGGTTTTTCCTGGTCCAAATACGCCGGGGGTCCGGGGGCAGCGCCCCCGGCTTGGTCACACCGCGATATTGTCGATCAGCCGCACGTCGCCCAGATGGACGGCGGCCAGAATCCGCGCCGGTTCCGACAGTTCGGTGATCGGCCGCAGCCCCTCGGCGCTGCGCAGATCCAGGTAATCCCAGGCACCGAAACCCGCTGCGCCGATCGCGGCCTTCGCGGCCTCAAGCGTCGCCGTCACCGGGGCCCCGGCCCGGATCGCCGCCGCCGCCGCCTGCATCTCCGCATGCAGCCGCGGCGCCAGCGCGCGGTGTTCGGGGCTCAGCCGCACATTGCGCGAGGACATCGCCAGACCGTCCTCTTCGCGGATCGTGGGGCAGGGGATGATGCGGATCGGCACGTTCAGGTCTTCGACCATGCGCTTGACCACCTGCACCTGCTGCCAGTCCTTCTCGCCAAAGAAGGCGCGGCCCGCCTGGGTCATGCCGAACAGCTTCATCACCACCGTCGCCACGCCCTCGAAATGGCCGGGGCGGAAGGCGCCTTCGAGCGGTTCGGACACGCCCGAGACCGCAACCACGGTGGCGAAGCCGTCCGGGTAGACCTCGTGCACGCCGGGGGCGAAAAGCACATCCACCCCCTCGGCCTCGAGCAGCGCCAGATCGTGATCCTCGTCGCGCGGGTATTTCTCCAGATCGTCCTTGTTGTTGAACTGCATCGGGTTGACGAAGATCGTCACGATCACCCGGTCGGATTGCTTGCGGGCCTCGCGCACCAGCGACAGATGGCCGTCATGCAGCGCCCCCATCGTCGGCACGACACCGACCAGCATGCCCGAGCGTTTCCAGGTCGCCACCTTCTCGCGCAGTTCGGCCGAGGTGCGGATCACTTGCGTCATTTCTTCACCTCGTCGAAGAAGGAAAACTCCGGGGCCGGAAAGGCCCGGCTGCGGACCTCGGCGGCATAGGCGGCGACGGCCTCGGCGGCGGTGCGGCCCAGTTCCGCATAGCGCTTGACGAATTTCGGCCGGAAATCGGTGAACAGCCCCAGCATGTCGTCGATCACCAGCACCTGACCGTCGCAATCGACCCCGGCGCCGATGCCGATCGTCGGAATCGCGATCATCGCCGAAATCTCGCCCGCCAGCTCTGCGGGCACCTTTTCCAGCACCACCGAAAACGCCCCGGCCTCGGTCACCGCCAGCGCATCGGCATTCAGCCGGTCACCATCCGCGCCGCGGCCCTGCACCTTGTAGCCGCCCAAGGTGTTCACCGATTGCGGCGTCAGACCGATATGCGCCATCACCGGAATGCCGCGCGCCACCAGAAAGGCGATGGTCTCGGCCATGTGCACGCCGCCCTCGAGCTTCACCGCGCCCGCG
The DNA here is from genome assembly GCF_000021865.1 of Rhodobacter capsulatus SB 1003. Lineage (NCBI taxonomy): Bacteria > Pseudomonadati > Pseudomonadota > Alphaproteobacteria > Rhodobacterales > Rhodobacter > Rhodobacter capsulatus. The sequence continues at coordinate 457,474 of NC_014034.1, forward strand.
CCGCTTTCCGCCATGATCCGCGCGGCATTGCGGAAGGCCTGTTCCGGCCCTTCCTCGTAGCTGCCAAAGGGCATGTCGATGACGACGAGCGCGCGGTCAGACCCCCGCATCACCGCCCGGCCGTGCAGGATCATCATCTCCATCGTCACGCCCAGCGTCGAGGGCAGGCCATGCAGCACCATCCCCACCGAATCGCCGACCAGCAGCACGTCGCAGGCCGGATCGGCCAGCCGCGCGACGGGTGTCGTATAGGCGGTCAGAACCACCACCGGCGCCTTGCCCTTCAGCGCCAGAATATCCGAAGGCATCAGCCGTTTCAGGCTTGCGGTCGCGCTCATGCTTCCCTCCCTCTCCCTTGCGGGTTTCCTACCCTTTCCGTTCGGTAAATGCAAAGTGACAACGCCGCGACGCAGCAACCGCCGCCGCGTCTTTCGTCGCAGCCCGGCTTTCGCTTTCATCTTGCCGGAAATATCCTGGGGTCCGGGGCAAGGCCCCGGCTTTGTCCTCTCAACCGCGAAGGCCGCTTTCATGCTGATCGAACGTCTGACGCCCGTCGGCGATCCGGAAATCACCCGTCCCGACCCCGCACGTCTGATCGAAGGCGATCCCGTGCACCGCAACTGGACCGCCGAGGAGGAGGCGGGCCTTTATTGCGGCATTTGGGAAAGCACGCCGGGCGCCTGGCGGGTGTGTTATGACGAATGGGAATATTGCCGCATTCTGGCGGGCCGCTCGGTGATCGAGGGCGCCGCGGGCACGCGGCTGGAGGTCGGCCCGGGGGATGCGTTCCTGATCCGGCCGGGCTTTCAGGGGATCTGGCGGGTGATCGAAACCACCCGCAAGGATTATGTGATCCTGATCCGCTAGGGATCAGTTCGCGGCCCCGGCCTTCCGTGCCGCCTCGACCGCGGCGGCGTGCTGCTGCGCTTCCAGCACCGCCGGATCGGTGATCTGACCGGCGGCCCAGGCGGCCTCATCGGCGGCGATCAGCTCGACCTCGGCCTCGGGCACGACATAGCCGGTGTGCAGCTCGTGCATCGGCCCTTCCAGCTCCAGGCTTTCGGCCAGGCTGCGGACCTTGACCCGCGTTCCCAGCGGCGCCTCGTCGAACATGTCGATGATGTCCTGGTTGAACAGCCGGATGCAGCCCGCCGAAGTGGCCTTGCCGATCGAGCTTGGGTCCATCGTGCCATGGATGCGGTAATAGGTGTCGCGGCCGTTGCGGTAAAGATAGAGCGCCCGCGCGCCAAGCGGGTTGTCCAGCCCGCCGTCGAGCCCGCCCGCGAGCGGTCCGTAAAGCGCGGGATCGGCGCGGACCATCCGCGCTGTGGGTTGCCAGGACGGGTAGATTTCCTTGCGGCCCACCACCGCCGCGCCCGAGAAGCCCCGGCCCGCCTTGCCCACGGCAATGCCGAAGCGCATCGCCTTGCCCGGTTCGACGACGTGGTAAAGCACCCGCGCATAGGGATCGATGACGATCGTGTCCTTGCCCTCGGGGCCCGCATATTCGACCCAGCGGCGGCGGTTGCGTTCGGTCAGATAGACCGGGTTCACCGCAGGCACGACGCGTTCGCCGTCGGGACGGGCCTGATATTCGGGTGGCACCCCCCGCAGCGCGGGCGCATTCGCGGCCTTGGGATCGGCGGCGCAGCCCGCCAGCAGCGCAAGGGTGAGACAGCCCGCAAGCGGGGCACGGAAGGCAAGCGGAAGACGGGACACGGGGCAGCACCTGTCGAGAAATGAGCGAATCCCCGCTGGTGCGGAGAACATGAGCGTCGATCAGGGGGTGGTGGTGCCCCAAGGTCAAGCCCTCGCGTGGTTGTGATCGCAAAAACCGTGAAATTTCCGCTGGCTGTGGCGAAAGGGGCGGCCTCTGCCGCCCCCGCCGGGGTCATCCGACGACGTTGAAGCCGGGGCCATAGGGATATTTGGTGATGTCCTCGGCGCCGGTTTCGCCGATCACCAGAATGTCGTGTTCGCGGTAGCCGCCCGCGCCGGGCAGGCCCTCGGGCAGGGTCAGCATCGGCTCCATCGAAATCACCATGCCGGGTTCCAGAACGGTGTCGATGTCCTCGCGCAGCTCCAGCCCCGCCTCGCGACCGTAGTAATGCGACAGCACGCCGAAGGAATGGCCATAACCGAAGGTGCGATACTGCAGCAGGTCGCGCTCTGCGAAGAAGGCGTTGATCTTCTGCGTCACCTCGGAGCAGACGGCGCCCGGCACCAGAAGCGACATGCCGTAGTCATGCGCGGCCACGTTCGCCTCCCAGATCTTCAGGCTGGCCGGATCGACCTCGCCCAGAAACATCGTGCGTTCGAGCGCGGTGTAATAGCCCGAGATCATCGGGAAGCAGTTCAGGCTGAGAATGTCACCGCGTTTCAGCACCCGCCCGGTCACCGGATTGTGCGCGCCGTCGGTGTTCAGCCCGGACTGGAACCAGACCCAGGTGTCGCGATATTCGGCCTCGGGGAAGCGCCTGGCGATTTCCGCCTCCATCGCGTCGCGGCCCGCCATCGCCACGTCGATCTCGCGAATCCCTTCCTTGATCGTGTCGCGGATCGCAAAGCCGCCGACATCGGCCACCGCGGCGCCGTGGGTGATCAGGGCGATCTCGGCCTCGGATTTCACCAGCCGTTGCGTCATCGTCGCGGGGGCGATGTCGAGGCCGCGTTTCGGTTTCAGGAAATGGCTGAACTTTTCCGCATTCAGCATCGTCAGGTGATCGGCCTCGCAGCCGACCGCCTTGCCGGTGCCTATGACATGGACGACGGCGCGCCAGTAATTGTCGCGCGCCCAGTCGGTATAGGTCAGGCTTTCGCCATGGCAGCGCCGCCAGGGCTGCCCGGCGTCGATCCCGGCCGAGATCACCACGGAGCGGTCGCGCGTCACCACCAGCCCGTAGGGGCGGCCGAAGCTGCAGTAAAGAAAGCCCGAGTAATAGGCGATGGTGTGCATCGAGGTCAGCAGCACGGCGTCGAGGCTGTGCAGCTCCATGATGTCGCGCAGGCCCGCCAGGCGGGTCTCGTATTCCTCGGCCGCGAAGGGCAGCGCCGCCTTGGGGCCGTTTTCGCAGGTGTAGAATTCGGGTCTTTGCATGATCTGTCCTTTGGGCCCGTGGGACCCCGAAAGATCCCGGCGTTCAGGACGTAAGCGGGGGCACCCCCGCAAGCATCGGGCCATGCCCGGTGGCGACGCCATCGCCACGGCTCTGGGGAAGCATGCCAAAGGGGAAAGCCGCTGGCAAGGGGCGGCGATGTGCCGGGTTCGGGCGGATCAGGAAAAGCACCGTTTTTCCCCGCCCGTCGGCGCAACGGCTGTTCCGCGACCGTGTCCTCAAGCGTGACAGAGGCCGGCGCCCGGCCCGGCGGGCGAGAAGCGCCCGCCATGGGCGGGGCGGGCGCTGGCCGGGGGCCTTTGGGCCCCGGCGGGTCTTGCTGCAGATGTCCCGCGCAGGGCCGCGTCACGTGCCGCGGCCCGATCTCGCGGCGGGATCAGCCCGCCGCCAGCCGTTTTTCCTCGGCCGCCTTCATCGCGGCATCCGACGGCGCGATGAAGGTGTAGAACATCGGCACGACGAAGAGCGTGAACATCGTCCCGATCAACAGGCCCGAGAACATCACGATCCCCATCGCCTCGCGGGCGGCGGCGCCCGCGCCATCGGCGATCACCAGCGGCACCACGGCCAGCGCCATCGCGGCGGTGGTCATCAGGATCGGCCGCAGCCGGGTCTTCGCCGCCAGAACGATCGCGTCCTGCCGGTTCAGCCCGTGATGCTCGCGCTGCTGGTTGGCGAATTCCACCATCAGGATGCCGTGCTTGGTGATCAGCCCGATCAGCGTGATCATCCCCACCTGGGAATAGATGTTCAGCGTCCCAAGCCCCAGGTTCAGCGGCAGCACCGCGCCGAAGATCGTCAGCGGCACCGACATCAGGATGATGAACGGGTCGCGGAAGCTCTCGAACTGCGCGGCCAGCACCAGATAGATCACCAGAACCGCCGCGGCAAAGGCGATCATCAGCGTGTTGCCCTGGGTCTGTTCCAGCCGCGACTGGCCGGAATAATCGAGGAAGAAGCCCTCGGGCATCACCTCGTTGGCGATCTGGATGATCGCCGCCAGCCCGTCGCCCGAGGATTGCCCGGGGATCGGCAGCGCCGAAATCGTCGCCGAGTTCAGCTGGTTGAACTGCTCCACCTTCGAGGCCATCGAGCCGGTCTCGATCTTCACCACGGAAGACAGCGGCACCATCTCGCCGCTCGCCGCGCGGACGAAATAGCGGCCCAGATCCTCGGGATTGCCGCGGTAGTCCTGGGGCACCTGCAGAATGATGTCATAGCTGTTGGAATCGCGGTCGAACTGCGCCACCGCCCCGCCGCCGACCAGCAGGCCCAGCGTCGAGCCGATGTCCGAGATCGGCACGTTCAGCGCCGCCGCCCGGTCGCGGTCGATCGTCACCCGGACCTCGGGCGCGTCGAACGAAAGCGAGTTCTGCACGAAGATGAACTTGTGCGTCGCTTGCGCCTTTTGCCGGATTTCCTCGGCCACTTCGGCCACCCGGTCCGGCCCGTAGATCGACTGCACCACCACCGAAATCGGCAGCCCGCCGCCCGCGCCCGGCAGGGTGGGGGGGGCAAAGGCGAAGCCCTCCATGCCGGTCGAGGCGTCGATCGCGGCCTGAATGTCCTTTTGCACCTGTTCTTGCGAGCGGTCGCGGTCCGCCCATTTGTCGAGCGCCCAGATATAGATCCCCATGCTGTCCGAGCCGCCGAAACCGGCGATCGAAAAGGCGGTGCGGACCTCGGAGATGTCCTTGGTGGCCTGCCCCAGCTGGTCGATGTAATGCGCGGTGTAATCGGCCGTCGCATAGCGCGGCGCCTGCACCATGGCGATCACCGCGCCCTGATCCTCGTCGGGGGCCAGTTCGGTCGCGGTGCGCAGGAACATGAAGCCCATCGTGCCCACCAGCACCACCACGACCAGCAGCGTCACCGGCCGGTATTTCAGCGACCCCGCGACGCGGCGTTCGT